>NZ_VISM01000001.1:2467916-2780000 GCF_007827455.1 Lutibacter sp. Hel_I_33_5
TGTCATTGCAATACCACTTTCACAATCTTTCTTTTTAAAAATAGTATTGGCTTTATTTAAGTGAATTAATGCGTTATTAAACTTATTGCCTTTAATATTCATGTAAATATTTGCTGCATTAAGATGTATCCTAGCAAGTTGTATTGAATTTGGTTCTTTCTCTAATTCAGAGATTAGATTTAAACAAATCTCAATACCTTTTTCAAAATTATCATTTTCTCTTTCTATCTTAGCAATGTTATTTTTTACTTCAATTAATGCTTCAGTGTCCTTAGTAATATCTAATAACTTTATTGCTTTTAAGCAATAATTCATAGACGCTGAAAAATCTCCTTTTGTATAATAATAACTTGAGTAGGCTACAAAAGCTCTTGCAATTCCTTCTATGAAATTATTTTTTTCAGAAAAAATTAAAACATTTTCTATATTGGATAAACTTTCGTTGTAGTTTTTATTGTTATAATATAGACCTAAATCTAAAATTCCTAGTGCATTATTTTTATTAATTTCTTGATTGTTAAACTTTTTAAGATCAAAATTATCACTACAGATATTCTGAGAAAAACTAATAAGTATATTTAATAAAAAAAGAATGGAGGTTAGTTTAAATTTCATAAAAGCTTAATAGTGCAAGTGTGAAAATAGATGAAAATGAATTAATAATAATATAAAATTTCTGAAATGTTAAAACAAACTTCTAAAGTGTAATGTTTAACTTTTAAGAGAATTTGATTAATTTACCTGTTCACCATTTACAAAAGTTTTTAATGCTTTAGTTTCAGGAATCTCTTTTCCTTTAACTTTCATGATATTCTGATTTAAAATCACGAAATCTGCAGATTTTCCAACTTCAATAGATCCTTTTTTATTTTCTTCAAAGTTTGAAAAAGCAGCCCAAATGGTCATTCCTTTTAAAGTTTCTTCTCTCGATAATGCATTTTCCATTTGATACCCACCTTCTGGGTAATTGTTGAGGTCTTTTCTAACTGTAGCTGCATAAAATGTTAAATAAGGATTTACTTTTTCAACAGGATAATCTGTTCCTAAAGCTACTTTTCCGTAAATGTTTAGTAATTTTTTATAGGCATATCCACCTTTAATTCTTTTTTCGCCAACTCTATCTCCAGCCCAATACATATCTGATGTTGCATGTGTTGGTTGAATGGAAGGAATGATGTTTTTAAAACCATCGAAATCATTCTCATCAACAATTTGAGCATGCTCTATCCTCCAACGTCTATCTTTTTTATTTTTTAATACTTTCTGATAGGTTTTTAATAGTAAATAATTTGTCGAATCTCCAATAGCATGCGTATTCATTTGATAATCAGAATTCGCAATTTGTTCTGCAATTTCTTGATATCTTTCTGGTGAATATATTAAGGCTCCAAAATGATTTTCTCTATCGGAGTATGATTTTTTTAATGCAGCTCCTCTAGAGCCTAAAGCGCCATCACCATATACTTTAAAAGAACGCACGTTTAATCTATCCGTTTTTATAATTCCTTTTTTAGTGTAATAATCTAAGTTAGGTTGTGTTGCTGAAACCATGGCATAGATTTTAATTTTTAAATCTCCAGTTTGATGTAAACTATCAATTAATTCAATAATTGGTTTGTCTAAACCAGCATCATCTACGGTTGTTAATCCGTAAGAGAAATTAATTTTCTCTGCTGTTTTTAATGCTTGAATTTGTTCTTTTCTAGTTGGAGTAGGGGGTTTGATATAATCCATGGCATTATCTATTAAAACACCAGTAAGTTCTCCGTTTTCTTGAATAAATTCTCCACCTTCAATTTTTATTGCTTTTGTAATCCCAGCAAAATCTAACGCAGCTTGATTAACTAACAATGCATGTCCATCAATTCTTGTTATTGCCACTGGAATAGTAGGGAATAGTTTATCTAATTTTCCCTTGGTCGGAAACTTTTTAACTTCCCAATCATTTTGATCCCAACCTCGTCCTGTGATAAAAGAAACATTTTTTTCTTTTTGAAAAGTAACTAGTTTTTCTAAGACTTCATCGTAGCTCTTAGTATCAGAAACATCAACTTTTTGTTGTTGTAATCCTAAGCGATAAAAATGACAATGTGCATCAATTAAACCTGGAACAATAGTTTGGCTTTTAGCATCAATAATGTTTTTTGAAGCATATTTTTCTTGAATCTCCTCGTTAGAGCCTACTGCAATAAATTTACCGTCTTTAATCGCAAAAGCTTCAACATTTTCAAAATTGTCATTAACCGTATAGGTGTTAGAATTTATGACAATGCTATCTGCTTGTTTTTTACTGCAAGAAGTAAAAAGGATACTAAAACAAAAAAGAGAAATTAATCTTTTCATAAATTATGGTTTAAGAGTCTCGTTTGTGTACAAATATTTATCCATTAAATAGACAATACTTACCATGGAAGCACTCCCAAGTTCAAGCTCACGTTTATTTACTTTATCGAATGTATCACTTGCTGCATGATGATAATCAAAATAACGTTGACTATCTGGACGATAACCTACCAATGTAATTTCATCATTTTTCAAAGGACTTATATCAGCGCCACTTCCGCCTTTTGTAATATCATGTAAACCATATGGAGCTAATAGTTTTTTCCAACTTTGTAATAAGTGAATGTTTTTATCATTTGCATCAATAGAAAAACCTCTTGGTGTATGTCCGCCAGCATCAGATTCTAAAGCACCAATATGAATTTCTCCATTTACTTTAGCTAAACGCGCATATTCTTTGGCACCACGTAACCCATTTTCTTCATTCATAAAAAAGACAATTCTAATTGTGTTTTTTGGCTTGATATTATTCTTTTTTAATAAGTACGCAACTTCTAAGGATTGTACAATACCTGTTCCATCATCATGAGCGCCATCACCTAAATCCCAAGAATCTAAATGTCCGCCAATCACCATAATTTTATCTGGATTTTCACTTCCTTTAATTTCGCCAACTACATTATGAGAAGGTGCATCTGGTAATGTTTTACAACTTTGTTTTAAATAAAATTTTAACCTTGGATTTTCTTTTAAATGTTTGCTTAAATTTTCTGCAGCTCTAGAGCTAATTGCTGCTGAAGGAATATATTCTGATGTTGGAATATCTCCATACCCCATAGAACCTGTATGTGGATAATCATCAATGCCGTTTGTCATTGATCTAACAATAATTGCTTTCGCTCCAAATTTACCAACGGTTGACGCACCAGCAAATCGTTGCCCAACACAACCACCATACGCTTTAAAAGTGTTTATTAAGGTGTTGTCAAATCGACCATTAAAAAAGACAATTTTTCCGTTGGCTTTTTCACCTAATAGTTCGGCTTCTTCGATGCTTTTTACTTCAATAACTTCTGCTGTAATTCCGTTTGAAGGTGTTGCAATAGATCCACCTAAAGCACAAACAGGTACATGTATCTTTTTGCCTTTAAAAGAATAATTAGCAACTTCTTTTTCGCCACGTACCCAATGCGGAACCATAACGGGTTGTAACCAAACTGAGTCTAAACCAATCTCATTCATTAGTTTTTCTCCCCATACAACAGCTTTTGCAGCACCTTCAGAACCAGATAATCTACTTCCAACATTTGTTGTTAGGTCTTCTAACCAATCGTAGGCTTTACCTTCTTTTAAAGCCGTATTGAAAAAGTGTTTAATGTTTGTTGAGTCTTTTTTCTCTTGTTTAGAAAAGTCTGCAGAATTTAGAGCAGTATCTTTTTGTGTTTGCTTGCAAGAAAAAATTACAAGACTTGCTATAATAAGTAGCGATAGTTTTTTCATTTTGTAGGATTATTTGAATGAGATAAATCTACAAAAATCAAATGAGAAATTTGAAAAAGTAATTTTAGATTATAAAATACTTAAAAACGCTAGCTTTAAAAATCAAACTTATAGGCAACCCCTCCTAAAATTTGAAAACCTTGATTATTAAAGTTCGAGAAACGTTGATATTTATTATCAGAAATGTTATTCATTTTTATAAAAGCAGAAAGTTTATCACTAAAATGATAGCCTCCATTTAAGTTAACATCTACATAAGAAGTTAGCTTTTTTGTGGTAAATGAATTGTTGTTTGCTCCGTTATAATTAATCACACTTCTATCTCCAACGATAAAAGCATCTAGTCCGAAATACCATTTGTAGTTTTTATATCTGGTAAAAAAAGTTCCTTCAAACTCTGGTAAATTCCATGCGGTTGAATTATTGCTTACAGTATATGAATTTACTTTTCCATTAAAACCAACAGTAATTTTCTTGCTTAAGTCGATTTCTATTTCACCAAAAAAACTGAGTGTAATAACATCGTCATACAATACTTTATAAGAGTTTCCGAATTCGTACCCTAAAAGCGACGTAGCATTAAAATTTGTATTTGTCCCATCAGATTTTGAGTTATTTCTTAAAAATAACGCTTTGTCTTGTTCGTTTTTGTAGCTGGCTTTAAAATCAAAACTAGTATGCGTGGAAAGTTTTCCTGCAAATCCACCATTAAAACTATATTTTTCATTGGTTTGTGTGATGAAAAGTGTTGGTGAAACATACGGATTGTCTGCCACTAAATCTTGATATGTATTGGTATGTAAATCGCCATTTGCAGCCACATACACATTTAAGTAATCCTTTACTAATGGATACGAAACATGCACGTCTGGATAGATTAAAAAGTTAGTAGAACTATTTTCTGTATCTAAAGAAAGATAGGTTTTTAGCCCAGCTTTTATAGAAAAATCATTCCAATCTAATAAATAATACGGATTTATACCAGCTGTGAAAATAGTGTATTTGATTTGAGTATTACTGGTATATTCTTTTACAAAATCCCCTTTTAGAAACTCAAGTTTTGTGTTTACATGTATATCATCTAAAAATCGGTTAATTCTTCCTAAAGGAAATTTAAAATTAGGTTTTAACTGAATTAAAAATTCAGAAGAATCATATAAATCTCTAAAAATTCCTAAACTAATTGATGAAGATTGAATATACGAATCGTGTAAAAGAAATTCTGTTGTTACGTTAAACGAATTATAACTTTGCTCTTCGGCAATAGCATTTATGGTTGGTTGTGTAAAAGTATAATTTGGTAAACCATACCAATTGTATTTTTTCTGTTCTGAGTTTAACTGAATTTTAATATCAAAATAACGTTCTTCCTTAAGAAAAAAGAATCCAGCTTCAAAATTTGAAAAACCACTTTGTAAAGGTGTACTTTCAATAGGATTTTCAGAAGAGATATATTTAGCAAACAAGCCAATATCAAAATCGAATTTAGAATTATAATGTAAAAATAGTTCTCCAAAAGGAGTTGTGTTACTTCCAAATCCGCCTGCTAAATAATTTCTGTATAAACGTTCTTTTTTTCCTAAATCGATTCCTTTTAAAACGCCACTTTTAGGAATAAATGTAGAGGCAACCGGCGCAGAAAAAATAGTGTATTCTAAGGCTCTCTTTTTACTGTCTTTATCTAATTTAATGGTAGGCGTTTTTTTTATCTTAAAAGCATCTGATATTTTAGGAGTATACGAAGTAATCACATTAATTACTTCTGTTTTTATAGTGTCTTTAGCCTTTTTTGGAGGTGATTTTTTTTGTGCGTTTACCAAACAAACACCAAAAATAACTAGGTATGTAAAAAGAATTTTTTTCATCAATGTTAATTTTGTGGTGTTACCGAATTATTGGTTTTGGCTTCTTGAGTTTTTATTTTCTTCAACTCGTTATTTGCGTCTAATAAAACATCATCAAATCCTTGCGTATTTTTAATTACGTTTTCTAAAATATACGTTGCTTGATAGGCATCTTTTAGTTTGTAATAATTTTTTGCCATAATAATTAAGCCTTTTAATCCCCAATACTTATAAGAAGAATAATCAGCAGCTATCGTTTGTACAACTTTATTAGAGTCTAGATATTCTTTATTTTGATGTTTAAAAAAGGCATTAAAATACAGGGCTTCCGCTTTTAATTCTCCAGTAGCGTTTCTTTCTATTTCACCATAGTATTCTTCGGCGGTTTGTAAATCTTCAGTTTTAAATGCAGCTCTGGCAATAATAATCTTAGCATCATATTCTAAATTGCTTTCAATTTTATCTTTTACCAATACTTTTTCTGCGTATTCAACTGCTTTTTTAAATTGATTAGATTCGTAATACCCTTTCATTAAATTACTTTCTGCAAACAGAATATTTTGTGGCGAATTTGCTTCAACTTCTAATCGTTCTAACAAAGGAATTGCTTTTTTCCAATCCGCAGCTTCTAGATGAATTTGCGCTAATTTATTTAAAGCTTCTTCTGTAAATTCATTCTGATGTTGAACAATTACATAGCTATAATTCGGAATCGCCTTTTCTTGAAGATTAATTTTATTTAGTAATTCGGCTAAGTAAAAGTTTGTCTTAAGTGCGTGTAAACCATCTGGATAGGATTGTAGATATTTGCTAAAACCTTCAATGGCTTTTTGAGTATTATTCTCCAAAAATTTATTTTCCGCTGCTTGATACGTGATATTATCTAAATCATCATCAGAGACATTTGCAAATTTAATTCCACGAACCCAATTTGCATATTCATCAATATTTCCTGTATCTATATATACATTTTTAGCATTGGTAACCGCTTGCTTTGCTTCTGTAGAATTTGGATACTTTTTTACAGTTTCTTTAAATCGTTCTATCGCTTTACTATTGTTGTTTTCATTATAATATAGTAGCCCCTCTCGTAATAAAATACTTGGATTGTAAGCGCTTTTAGGGTGTTTTTCTAAAACACGTTGATACGCCTTATGTGCTTGTTCATTTTCTTTAATACTAGCATACGTATTTCCTATTTGATACAAGGCATCATCTTTTAAATCTGAAGTTTCAAATTGATTCACTACTGATTTTAACGCGTCAATTTTTTTATCATTTTCACCTAAAAAACCATAACTAATTCCAGTTTGATAAAACGCATAATCTGCACCTGTTCCAATTTCATCAGTAATGTTTTTGTACGCTTTTATAGCATCTCTATATTCTTTTGATGCAAAATAAGAATCGCCTACACGTAATCTAACATCATCTTTTAAAGAATAATCAATTTCTTCTTTACTCAAAAAGTTTTGAAACCATTCAATAGCCTTATCATACTGTTTTAGTTTAAAATAACTATACCCAATATTATAATCGATTTCAGAAAACTCAATGCTATTATTTTTAATTAAAAACTTTTTTAAGATGATAAATTGTGCTGTAGATTCTTTATAATTTTCTAATCTGTAATTAGTTTCTGCTTCCCAAAATTGTGCTTTTTGATAAATAGGTGGTTTTTCTGATTTTTTACTTTTCACAAATAAAGGAAGTGCTTCTTTTAGTTTATTTTCATTAAATAATTGAATTCCTCTGTATAAAGAAACTTCGTTGGTTAATTTTGAATTTTCTTTAGTTTTTTTCTTTGCCAGATAATTTAAAGCACCTTGATAATCTTGTTGATGTAAATAGGAGGTAACCACCAAACCATTAATTTCATTGTAGCTTTTAGACTTAGGATATTGAATTAAATATTCTTGTAAAATTTCTGCAACACTTTTATATGGGTTACCTTCTTCATAACTCAACTTAGCATAATTTAAAGCAGCATCTTCTTTTATTTGTTGATCAAAAGCAAGTTCACTAGCACTTTTAAAAGCATTTAAGGCTTCTGGTTTTCTGTCTAAGTTCAGATAACATTCACCTAAATGATAGTATGCGTTTTGAGAAACACCATCTTTTTCATCAATAATTTTATTGAAATAACTAATGGCAGTTTCAAAATTATCTTGCTTATAATAGGCGTATCCTAAAATATAATAATCAGTATTATTCCATTTACCTCTTTTTCCTTTATAGGTTTTTAAATACGGAATTGCTTCTTTATATTTTTTAAGATTAAAATAACTTTCTCCTACAATTTTAGAAATTTCTGATTTTTCTTTTTTACTTGCTTTTGGTAATAATTTCTCGCCAACATCAATACAACGTTCAAATCTACCTGCTTTAAAACTAATGTCTAATAGGTAATAACTTACTTCACTTTTATAAGATTCGTTATTTGCAATTTCTGTTAATGTCGTTTCTGCAACATCGTAATCTTCTTGTTTGTAAGCAATATATCCATAATAATATCGTGAGTCGTTTCCGTATCGAGCATCATTAATTAAAGGCAAAAATTTATTTCTAGCCAATGATAAATTTCTATTGACCAATAATGCATATCCCATTTTAAAGTTCAACTCTTTTTTGTTTTCATCAGATAAAAAACGATCGTTAACTTTTGTATACCATTTTAGGGCATGGGATGCTCTTTTATTAGAAAAATAATAATTACCAACATTTAAAAAAGCTTTGTCTTTTTTGTTGCTTGTTGGATGATTTTCTACAAAATCTTTAACTTTTTTATCGGCATCAGTTTGATTTAATTTGATAGCGCACATGGCATCATAATAAAATGCATCTGCTTTAATATTACTTGTGCTTTCGCTCTTTTTGGTGACTTTAATAAAATTCTGTTGTGCAGCAGCATATGCTTTGTTGTTGTACAATTTTACTGCGTGATTAAAATCTGCTAATAGGTTTACATCAATTTCAGATTGCTGAGAAGAAACAGAGAATGTTAGTAGAATACTTAAAAAAAAGAAAATTATTTTTTTTGAGGGTTTCATCAAAGAATTTTATTGTTTAAAAAGAATAACGTTCGTTTTTTTGTTTTGTTGGATAGTATTTCTAAAAAAGTTTTTAAAAATATGATTCAAATGTAAGAATTGTTGCTAATTTTAATCGTAAAATGATTATAAATTTATAGGTTTGTAGAAATCAATATTTTATGGAAGATTCGGTTTTACATTTAGATAATGCAGATATTTATCAAAGAGATAATTTAGTATTGTCTAAAGTAAATTTGACTATAAATAAAGGTGATTTTTACTATTTAATTGGTAAAACAGGAAGTGGAAAAAGTAGTTTGATGAAAACACTTTATGGAGATTTACACTTACAGCGCGGATTAGGAAATATTGTTGGTTTTGATTTGAAAAAATTAAAGGAAAAAGAGATTCCGTTTTTAAGAAGAAAAATAGGAATTGTTTTTCAGGATTTTAAATTACTGAGTGATAGAAATGTTTTTGATAATCTTGAGTTTGTTTTAAAAGCAACGGGTTGGAAAGATAAATCAGAAAGAAAAGATAAAATTCATGAAGTGTTAGATAAGGTTGGTATGAAAGAACAATACTACAAAAAAACCTTTGAGCTTTCTGGTGGAGAACAACAACGTGTTGCAATAGCAAGAGCACTTTTAAATGATCCAGAATTAATTCTAGCCGATGAACCTACTGGGAATCTAGATCCAAAAACTTCGTTAGAAGTGATGGAATTACTGAATGAAATAAATAAAAGTGGTAAAACCATTTTTATGGCCACGCACGATTATCAGCTTATCGTAAAATTTAAGCAAAGAACCGTGAAATGTGAAGGTGGAAAACTGTTTGAAGTAGAACAGAAAGCTACGGTTTAAAAATTTCTTTAATCATTTTTTTAGCCGATTCCTCAGGACTAAAGTGAATTAATTTATCTTGACGGTCTTTTATGTCTTCAATTTCAAAATCTTGAGAAAATAACTCTTCTGTAGCCCTTAATATTTCTTTTTTTGAATTAGCCACAACACATAAGTTTTCTAAACCAGTATCATCAATCATTTTACTATTAGCAATAATATGTTTTCCTTGATATAATGTGTTTAGTAGCTTTAACTTTATTCCGGTTTTCTGAAAAGTAAAAAGTGTATTTATATGCGCTTCTTTTAAAAGTTTTTCTAAAGAATCTTGATCAGGAATATCCTTAAAAACAATAGCATCATGTTTTTTTATTTCGGACTCAATTTTCTTATTGATTTTACTACTTGCAATAATAAATTTATATCCTGAATCTTTATAAACTTTAATCAGAAATAATGCTGCTTTAATATTATCAGAAACTCTTAGATCTCCATGAAACAAAATAAAATCTCTTTTTTTTGAATACTTATCTATGGTTTTAGTTTTGTGAAAAGCTGGAATATAGTGACATTTATTACCGTAATTAGAGGTGAAATACCTTTGTTCATAGGGTGAAATAGTAAATATTCCGGTTACCTTATTTATATGTTTTTCAAAACGTTTAAGCTTCCAACCTTCCATAAAGAAAAATATCTTTTTAAAAATATTTGATTCGCTTTTTGCTAATCCATAAAAATAATCATGCTCAATATTATGGGTTCTTATAAAAGTTCTTTCATCAAAAACTTTATTTAATAATGGGTAACAAGTATGTAGTCCTTCAAATAAAACAGGGGCTTTAATTTTAATTAAATTATAAATTAAAGTGTTGTTTTTCCTACTTTTAACCCTAAAAGGAAGCGTTGATAAAATGGAAAGAAAACTATTTTTCCTTTTATAATAAAAAACCTTTTCACAATATTTTTCTAACTCAGTTTGTTTTCTTTTATTGTTGAATAAATATGTGTGTAAATATATAGATACACCTTTTTTATGTAGTTCAATAATTTTGTAAAAAACATCTATTATTCCACCATAATTCGGAGGATACGGAACATCAAAAGAAACAAGGTGAATACTTTTCTTCATTAAGAACAAAAATAGAATTTAAAAATGAATACTTTTATACTTTTAAAATAATTGTGAATTATAATAGAAACAACATAGGTGAGCTAATTTTTAATCAATTAGAGAAAAATAAAGAATCTTTAAAAAAGCAATTTTTAAAGTCGAAAGATACAATTGGTTATTTTTTCTTAGATGATATTTTACCCAAAGAGTTTGCGCAATTAATTCATGAGAAATTTCCTAAAATTGACCAAGCTGTAAAAAAGAAAAATATAAGAGAGTATAAGTATACAGCCTATCAAATGGATAAATACGATTCATTATTAGAAGAAGTTATTTATGCATTTCAAGACGAAAAAGTAATTAAATTGGTTTCAGGAATTTGTGATTTAGAACATGTCTATGGAGATGAGTTTCTTTATGCTGGCGGATTATCTTTAATGAAAAGAGATAGTTTTTTGAATCCACACTTGGATAATTCACATGATAAAGACAGAAATAGATGGCGTGTTTTAAACCTGTTATATTATGTAACTCCAGATTGGGAGCTTGAAAACGGTGGAAATTTAGAAGTTTGGCCTAACGGATTAAAAAATAAGCAAATCACCATAGAAAGTAAATTTAATAGGTTGGTGGTAATGGCTACACACCAAAATTCATGGCACTCTGTAAGTAAAGTTGTTAAAGATGATGTTAGATGTTGTGTGTCTAATTATTATTTTTCTGATACCGCTTTATTAGTTTCGGATGAATTTCATATTACTACATTTAGAGGAAGATCTTCAGAAAAAATAAAAGATATAATCTTGCAAATTGACAATTCTGTGCGTTCTAGTTTACGAAAATTATTTAAAAAAGGAGTACGAGAAAATCCACACCAATACAAAAAGTAATTAATGTAAGTTGTTAAAAATAGAAAGCAATTGTTTTTCCTGTTTTTCCCAAACCAATGCTTTTTTTGCTGTACATAATTCTTTTGAAAAATCCTTATCTAATAACGCTTCAATTTGTTTAGCAATAATTTTTGGATCTCTGTTTTTTATAATCCCACCAACATTATAATCTAAGACAACTTGTTTCATTTCTGGAAGATTAGAAACTAAAATTGGAATTTCTGCTTGGATATAATCAAATATTTTATTTGGTAAAGCATATCTATAATTTAAGCCTAAATCTTCTTCAAAACTGATTCCTAAATTTGCTAAAGGTGTTAGTTTTTGAAGTTCTTCTGGAGATAATTTTCCTAAAAGCTTCACATTGTTTTCTAAACTTTCTTTTTTTACTTTCTTTTTTAATTGAATAAAAATATCACCATCACCAATAATAACAAAAATATAATTTGGAAGATATTTCATGGTATCAATCATTAATTCTAAACCTCTTCCCATATTAATTGCACCTTGATAAATAATGACTTTTTCTTCTTTATAATTAAAAGGAAAGTTTCCGGTCTCTGTTTCTTTATAAAGAGGTATGTTTTTTATAACTTTAAATTCTGACTTATAGGTGTCTTTATATATATCGGCTATACTTTTACAAACAGTATAATTATTTTTCAATTTCGGAATGACCCATTTTTCAATTTGAAGCCAAACTTTTTTTACTAAATTCTTGTCTACGAGTTCTGGAACTTCAGAAAATAACTCATGACTGTCAAAGACTATTTTTTTTCTTTGAATTTTACTTACTAAAAAATTCGCTATTAATGAATCGACATCATTAGAAAGTAAAATGTCTTTTTTTGTAAACAGTAAGAAAAAGAAAAGGCGGAAGTTATATTCAGCATAAAAAAGAAAGCTACTATTAAAAAATAAGTTCATTCTTTTAGTACTATATTCTCTAATAATAGGTGAACTATTTTTTAATTCTCTACCAACCAATAATACATCAAAACCATTAGCGTGTAAAGTATTACATACTTTTGCAACACGTTGGTCTGTAGATAAATCGTTTGTTACGGAAACTATAATTTTTTTCAACTAAAAAGGTATTGTTGTGAGCAATATAAAATAAAAAACCCACTCCAAAGTATGAAGTGGGAAAATTGCTATGAAAAAGAAAGATACTCTTTAACAAGTATCTTGGTTCAAAGATACAATAGAATGTAGTTGTAAACCAAAAAAAATAGATAAAAGGTCGATTTTTATAGATGAAAAGAAATCGATTTCGTAAAAAACCCACTTCAATTACTTAAAGTGGGAAAATTGCTATGAAAAATTATGATAACAACTTGTTATTATAATTTAATAGACGCTTGCTTTTAATATAACTTACGTCTATATATAATTTTAACATTTTATTTTGGTAAAATGTATTTTGTGGAGACGCCGAGAATACTTTAGTATAATTTTTGTTTGTCATTTATTCTTTATAAGTTGTTTATTTATAAGGGTTTGTATACTTTTTTTATATCTTAATAATCTTTTTTTATATAATTAGATATAACAAAATTATCAACGATTTTATCAACGTATAAAAATTTGAAAATAATTTAAAAATTATGAAGCATACATTTTATCTGAGAAAACCAAAGGGTGTTAATGAGACTTTAATTTTGTTTTCTTGTTATTTTAAAAATGAAAGAAAACAATTTGTTTATTCCACAAGACAATCAATAATCCCAAAAAATTGGGATTTCCAAAATAATAAACCCAATAATAGGGGAAAGGATGTATCGGTCAACCATATACTCATTTCTCGAGTTCTAAATCAATATGAAGATGAATTTTACTTATTTCAATCTCGATCTGAATTAAGTAAAACGGAGTTTACAAGCCATTCATTAAAACAGTATTTAGATAAATCATTAGGTAATATTTCAGTTAATAAAACTGCATTTTTTGAAGTTTATGATCGATTCACAAATGAAAAGATTAAAAGAAAAGAATGGAAAAAATCTACAATTAAAAGATATAATAATATTAAAAATCTACTTACAGAATTTGAAAAAGTAAAAAGATATAAATTAACTTTCAGTAAGATTGACAATATATTTTATACAGAGTTCATTGATTTTTGTTATGAGTATAAAGATCATTACACAAATACTTTTAATAGAAATATAGGGCTTGTAAAAACTTTTTTGTTTTGGGCTTTAAAAAAAGAATTTATGTTTAATAATAAATTTATTAATTTTAAAAAACCCAAACGAGTTTTAACAAGGGAGGAAGCATTGTCTTTTGAAGATATTAAAAAGCTCTATAATCACGATTGTGATGATTCAAAATTGAATAAAATTAAAGATGTTTTTATTTTTCAGAGTTTAACTGGTATGCGCTTTGGCGAATTAAAACTGATTAATAAAAGAACGGTTAATAGTAGTGATTGTGTAGTATTAAAAGAAGAAAAAGATAGTTCTAAAGATACCAGAGAAATTCCTTTGATTTCTATTTCGAAAGCTATTCTCTTAAAATATGATTACAGACTTCCATTAGTTTCTAATCAAAAACATAATGATTACATAAAAGAGGTTTTAAAAGATGCTGGTTTTGTAAATGAAGTTGAGTATAGCAAAACAAAAGGAGTAGAACAGGAGGTTTTTGTAAAGAAATTCTATGAACGTATTTCTACCCACACAGCAAGAAGAACATTTATTACTATTATGAGAAATAAAGGAATAGCAGATAAAACGATTATGAGTATCAGTGGTCATAAGGATATAAAAACATTTAATATGTATCATCAAGTAAATAATGAGGCTAAAATTGAAGCAGTAAAATCAGTATTTGAAGATTTCTGAGTGAAAACTCTTTAATTTTATGAGCCGTATTTAAGACGGTCAAAAGGTGTTACAACGTGATTGTATAAGATTAGTTGCGTTGATTTAGCACTAAAGTTAGCAAATAAATCACAGATAGAAAGTCCGCGAGGACTTTCGTAAACTGGCTAAAACCAGCAATTAATTTTATACGGTGTTAGCACCAGTTTTTTATTGTTTTAATTCAACTATTTGTTGTTTCGCAAATTCCTTTGCTCTTTCATCTCCGAATTCAGCTGTTTTTTCATAATATTCAATAGCTTTTTTCTTGTCGCCTTTCAGTTTGTAACCTTGAGCAATGTTTCCAAGAACAATATAATCTTTCGGATTTATTTTTTCAGCTCGTAAAAGAGGTTCAATTCCTTTATCATATTCTCCAGTTAGTAAATATGTAATTGATAAATTTGATAAACTCTCAATATGGTTTGGATAAAACTCTAAAACTTTGTTAGCAACATCTCGCATATTTTTTAGTAAATCATCATTTCCAGTATTGTATAGTTGTAACTGATAATTTTGAATGTCTAATAGAAAATCTTTTTCTGTTCCATCAAATTTTTCATTGCTAGTCCAAGTCCAATTATTTTTGTTTTTAGCAGAATATTCAATTGTTTTTAGAATTTCTGATGTGAAATTTTTCCAATCAGGAATTTGTCCAAGTGCATAGATTTTACCAAACCTCATATCAAGTCGATTTGGGTAAAGTTTGATTCCTTTGTCAATTTTATCAAACCCTTTTTTTAATTCGGTTTGATTGTAGTGAATTTGGCTTCCTAAAAATCCAGCATTTTTATTTAAACTATCTTTTAATACAAGACTTTCGCCATTTGTTTGGTCATTCGTCAAAGCCAGAACTTCTTGACGAGATTTCATAAAATGATAATTAAAATAACTCGTAAATAGTTCAGCGTCTTTTGGGTTTTCAGATTGCCATTTTCTCAAAGTTTTCAATTGATTTATTGTGTCATTAGTTTCACAATATTTCTGAAATTCAGATTGATAATTTTGACTAAAGCCAATTTGTGATATTAAAATCACAATTAAAGTTACAAATATCTTTCTCATTAGTTTTTTTTTCAAATTGGTGCTAACGGTTAGTATATGAAAAGTAGGGCAGGTGATAAGCACTTACTTTTGGATTTATACTGAGCCATATTTTTCATTTTATTTTTATCTTTTTCTAAAATACAAATTAAAAATGTGGCGGACTTTGCAAATAAGCACAAGCCTTTGATTTAGCAGTTTCCGCCCTATTTTTTATATACATTGTTAGCCACTGGCTTTATTCCGCAAACTTTCTAGCGTTGGTAAGACATACTCTTTTGCAATTTTTGGCGTAGCGTTGGCTGTAGCGAATTGCGAATGTGTATGGCTTTGAGCGTTGGCTTTTACATCGGTTTAATCATTTTTTCAATAAATTCAATTTCTTCTTTACTCAATTTATATTTTTCATAAAGTTGCTTGTCAATTTCCTCAATGGATTTACTCCAGTCAATGTCAGATTCAGAAGTGAAATTTTGGAGAGGAACAAATTTGTATGTTTTCGATGTTCCGTGTTGGCTTACTTTCGGAATGCTATGCATAAACCTAGTAAACTTAGTAAAACAATAGTTTGTTAGATTTTTAGCTGATTGTTCTTTTAAATCTAAATCAGCTCCTATAACGATATATGTTTCAGTGCTTATTGTATTTGGCTCTCCTACAAATGCATTTAAGTTATCATCATTTAACTCTGTCCCAATATTGTTAGCGTAAGGTGCAAATACTTTGAATTTATCAATCCAATTAGTATTTTTTGTGATTTCCTCTTTATTTAAAAAACCTACTTGTTTCCCTCTACCATAGCACAAAATAGGTGATGTTAGTCCATTCTTTGTAGACCTAAAGATTGTTTTGTTTTTAACAATATTTCCCTCTAGACCAAAAGGTTTTCTTGAAGATATAATGTTTTGAAAAGACTCAAATTTATCATTTGATTTAACCTTTTTGAGTATGTCTACAGCAATACTGTGTCGAATAAGAATGTCAGAGTCTTCTGTTTTTAAATTTCTTAAACTTTGAGTTGGGATTAAATTATCATTATAAGTAAATACTTTCGTTAAGTCTTCACTATTATCAAAACTCTTATCTCTTAAGAAAAAACAAATACCTCCTCTGTTATTTGTATTGGAGAAAATGATATCTGGCTTTAAAAAATCGTGTAGTTCCGAAACACTTTTGTCATTTAACATTTGGTCTCTAAATGTATCTAACCCTTTTCCACCAGCATACCATCTTGTTGGCATAATTATACAGGTGTAGTTAGAATCCAATTGTTTTGCAATATTTACAAAATGGTGATAAATAGGTCTAGCACTAGCTTGTGCACCTCCATCGCTTTCTTGGTATGGTGGATTACCAACAATTACATTAAATTTCATATCGTTGTTGTTAATTTTTATAGTTTCATCTTCAATCAAATCGTTTTCTTTGATTAAATCGTAAGATGTGTAGTTTGATTCTATATTTTTAATTTCTAGTTCAAGTAGTTTGTATACTTTTCTAGTAAATTCGTAAGCAATCTTGGATGTTGGGATTGAGTAAAAATTATTTGCTACCTTTTTTCCGAATTTTTTATATGTGGCATATACAAACTCGCCTTGTTTGGAAGCAATATCAAGTAGTAAAGTAGTTTCTTTTATTGCATCGACAGGTAATGAGTTCATCATTTTATCGGTAACAATTTCGGGTGTAACAATCTCAGAATCCGATAAGCGACTAAATTTCTTCATCGCATTACTTGCTCTTTCAATTGGTGAAATTGTAGTGTCGTTTGCTAAAGAATTTATATTAGAGATTTTATAATCTAATTCGCTTAGTATAAAAGGATTAATGTGCTCTTGAAATAGAACAAGTATGTCTGCTTCAAGATTTAAATGTGTTGCTATACGCAGATTGTTTTCATCGTTAATTATTGCATTGATAATTTCTTGAAGTGATTTAACAGTTGAATCCGTTAAAAAAGAAAAGAAAAGAATTCTTGCATAATACATTGCAAACTTTCCTTTGTAATCTATTTTTTCATCATCTTTTGAAGGTTTTGAATCCTTATCACCTTCATCTGCCTTTTCACTATTATCAGGTTCATCACCAGTATCAATATCGTCACCTTCTCCCTCTGATGGTTCTATTTCTAAACCTTGTCTTGATTTTAAACCACCTTGTTTTTCGATTACAGCTTTTATTGCCTCTATGTCTAACAAAGAAAAATCTATAGAAATTGATGTGGCTTCATCTAAAACACTCCTTTCATTCGAATATTTGCGAACAGCATCTAAAATATCTGTTGGCTCAACTTCAACCATTTTTTTGTTGTTAATGACAACTATTGGTGAAATTTGTAGCTCTCTTTTTATTCTTTCTTCTAATTCGGTATTTCCGTTAGATTCTACATTAACATTATAAATCTGCGACTTTTGTTCCTGCATTTGGAACACTCTATTAGGATTAAAATCAACTAATAAGGTTTGAGGTTTCATATTGTATTTTACAATATCGCCATCAGGTTCTTTATAAACCTTAATAAATTGGCTTTGAAGCCTGAAAATTGCTTGGTCGTACTCTTGTGGTGAGGCTGTATCTTTTAAATAGAGCATAGTATCCCATTCAGGTACTGTACTTCCTGTAAGCATTCTATTTACAGTTAAAGTGATAGTTTTTTTGTTCTCGCTTTCACATTTAATTATTTTAGATTTTACTGACTGTGTGTCTTTGTAAATTTTATCATTTTCTACACCAGAAATATTGATTACTTCGTAAGAACTTAGGTTTTTAAATTCATTCGATTTAATTAATTCCTCTAAAGCATCACAGGAAGCACGATAGGGAAGAACACAAACCATATGACGACACATTTTACCTTCTTTCAACTTATCATAGTCTAAAAAACTTAATAAATTGTCATCTTCATCTTTACCATCAATCACATTAAGTAAATCGATGATTTCTTGCTCATAAATAAACTTTTTATGTAGTTGATTTGTGTTGTCTTTAAGTATGGATTTAGGTTTTAATAATTCAGCGAAAGCATAAGTAATACCTGCTTTTTTAAGTTCTTCCATTCTTTGTCTGGAAGATTTATTTGGGTTAAATGCAAAACGTATCATTTGAGGAAAACCATAATAAGGGTTATCCCATTCTTTTATTTCATCTTTAATTAGGTTTTGCTCATTCCAATTTTCTTGGTCTTCTGCAATATTTGTGAATTGATAAAAAGCGATTATATCGTCATTTGTAAATTCACTATTCATTAAAATTCGATAAGGTGTACCAGATAAATGAATGCGAACCTTTGCGTTTATAGTTTTAGTAGTATCGTCTAATTGGTCTATAGATTCATCATTGAGTTTTTCCTCATTTTTTCGTTCTTTGCTTGAAAAGTCTTTTAAAACCTTACCATATTCTAATGCTCTTGCACCAAAATGTGTCTCGTCAATAAGTAATAAATCAATTTGATTTTCAAATACTTCCTTATGTTTTGTTTTTATATCATCGCCTTGTAAATCTTGAAGTGTTAGAAATAAAGCGATGTTTTCATTTGCCTCAATTTTTTCTTTAATAATAGAATCACTTTGCAAAAGTGAGTTACTGTCTAAAAACGTAAATCCATCAAACTTTTTATGGCTTTCTACAGTTTTTTTCCATTCTTCTCTAACATCAGCTTTTGCCGAAACAATTAAAACAATTTTTGCATTCATTTCTACTGCACAACACATTGAGGTAAATGATTTGCCAAAACGCATTACAGCATACATTAAAAGATTGTTTCTACCTTTGTTTAATGCATTTGTGAACCTTTCAATAGTCTCCTTTTGATTTGGTCTTGGCTCATAAGTTTCAGTTCTATTGTAAGTATGAACTATTGGAATATGACTGTCTTCAAATTTATAGAGCTGATATTTTGTGTCGTTATTTTTATGAGATTCTTTTATATCAATTATAGCATCATCTACGTCCTTTGGTGTAGTATCTTTGAAAAATTCATTTGAATAATATGGCATTGACTCTAAGGAATCAGGCAATAATCTAGACTTTTGAATATCGTTTTCTAAATATTTATGAACTGCAAAATCTCTAAAAAAAGTTTCTTCATCTATCTTTGCTACTTCTTGAAATTTCTTCTCTAGTTCAGGAAAATATTTTCTCCATTCATTAAGTCTTGTTTCTACTGGTCTGTAGGTATCGCCAATTTTTAAATAATTAGGAATTGTTCCAGTTGTGAAAGCGTAAATATGAGGCTCAACTCTTCCGATGATTAATTCCTCAAGTATTTGTATATCTAGTTGATTATTTTCTGCCATTTATTGATTTCTTATTTTCTATTAGGTCAATAAACCTTAGTTTTTTCCCTTTTAAATCTTTGTTTGACCAGTCCATAACTAAACAGTAAATTCCATTATGTTCAAGCATATTGTTGTTAAGACAGCCTTTACAAAATGAATTGTCTGTTTCTTCTTCTCCAAATAGGTTAACTGATTTTGTTTTTATTTCACCACAAGAGAATGGAACAACACCTTTTAAACCATCCATTTGCCAAACATTCCAAGAAATTATATATGCTATCTCTTGAATTGATTTAAGTAAAGGTTCTTTTCTGAATTTATGTTTGTAGTTTTCAATGAAAGTAAATAGCATTGACTCTCTTGCTAATAACAAACTGTCACCTTGCCATTCATAAGCATAAGTATTTTTATAAGCAGACTTTATTGCCTTAAGCCATTCACTAGAATCATCAACATTTTCGTTTATAACTCTTAGTTTTCTATCTAATAAACCAATCCTGCTTTCAATCTTAATGAACTTACCTGTTGTAGTATCGTATCTACTTGTTATGTATGGTGCTTCTCCACAAGAAATTTCAAGTCGAGTATCATTTACATAATCTATCCAAGTCTTATTTTTGGGGAATTCAATTTTTGTTTGGTTAGTTTTCCATTTTTTTTCATCTGGAATTTCTTTATTGAAAACATTTTTTCTTTCGAACCAAGCATTATCTATTAAGTTATTTTGTGCATTACATATCCAAGATGGTGTAAATACTTCAGCCATTTTTTTTACTCTGGAATGTTGTAATATTTGGTCTTTTTGAACCCTTGGCATTATTACATTTCCATTTATACCAGTAATATGCTCAGATTGAATCTGATTACATTCTAAATATTGTTCTCCCAAATGCTCATAATTACTTGTTGCCCAAATAATGTTTTTTTGAGTTGTTTGGTCTCGTAAAAGAATATCCAAAACTTTTGGATATTTTTCTAAGATTTCATTTTCTAATATGTCTATTTCCGTCCTCAATTCAGCTCTTTTATTGGCACTAGTAATTCTTTTGCTTCAACATTTAAGATTTCAGCAATTTTGTATAAATCCTCTAAACTTGGTTGTCTCCTGTTTTGTGCATAAGAGTTAACCATATTGTAACTTTTTTCTAGTTTTTCAGCTAGCCATTTTTGCTTAATTCCTTTTTCGTCTAAAACCTCTTTAATTCGGTTCATAATTGAATTATTTATTTCAGTTTACTAAAGTAAGAAGAATTATTAATTATCTCACTAAATGAGTATTAAAATAATCACTATGTTTGGGTGAGTGTTGGAAAAAGGCAAGCTCTTTTTATTTTGTGAGGCACGAGCAAAATGAAATGTGCTTGACTGTGCGGTTGGCTTTTCAGAGCTTGTGGCTAACGGTCTAGTATAAGAATAGTAGCGAATTTTCACGCATTAACTTTTCGGTTAACACAGACCTTTTTTATATTTACTTACTTTCGGTTTAGCGACTAAACCGCTATTATTTTTATACATTGTTGGCAATAGTTATTTTCCTGATTTCTCTTTTTCAAGTTCTATGACTAATTCAATTGCTTTGTCTTTTTTGTTTTTTAAATCATTTGTTAGTTGGTCTAAAAACTCATCTTTATTTGTTGAATATTCCAATGGATAATCTGCGGAAATTCCCACATTTTCATAGTTTTTGCCTTTTAAATCTTGATAAACTTCGTTAGATAATTCGTATTCCCAACCATTTGGAAGTTCTTTATCTAAAGTCGATGAAAAAATTCCTTCTGTTGTCGAGCCAATTCTTTTGAAATTGGAATTAGCTAAAGATGCTAAAACAAGAATTTCGGAAGCACTTGCTGTTAAATTACTTGTTAGCAAATATACGTTTCCATTAAAATGATTTTTTGACGGAATAATTTTAAACTTTTGAGGATTTGCAAAACCTTTTTCTATTCTTGCTTTTTTTGTGTAAGCCAATTTTTCTTTATCGGAAAAGTGGTTTAAAATGTCAAGTGCAACAGCATCTTTTCCGCCACCATTAAAACGCAAATCCAAAATATAACTTTTTGCTTGTGGTAAGTTTTTAATTATTGAATTCAATATTTTGTTGATTCCGTCAACTTCGTCTTGCCTTTGTAATTCATCTTTTCTATTCTCTGCTTTTTCCCAATATTGACCATAGAAATTTCTTAAATCTAAATCTTTCTCCAAATTATAATCCGCTAACATTAGCATAGAATTGATTTGAATGTAACCTACATTTTTCTTGATAAGTCCGTAACGAACCATTCCTGCATTGTAATTACGTAAACTATCAACATAAAATTCAGCAATTTCTTTGTTGAGATTAAATTCGTCCAATTTAGAATACTTTTCTTCTTGTTCTTTAATTTTATTTTTATACTCGTTTTCAATTTTTTCGGGTACTTCCATTTTGACGTGTCCATCATTTAGAATTGCAATCATTTCCTTAAAAATTGTATAAAGTTCTAAATCTGTGGTGTTCTCGTTTACTTTAGGTTTGTATTTTTTATAGACTTCTTTCCAATTAATGTCTTTAATATCAAAAGATGCGTAATGTTCATTGAATGTATCCCAAAACACTTGAAAGTTAATTTTTGGGTCGTTATTTAATTCGCTCGTAGTTTTACAGAGATTTGGTAATTTCTCTAATCTAGTAAATAGCCAATCATCATTTCCGTGTTGAATTGTTAATGTTTCTTTTGAATAGTTTGTGACTTTTCCAAAATCTAAAATATGTTCTTTAAAAGATAAATTACAATCTTGCTTTGAAATATTATAAACGCTTATAATTGTGTCATTCAATTCGATAATATTTCCATATCCAATTTGTTTCCAAAATCCGTCTGGTTTCGGTTTTTCGTTTGATACTTTTTCATTACACGAACACAGAATAAAAAATAATATAAAGACTGATAAAAATTTAATGTTTTTCATTCTGTTTCTTGGTTTGTTTTAATTATTGCCAACGGTCTTGTGTATGAAACGTAGCGTATAAATAAACACTAACTTTTCGGATTAACACAGAGCCGAATTTTTATATTTTGTTTTTAATTTTTCTCTTTTTAAAAGCCAAATTAAAAATTTGGCGGACTTTTTAAATATACACAAACCTTTCGATTAAGCACTTATTAGCTATGTTTTATACACCGTGTTGTGTACAGTTATTTTTTCATATTGTCAAATGTCAAAACTACTTTCGGTTTTTGAGCATCCATAAACATTTTACTTCTACCAAATAGACAAATTTTTCCAATTTCGTTAAATACGTTGTGTTCTCCGTTTGAGTTAATCAGAACTTCTGCAGTACAAATTCCGTCAAGATGATTTTCGTCAATATATTTCCAATGATTTTCAATTTCGTCTTTAAAAACAATATTAAAAGCAGGTTCATTATATTGAATTGTATAATTTCCGTCATCCATTTCTGTCGGATTAAAATCAGGATGAGCGTTGTAAATCTTATCAAGTATTTCTATAGCAGAAGAGTTAATATCTGAAACTCTTTCCGGAAACATTATTACAGTTCCATTTTCAAAAACAGCAATTTGTATTTTTTTATCGGTGTAATACTTAGATTTTTCTAAAATCAAATTCAAATCGATAGGCAAGTTCGGTTTCCATTTCGGTTTAGGTGGAAAGTCAATTACTTCTTTTTTTTTGTTAAATAGTTTATCAAATATTCCCATTCGTTCGAGTTTGTTTTAATTGTACACAACGTTGTTGTGTATGGTTAGTTGCGTGGTTAAGCAACTAAGTTAACAAACATTTACGAACCCGTGAAAATTCCGCAGGAATTTTCGTAAGTAGGTAAGAACCAAGCAATTAATTATACACGGCTTAAGTTAGCATTTTAATAAAAAGGTTAAATTAAGCAATATAAATTAGAAAGCACAGAAGAGAGGATTAAGGTTATTATATACGGAGAGACTATTGATCTCGTCAACATTGAAAATCCCCTCTCTTTTCTACACAGATTTCGTACAGTTTTATGAGGCTTCAGACCTCGATTTTAAGTCGTTGAAACTTGCGTAGGTTGTCCTTTCGTTAAAACATTTTCTTATGAATAAAGATATTAAATATTTTGGAATAGACATTAGTCATTTAGTATTTGATGTTACAGATTCTTCTGGTAATTACTATCAGTTTAAAAACAATGTAACTGGATTTAAAAAATTTGTAAAACATCTAGATTACAATAGTCATTGTGTAATGGAAGCTACAGGTTATTACCATTACAGGTTGGCTTATTTTTTACAGGAAAACAGTATAAAAGTTTCAGTAGAAAACCCTCTGTCGGTGAAACGCTTTATCCAGATGAAGTTATCAAAAATAAAGACAGATAAAAGCGATTCAAGATTGATTTGTGAGTATGCAAAACAAGTTGAATTAAAGTTATGGCAAGGTAATTCAAAACATCAGTTAGAATGCTTACAAATGACAAGACTTCTTTCTGTGTATACAAAACAGAGTACTATGTTAAAAAACAAAATACATGGAGAAGAAGTTTTGGGCAATCCAAGTAAAGTAGTTACGAGCTCATTAAAAAGTAGTTTGAGACAGGTAACAAAACAAATAGAAAAGGTAGAAGCAGCATTATTAATTTTAGTAAGAAAGCTACATCAAGATGTTTTAACACGCTTAAAAACAATACCTGGAATTGGAAATAAAACAGCGCTAATGCTAGTTGTTTTAACAGATGGATTTGATCGTTTTAAAAGCGGAAGTGAATTGTGTAGTTATGCTGGATTAACTCCTGTAATTAGACAAAGTGGAAGTAGTATAAATGGACGAGCCAGAATAAGTAAAATAGGCAACCAGAAGCTTCGAAATTTATTATTTATGTGCAGTTTTAATGCTTGTAAATACAACAAGGCTTGTAGAGAAATTTATGAACGAATAGTTGCCAAAGGAAAGAGTAAAAAATTAGCATTAATAGCGGTGTGTAATAAACTATTAAAACAAGCATTTGCCATTGCTAAATCAGGATTAATATATGATGATACTTATAGAAGTACTTTAGTGAATATTTAATGAGTTTTTACTTGTTTTTTACCACAGTACTTTGTTAGGCAACGTTTTTTAATTCGGTTAATTTTTCTGATAAAAATTCCGTTATTATATTATTCAATTCCGATTTTTTTATTTTTTCGATAATCTTATATTCAGATTTCTCCGTTTTAAAAATAAGAAATTCTATTTCCAAATATTCCATTTCTCCATTTGAGTAATAAAATATTTCTCCAGCAAAATTATTCGTTTCAAATTTTATTCCTTCGCTAGATGGATAATATATGGATTTACTAAATTTCGCATATTTCAATTCCGAAACTTTATAAATATTATGTTCCTCAAAAGTTTTGGAAATGATTTTCAAGTATTCCATATTTCAAATTTTCAAGTCCTCGATTACTTTTTCTAATTCGATTTTGAAATTTCTCCATTCAGAATATTCTTTATCAGGAATGGTACTAAAATCAATATCTTCTGTTACTTTACTAATCCCAAATTTGTTTTCGTCAAGTTGAATACAGTAAAAATCCTTATTTATCCAAACATCAACCATAAATGCACCAGAGTCAAAAGAATGAATTTCGTGTCGAATTCCTTTATGTTTAATTAATTCCGATATTTTGTCGACGTACTGTTTCATCTAATGTTGCCTAACGGTTTTGTGTATGATTAGTGGCGTGTTTAAGCACCTAATTTAGCAAATAAAAACCGAATAGAAAATCCGCGAGGATTTTCGTAAGTAAGCTTGAACTAGCCATTAATTATACACGTTGTTGTAAGCAGTTTTTTATTTCCGCTTTTAATATTTTGTCAATTTTTTCTAATTCCAAATAATTAATTCGGATTAGTTTATAATTATGTTCAGAAGCGAATTCGTTTTTAATTTCGTCTCTAATTTTCAATGATTTTAATGCTTTTTCTCCTCCCCAAATTGAAATGGGTTCAAAATGTTGAATTCCGTCAAATTCTATTAACGTTTTTAAATTTGGTAAATAAAAATCAAATGGTAGAGTTGTTTTGTGACTACAATCTTTAAATCTCTTTTGGTATTTATATTCAATTCCTTGACTCTCTAAATAAAGCCTTATTTTTCTCTCTCCAGTCGTCTCTTTGCATTTTGGACATCCTTTTCCAGTTGAATAAATATGGTCACTTGGTGTTTGTTTAAAAAATCCGTGAACTTCACATTTAATTTTCACTTTTTGATGTGCGTTTATGTAATTTACTTTATCGTAATTGTAAATTTCTCCGTGTTGTTTAATTGCTCTTTCTATAAATTGCTCTTTTGTCAATCCAGAATTTCCTGTGCATTTCGGACAATTATGACCTTTCAGATGAGCAGAAGCAAATTGAGACCACTTTCCGTGCTCTTTGCAAACAATGGTAATTTTTCTATCTGCTCCTTTGTATTTCGCTAAAGAATAATCATATCTATTTCCGTGAATTTCTTTTGCAATGCTGATAAATTCATCTAATGTTCGAGTAAATAATTCTGAATGTCCATCTAAACCACATTGATAACATCCTTTTTTATCGTTAACGTGATTGTCAGGTGTTTGTCTAAAATCTCCGTGTTTTTTACAAGTGATTATTATTTTGGAAAATGCTCCATTATAATCTAATTCGGATTTTGAATAATTGTATTTTTCTCCGTGAATTTTTATTGCTTGAGTTTTAAACTTTAAAAAAGGTTTTGTTCTTTTAGTCTTCGATTTTTCAATTCCGCAAATCGGACAACCTTGTTTTCTGTTTAAATGTTTGTAAGGTGTTTGAAAAAATGTTCCGTGTTCTGGAATTTTACAAATTATTTCAAGTTTTGAATCAACATTTATATATTCAGATTTCGAATAATCATATTGCTCTCCGTGAATAGCAATTGCCTTTTCAATGAATATGTTTGTCTTTTCGTTCACGGTTTTCTCAAATTGCTTACAACGGTTTTGTGTATGATTAGTGGCGTGTTTAAGCACCTAATTTAGCAAATAAAAACCGAATAGAAAATCCGCAAGGATTTTCGTAAGTAGGCGAGTACTAGCCATTAATTATACACGTTGTTCTACGCAGTTTTTATTCTTTTTATTAATTCACTTTTTTCAATTAAAATCTCTGGAAATTCTAGAAGTTTGATTTTGCTCTCGATTTCTACAAGTTCCAATTTTTCCTTTCCAAACTGTACTTTAAATTTAGCTTTTTCAGGCAGTATTTGTAAATATTCACAAAGTTCTTTTGGGTATTCATTGATTTGGTCAGTTAACTTATAAATCCACCTTAAAATATCATTAACAGACTCCGCAACATTCATTCCGTGTCCACTTGTCATTCTTCCGCCTCCAGGACTAAAATATACAGTATCTCGAATTTTTGTCATTGGTAAAGAATATCCTTTGTCCCATAAAGTTTGTCTTTCAGTTGCATTTACTTTTGGGTTTACATCTTTCCAATGTTTAATTTTATATTGAGAAATTAGTTCGGGAAAATTATCGTGTAGAATTTCAATCCATTTCGTGTCTGCAAAAATCCCGTATTTATGTTTATCTGTTCCTAAAATTACAAAAACATCGTCTGTTATATAAACGAAAAGTAAACTGTCAACTTGTTTTACAAATTTGGATTTTTTGTCTTTTTCTGAAGATAAGTGAAAGTGATATATATTCCATTCATTGAGCAAATGGTCGTGAAATCTACTTTGAATAACTCTTTTGCTTTGGAAATAATTCAAATTCCTTCCACTTTTTGCAATGTTAAAGATAAGTTCTATTTCCTTTCTTTTTGGGTGTAGAATAATCTCTTTTACGAAATTCGGATTGACTAATACTTTTCTGATTTTTGGATTAATTAACTTTAGTCTTATTGCCAAATAATTTCGAAGAATGTCATTTGTTTTTTCGCTATTCGGAATTTTTAAATCCATTTGTTTTAAAAGACGTTTAATTTCATCTTTTAATTGGTTTTCAAAAGTGGTCTTTGATAGATTCAATTTCGTTGGTTTGGTCAAATTGCGTAGAACTAGTTATATCCAATCAAATATATGGATTTATTATGTTAATTTACGGGATAACAGAACATTTGACTTGTTATTATCCGTTTAAAATATACTCAATTGATGATTGTCAAAGTCCAAATTATTTGAAATCAATTTATGTTCATAAGGGAAACCAAATTTTTTATAATCATCACCGTTTAACCAAAAAGATTCATCTTCTTTTTTCAAAATTACTGGCATTCTTTTTTTGGTATTGTGAATTTTACTCATAAATTCATTTGCTTGTGTTGTTACTATTGAGTAAGAATGAATAATTTGCCCTTCCATATCTGTCCATGAAGAATATATGCCAGCAAAAGCAAATAAATCCTCATTAGGAATCGTAATTAAATATTTTTCTTTTTTAGTGCCGCTTTTATTTAACCATTTCCATTCATAAAAACCATTTGCAATTATTAAACATCTATTTTGAATTACATCTTTAAAAGATCTTTTTTCATTTAGAGTTTCTATCCTTGCATTTAGTGTATAATGTCTATGCGAAGTATCTGATGACCATGATGGAATTAATCCCCAGTTAAACAAACTTGCTTTATTAGGTTCATTGCAAGTAATGACAGGAGTTTTAGGGTAGTCAAATGCTTTTATTACATCTGTAGGGTCAAAATTATCAATATCTTGAATATCGATATTAAATCTTTCTTGAATCTCTTCTTTTTTTTTAATTAATCGTGTTTGATAGCACATTCAATTCAAAATTTGCATTATACTTTTCTTCATCTAAAGGTACGAAATTGTTGGGGTTACTTTTTAGATACCATTTTAGAATTCTATTAATGTCCTTATTGTCTTTTTGTTTGATAATGTTTTGAGAGTATTCTTGTAAAGTGTTTTTGGCATTATTTTCAATATAGCCAAACCCTTTATAGGTACCGTTTACAACTATTACAAATGCTTGTTCGTTTTTATTTCTTCCTTTTTCCTTGATGATAAAACTTTCTGTTTGATATCGAACTGAAGATAAAGCTAATTCCACTCTAGAATTATAGCTTTCTACAGATTCTTCATTTCTACAAATACCCATGCACTGTTTTATTTGGTAATGAAAACAGTTAGAAACATTAGATTGTAGATGGCAATATTTGGGGCATAATTTAAATTCTTCACATAAATTTTCTATAAATACACGAGCTTCGGTAGCATTATAAAACTTGGTAATCGGTTTTTGTACTAGCTTAATTTTATTAGTAGCTATATGTGTAATTCCTTGTCTATCTTGATAAATAAACAAAGCAATGTTCTCTCCAGTTCTTCTTTGGGCTCTATTGTATTTTGGATAAATTCTTTTTATCTCAGAAGATTCGTGCAGTAGAGCAATTAATTCACTCCCTGTTTCAGTAAAAGTAATGTTGGCAGTTTCTAAACACATATTTACTTCTTTTTTTGATTTATCGTAAATATGACTTAGAATACGTTGCTTGATATTAATAGATTTACCAACATAAATAATTTCGTTTTCATTATTTCTAAAATAATAAACACCTTCTTTCTCTGGTAAATTGTCAATTACACTTTTTGGAAGCAACGGAGGTAAAGTTGCCTCTCTAGATTTTGGATTTAAAAAGGAATTAATAACGTTGTTGTTGTCTCGCTCTAAGAGAATTTTAAACAAAATTACTGTAGCATCTGCATCACCTTTAGCTCTATGTCGATTAGAAATAGGGATGTTTAAAGATTTACAAAGTTTACCCAAGCTATACGATTTTAAACCAGGGATAATTTTTCTGGATAATCTTACGGTACAAAGTTTTTTTCTTTGAAAAGAAGCGCCAAGGGATTTAAATTCTTTTTTAATTATATTATAATCAAAATTGACACTATGGGCTACAAATATGGTGTTTTCAGTAATCTCTAAGACCCGTTTTGCTATCTCATAAAATTTAGGAGCATTCATAACCAAGTTATCATTAATACCAGTAAGACTGGTAATATAATATGGGATGGTACATTCGGGATTCACCAAACTAGTAAATTCATTAACAACCTTTTCTCCATCAAAAACTAGAATAGAAATTTCAGTGATTTTATCACCACCAGTTGTTTCAATATCTACAATAGAATACATCATGCAATCAACTTTTCTAAAGCCTTTAATTCAATTCCTAGTTGATTTAGCATTTGAGCGATACTACTTATTTTCAATTCATGTTCATCATATTCTTGAGTATTTATGCTACAGGTGTATTCCCAAATTTCTAAAACATTTTCTTTTGGTACTTCAAACGCAGGATAAAACTTGTTATCAGAAACTAGTAACAACGAATTCTTTTCTTCAATTTTATCGTAAACTCTTTTATATACTAAACCATCATTTTCTGTAAGAATAATATAGGTTCTGCCATCTTTTACATCTTGAATATCATCAATAAATTTAGCTATAACATAAGAACCGCTTTTGGTAGGTAACATAGAATCTCCTTTAATGGGAAAAGCTCTGTGTTTACCTGTTGGCAGAAATGGGAGTTTAATTTTATTTAAGTCTTCTACATATTCTGGATCTGAATATCCATTTAAATATCCAGCAGATGCTTCAAGAGGAATTACTTCAATTAAATCTTCATCAGAACCATCTACCATAATTGGAAACAAGACTCGTTGATTTCCAACATCAATAAATGATGTTTCTTTTGATAATGTTAAATTGTTTTTAATCAGAATATCTAATGGTAATTTAAAGTAATCTGATAATTTTATTAATGTATCAATAGATGGTTCTATTCTTGCAGATTCATAAGACATTAATTGGGAGCGTGAAATAGATATCTCTTCTGATAAATATTCTTGTGATAACCCTTTTAAATTTCTAAGGTGCTTAAGATTGTTTGCTAAATTCTTCATAATGTTTCAAAATTAAACAATCAATGTGTAAAAATGAAACTATTTTTGTTAAATGTTTTTAAATACACATTCTTACTATAGTTTAAGGTATGGAACAATCTCTCCCAAAGAGTTGATTTCATTGGCTATATCAAACAATTTAAAAGCTTTTTGCATAACAGATGTAAATAGTACAACTATGTCTTTAGATGTCTTTAGGTTGGCTAAAAAAGCAAATATTAGGGTTGTTTTGGGTGTTGATTTTAGGAATAAAGCTGAGCAAAAATTTATAATGTTAGCTAAAAACAATTTAGGATTTAAAAAAATCAATTCTTATTTGTCGGAATTCTTACATCAGACAAATTTTGTTGTGCCAGATAAAGCGAAAACTATCATAAATTCATATGTCATTTATCCTTTTCATTCTTATAAAAACAGTCAACTCGAATCTAATGAATATTTGGGTGTTAGAATTCAAGATATTGGAAAACTGCGTTTGTCCAAATGGAAAAATAAGTTAGATAAACTGGTGATATTACATACTATTTCGTTTCAAAATAAGAAGGGTTTTAATACACACAGACTTTTAAGAGCTATTGATAATAATACATTATTAAGTAAGCTTTCTAAACAAGAACAAGGATTAGAAACTGATGTTTTTATTCAAGAATTAGAAATTAAAAAAGCATTTAATGAATTTCCTAAAATCATAAATAACACTCAGAATATATTAAATAGTTGTCATGCAGAATTTGATTTTTCTGGTGGAGTACCCAACAATCAAAAGTCTTATACTAATAATGAAGATTTAGATTATAGACTTCTTAATAAATTAACTTTTAATGGTTTAAGTTATAGGTATGAAAATCCAACTGAAAAAGTTTTTTCTAGGATAAAAAAAGAGCTGAAAATTATAAAGGAGAAGAAATTTGTGTCCTATTTTTTAATTAATTGGAAAATATTAAAATACGCAAGAAGTAAAGATTATTATTATGTAGGAAGAGGAAGTGGAGCGAATAGTATCGTTGCTTATTTATTAAGAATTACTGATGTTGACCCAATAGAGTTGGATTTGTATTTTGAAAGATTTATAAATTTATATCGTACAAATCCACCCGATTTTGATTTAGATTTTTCATGGAGAGATCGAGATGATATAACTCAGTTTATTTTTAAAAGATTTAAAAATACAGCATTAATATCTGTATATAATACATTTAAACATAGAGCTTCTGTAAGAGAATTAGGCAAAGTGTTTGGATTGCCAAAACATGAAATAGATAAGCTATCTGCAAATAAATTTAATTATCAAAAACTAGACAGATTATCTCAACTTGTTTTAATCTATAGTAAATATATTCAAGGGTTTCCAAATTATTTAGGAATACACGCAGGTGGAATTCTAATTTCTGAAAAACCGATTCATCAATATGTTGCAACATTTATGCCTCCAAAAGGTTTTGCTACTACTCAATTTGATATGGTAATTGCAGAAGATATTGGCTTATATAAATTTGATATTTTAAGTCAAAGAGGATTAGGTAAAATTAAAGAAGCCGTTGAGATAATAAAATATAATCAACCAGAAAAAGGTAGAGAATTAGACATACATGATATCAAAAGATTTAAAGAAGATAAAGAGATTAAAAACCTGTTAAGAACGGCAAAAGCTATAGGCTGTTTTTATGTAGAATCTCCAGCTATGCGTATGTTGATGACAAAACTACAAGTTGATACTTATTTAGGGTTAGTAGCCGCAAGTTCAGTTATTAGACCTGGAGTTTCTCAATCTGGAATGATGAGAACTTATATTCAAAGACATCGATTTCCTGAGAAAAGAAAAGAAGCACATCCGATTCTGTATGATATTATGCCCGAAACGTATGGGGTAATGGTATATCAAGAAGATGTAATAAAGGTAGCTCATTATTTTGGGGAGCTAACTTTGGGAGAAGCGGATATGTTAAGAAGAGGAATGTCTGGTAAATTTAGAAGTAGGTCGGAATTTGAAAAAGTAAAACAACAGTTTTTTGATAACTGTAAAAAGTCAGGTAAAGCAGATGATTTAGCAGCTGAAATTTGGAGGCAAATAGAGAGTTTTGCTGGATATGCTTTTGCTAAAGGTCATTCTGCTTCTTATGCAGTAGAAAGTTACCAGAGTTTGTTCTTAAAAGCTTACTTCCCTATTGAATACATGGTTGCAACGATTAATAACTTTGGTGGATTTTATAGAACAGAAGTATATGTTCACGAGGCAAGAATGCATGGAGCAATTATAAACCCACCCTGTATAAATAAAAGCTATAATCAAACTATTGTTATTGGAAAAGGGATTTTTATTGGTTTTATGTTTTTACAATCATTTGAATCAAAAACAGCTAAAGAGATAATAAATGAAAGAACCAATAATGGAACATTTAATAGTTTAGATGATTTTATAAATAGAGTTTCTATTTCATTAGAGCAAATAACAACTTTAATAAAAATTGATGCATTCAGATTTACAAAAAGAAATAAAAGAGAATTACTATGGGAGGCTCATATGAAAATCAACAAAATATCATTTAATGAAACCAAATTATCATTGTTTAAAACTGCACCTGTAAATTATAATACACCAAAATTATCTTCTACAAAATTAGAAGATGCTTTTGACCAAATAGAACTATTAGGTTACCCAATATGTAATCCATTTGATTTATTAGTAGATACTTTTATTAACCCAATGAGAGCTGAGCATTTGGCTAGATTAAAAGGGAAGGTTGTTACAATTGATGGGTATTTAATAACAGCACGAAAAGTAAAAACAAGCAATAACAAGGTTATGTATTTCGGGAATTTTGTTGATTATGAAGGTTATTTTGTAGATACAGTGAATTTTCCACCAGTAGTTGATCAATATCCATTTAGAGGAAAAGGAATTTATAGAATTACAGGTAAAATTGTTGAAGAATTTGATTGTATTAGCATAGAAACTCAATCTATGGAAAGACTTGCAATTGTTGAAGATCCAAGGTATTCAGATAGTCAAAAAGGTAGAATTTTAAAAAAAAGAAAGGTTGTATGAGTAATGAACGCTCTATTGTGCATATGGATTTAGATACTTTTTTTGTGTCTTGTGAACGTTTGTTAGATAGTAAACTTAATGGAAAACCTATTTTAATAGGCGGCACTTCCGATAGAGGAGTGGTGGCATCTTGTAGTTATGAAGCAAGAACTTTCGGCATCCATTCTGCCATGCCAATGAGAATGGCTAAACAATTATGTCCAGAAGCAATAGTTTTAAGAGGAAATTCGGGAGTTTACTCTAAGTTTTCAAACTTAGTTACTGATGTAGTTAAGGATTCTGTACCCTTATATGAAAAAACATCTGTAGATGAATTTTATATTGATTTAACTGGGATGGATAAATTCTTTGGATGTCATCAAATTGCAAGCGAACTCAGACAAAAAATAATAAAAGAAACAGGGTTACCTATTTCATTTGGATTATCGGTTAATAAAACAGTTTCTAAAATTGCAACTGGAGAAGCTAAACCTAATAATGAAATCAGGGTTTTAAAAGGAACAGAAAAGCCCTTTTTATCACCATTATCTGTTAGAAAAATTCCAATGGTTGGTGAAGTTACCTATAGAGCATTATGTGATTTAGGAATCAAACAGATAAAAACTATACAAGAAATGCCTATGGAAATGATGGCAAAAGTTTTTAAAAAGAATGGTGTTTCTATTTGGAAAAAAGCAAACGGAATAGATGATAGCCCAGTTATTAAATATCGAGAAAGGAAATCAATTTCGACGGAAAGAACATTTGATAAAGACACAATTGATGTAAATAAACTTGAAGGAATTATTGTTGCAATAGCTGAAAATTTAGTATACCAATTAAGAAGAGGCAATAAGTTAACGGGTTGTTTAGCTTTTAAAATAAGATATTCGGATTTTCAAACCTATACTTTACAAAAAAAAATAGCTTATACATCCGCAGATCATAAAATAATACCAATAATAAAAGAACTATATAAAAGATTGTATCAGAGAAGAATGTTAGTTAGATTGATTGGTGTAAAGTTTTCACATTTAGTAGAAGGGGGATTTCAAATTGATTTATTTAATGATGATGAAACAACAATTAATTTATATCAGGCAATGGATAAAATGAGAGAAAGATATGGTGATAGGGCAGTAATAAGGGCAGTTGGAATGGATGCGAAAAGTATTTCAAGATGGAATCCGTTTAATGGAGAACCACCACCATTATTAGCTAATAGAAGAGTTTAATAAAACTCTATCTAAACATAAAAGACAGCACCTAGGTAAAAAAAAAGCGCTATGAAAAAGCAAAACCTAGGAACTGTCAATATATTTCAAATATAATTATTTTATATTCATTAACTCAGAATAATTTATATTTCAATAGCAATTGGCTGATTTATATTTAAATATTTTTCATTTAAAATACTTGCATTTATATAAATAGTTTCATTTTTTTTTATGATACCATAACTTTCATGGATATGACCAAAAACGTGAACCTTAGGTTTAATTTCAATATTTTTTTTTAGAAGCTCTTCGCACCCAACAAATTCTCCCCTAACTGTTTTATCAAGAATTCCATAAGGAGGACCATGTGTAATTAGGATATCTGTATTTTTTGGTATTAAATCCCAGTGCTGCTTTATTTCTTCGCCTCTTTTTCTATTAAAAGCCCAATCATAAAACTCTGGCTGAATTGGAGAGCCCCAAAAATTCACACCTTTAATTTGGCAACCTGTATCATTTAAATAAATTACATTATCAGGAATTTTTGCTTCAACCATAACATTATGGGCTCTTTCGAAATAAAAGTCGTGGTTTCCAGCAATGAAAATTTTATGTTTATGTGGCTGTTTTGAAAACCAATCAAGAAAACCATTTATTTCATTAGCTCTTCCTCTTGATGAAACGTCTCCCGCATGAATTAAAATATCTCCTTTAGGAATTTCAATATCATTATGTTTATTATGTGTGTCCGAAATAAATACAATTTTCATGATTTAATAATATAATATTTTTAATTATTAAAAAAGCTTTTTCATTTCAGATTTGTAGTTAAATATTAAATCTTCAATTTCGTCTTTATGGTCTTCAAAGAATTTATAAAAAATATTTTCTGTGATTTGATTTCTCCCAATCCCAGTCATTATTGACATAGAAGCTATTTTCTTGTGAGTAGCCTCCAAACAATATAGTGTTTTAGATTTATTATTACTATTTTCAATGTTTATCGGTTTGCGTAGAAAGCGTAATTTATTATCCATGAATATTATATTTTAATTTTGAATTATAACAATTAATTGTATTCACATTTTTTTCCCTTTTGATGGGTAGAAAGAATTATTTTTGGCATAGTTATTTTTTGTTTTTCCATTTCTGATATGTTTTATATGATCTTGGATTGTCATTAAAAAACATTTTCATATGGTTTGTTATTTCAATTATTCCTTTATCATAAGCAGTATTTTCCACTTCTTTGATTTTTTGATATTGATAAAAATTAACTAAAAAACTTAGAAAACAAAAAATGAAAAATGAGCTAACTAAAATTGTCATCCACTTTGGAATAATGACGGTTTTAGTCAGTTTGTTTTGGAGTGTGTTTAATTGGGTATTTTGATTTTTAAAACTTACATCTAATGAGTTTAATAGTTCTGAAAACTTTAAATTTAAAGGAGTTGTATCAACTTTAAATTTAGTAGTTTTTATTTTCTCAGATTCTATTTGTAATGTTGCTACGGCTTTTTCAAATGATTGTATTTCATCAATTAGTAAAGCGGCTATTTCTTCAATCTTTGTCATGGTTATTATCTTGTTATTTATTTAACTGAGTTTTTAACTAGCGATTTCATAATTGATATTACTAAATTGGTTGGAAGTTGAACAATTTTGTTAGTCAGTTGAATACCATTATTTTTAACGTACTCTTTTCTTAAATTAATTTGAGGAGCTAGTTTGTTAATAGACATACTTCTGTGAACTTCACTTCCTTTTAGGTTTGTGCCTTTAAAATGATATCTAAACCCTTGTAATTTGTTCTGCTTATTTATAACTGGATTTACTTTAATTTTATATTTTATCATTAGGTCAATATAATTTTGAAAGCTTCGAGGTTTATACATTTTTAAACAGTTTAAGTGATGTTTATGAATCTCTGATCGAATTATCTTTAAACCATTTAGTTTTTCTTGTTGAATTTGCTTAACGGTTTTTAATTGTAGTTTTTCAGCTACTCTTTCTGCTGTTTTTTGTGAACGTTTGCCAATAAAACTATCATTATATGCTTTTCCTTTAAAATTAATTCTATTTATATATAAGTGAATATGTTTGTGATTTTTATCATTATGTACAAAGGCGATAGCTTGATGGTTTTCTAATTTTAATTCTTTAATAAATTCTTTTGTAATAATATTTAACCCATTATTATTTAACTTTTTTCCATCTTCAATAGTTGGACTTAATACAAAACTGAAAGTATTTCTCTTACATTTTTCATTCATAGACTGAATAATTTTAAATTCTTCAGTAACTTCTTTTGGAGTTTCTCCAGCAAGGTTTTGTTTAAAAACGATATCAGCATCTTTGTTTAAATCCCATCCATATTCTATAGATGCTTTTGTATGAGAAATTGCTTTTCCTTTACCAATCATTTATTTAAAATTTTGTAGATGCTTTTTTAATTCTTCAGCAGTTTGAAATACTTTTTGATATAAATCTGGGTGTTTTATTTTTATTAAATTTCCAATGCTTTTAAAATTATTGTGGTAGGTAATTAGCATTTTATATAGTTCAATTTGTTCTTCAGAAAGTCTTTCCGTTATCTTAAAATTAAGCACAGCTTTTTTACAAAATTCACTTTGTGTTAACCCTGTTTTTTTAGCTCTAATCTTTATCAACTTTTTTTCAAAAGAAGTAGTTCTAAACTTTGTTACACTGTTGTTTTTTCTTTTCATGTCATTGCTCCATTTGCGACCATAGGGAGAAAATCAAGATTTGTGAAGTCAGGCTTTTGGGCCCACTTCACACATCTTGAAAACCTACTCAAACCTAATTACTTTACCTTTTACGTCTGTTAGATTAAATACTTCAATTAATGTTTTTATATGTTTGTTTTTCATATACATTTTTAGTGCTTTTTGATTTGTTTTTGATAGTATTCTCTTTGGTTTTTCTTCTATACTTTTTAGAAAATAATCAGCAATATCAAACCCTTTTTCTCGTTCAATTCTGCTTCCTTTTTCTTTTAATAAATCTGATACTTTAATATCATATCCTTTTAATTTCAGTTTTTCAGAAGTTGATTTCCATTTTGTATAAGGAGAACCATTTTTGCCTTCTAAACCTAAATCTGGATAGAGTATTATTTTTCTATTTTTTAAGACTTTAATTTTTTTAGCATTCAAACCACCTAAAGAACCAGAAGCTAACCATAGATATTTTTCAAATAAAATACTCATTATACAAGCAGTTTTTTCAGACTCTACAATTGCAATGGGTTTATCATATTTTGATAACAAGTGTTCGCCAAAAAAACATTGTGAAAGGTTAAATGATTCGATCTCTCCTTTTTTTATTTTTAAAGAATGTTTCCAGTTGATATATTTGGTTCTTTTGCCTTGATTAGAATAAAGAATGATTTTTCCTCCTCTAATTTTATTTTCATAATCAATTTGCCAAAATATGGTTCCGTTATTCCAAGATGTTGCAGTACCAATTCTGTAATCATTTAAAAGAATAGAAACTTGTTCTGAATTAAATTTAGAATCTAAAAATTGAATGAAATTATTTTTTTCATAATTATCAAGTGTGTCACTAAGTTCATTTAAAGAATGAAAACTTGTTTTCTTAACTACTACTAATTGATTTTGATTTGTAAAGGGTGTGTAAGGTATATTTTGATTTTTAAAATATGCTTTAGGTGTTAAGTGGTAACCACAATTAACTTCTCTATCACATCTACCAACTTTAGATGATAAAAAGTTATCATTTTCTGTATCAATGTAACGAACTAATTTGTTCTTTTTGCATTGAGGACATTTATGCTTTATTGATTTTTTATGTAATGAATATTTATACATGTAGGCGATTTTACTTCATTTTCTGCACTTTCAATCTATACTTGACTTGTAACTCTTTTTTGACTGCACTTTGGCTTCACTTTGACTGCATTTTCTGCACTTTGAAAGTGCATTAGTTTGCATTGTTTGCACTAATTTTGCATTTTGATTTACGCTTAACTTATTGATATGCAGCTGTGTATTGTTCAAAGTGCGGAAAGTGCAGTATTTTCTATAGGTTTATCTTTTGATATTTTCCATGAGATACTTTTTTAAACAGTTTTGAGTCTTTTAAATATGTATAGAATTGTCTTTTACTAATTCTAGGCTTATCATTAACTTTCTTACAAGCAATCTTTAATCCTTCAGCAGTAGTAAAATCATCATCTAATTCCTCAAGAATTGTTTTTTGCAATTCTGTTAAAGTTTCAACATAGGCTTTCTTAATAATTTCTTGCCTAACCTTTATAGCATTGTTATAGAAGTATTGAAAAAGTTTTATGCCTCCTTGAACTGCAAATAATTCAATTTTATCAAGGGTGTTCTTATTAGCCGCATAATGGATTGATTGTAAAATCAAAGCAAAACGAATAACATATTGTTGAAGTTTAATTTCAATACTTCTCTCGTATTCGAAAAGATAATTTTCAGGTCTATTATTTTGCCAATCAAATAGATGCTTTTTAGCGTTTTCTTCAATCGGAATTAAAAGAGGTTCGACTTGGTCTATTGATGTTTCAATAAGGTTTGAGATTATAGAAAAGTAATTTTCTAAAATCCTATCATCTACCTTATTTATATTCCATTTTAAAGTTTTTTGTATTTCAGGATACACAAATAATAAGCGATCCATAAAACCATTAGAGCTTCTACCGTCTTTAGCAAAAGATTTTAATACTGATATTTGTGTGCTACCAATAACACCTATAAAAGGATCTTTTATCCTAAGACTTTTACCCGAAGCTCTATCTGTAGAAATAGTAGTTCCACTCCAAAGACTTAAGTATGTTTCTGCCTCTCCAGATGAATTGTAGCGATTAAAGTTCTTAATCCAACCATTTAATTCATCTACATAAATATATAAGCCTTTTTTATTATTAGAATGATGAAGTATTAATGCTTCAGGGGTATAATCATTGATAAGATATTTTTTTAAAAAAGGTTTTCTTAATGTAGTTTTAGAATCAGATTTTAATTCATCTTCATAGTCTTTTAAAAGTTTTGAGTACTCAGCAAACAGTAGATTTTCTTTTATATGAATAGGTTTAAAACAAAAACTTAAAGCGTGGGATTTTGAATCTCCAGGTCTACCAACAATTACAGTAAAAAGGTTTGCTTTTTCATTCCACCCTTTTTTTACTTCTACCTTAAGAGAATTCCCGATTGCAGATGAAGTCGCAGTTAAAATTCCTGCTCCTAGATAATCCAACGCAAATTGGTATTTATAATTTGCTTCGTAAATAATTTCTTGAATAATTTTAGGAAAAACTTCTACTGGAAAAGGATTTTTATTTTTGTCTGTTAATTGAATAAAATCATTTTCTAGGTCGATTTTATCAATATGAATAACTTTAGGTTTACTCATTTTAAGTGTAAATTTTAAACCGTATATTTGTACTATACAGTAGTTAATATTGTATTTTTGAAAAAATATAAAGCATAGGGTTTGTACCTCTATGCTTTTCTTTTGTATTTGAAATTTTTCAATGTTTGATCTTCATTGAAAATTTGAAAGTGGTGTATTAACTTTTTACGTGGGCCGACTTCTTCGGCTTTTAAGAATCCAGAGTTTACATAATTTCTAATGCTCTGATAATCTACATGTAATAGCTCAGCTACTTGATGATACGTGTAGTACTTATTTGTGTAGTCTTCTTTTGGGGAGTTTTTAATTTCAATAAGAAGTTTTTTTAGTTCTGAAACTTCATTTATTAGGAACTCATAAGGATTGTGAATTGCTCTCATAATTTATAATTTTAATGTATGTTGTCATCAAAACTGATAAAAAATGTAAACAGTTAGCACAGCTGTCTCAACTTTTTGTAGCTATTTAGTTTTTTTATAAATTATCAAGAAAACTAAGACTATCATAAAATTCTTGATAATTATTTAAATCTTCATCATTATTAAAAACTCTTCTTCTGTGTGAGGTGGAATTATCGTATTCAAAGCCTTGGGTAAAAAATTTTTTATAATAAAGATGATTTACATTTTTGTAATCATCACTCTCGAATATTACACATTTTGATACTTCCAACTTAGCGGTTACTATTGCAAGGTGTATATAATTACAGCTTATTCTATTATAAATGAATTTTCCTTGCTTATTTAGAAATTCTATTTCTTTGAATCCATCAATAATTTCATCAATTGGTTTAACGAAAAAATCTTCTAATTTGTTTTTATCTGTATAAACATCCTTTTCAGATGTTCTATATAGATCGGAATAATCATTTACATTAAAGCATTTGTTTTTTTTATTAAAAAGCGATAAAGTTTCAACAGTATTATAAAACTCTTGAAATTTTTTGTCAAGTTTATTACGGTTTTCTTTAGTAAGAAAAGGAGATAGCTTAGAGATTAACTTAGTTCCATCGGATATGTATGTTTTAGGTTTGTAGTTTTTATTTGGTTTTATCCTATATAAGAGCATTGATAAGAAAGAAATTAATAAAAACACAAATATAAAGGCACAAGTAATAAAAATGTACTTAAAAATAATACTCTTAGTAGTAAAACCTAATCTTAAATATTGAATAGAAAGAAGAAGTGTACCAGCGTTCATAATAAATAACCCCGCCTTCTCGCTCTTATATAATTTATTTTTTAAATGTTTTGGGTATTGATGTAAAAAAGATATTGCTGTGCCGGTATAAGAGGCAAACTTAAAGAAAACATTTATCATGATTTTATTATAGTTTATTATTGTTAATTATTCTAAAAATACTAAATTTGAAGATAACAACAAAAGAGTGAGGAAGAATTAAATTACCAACGAAAATATCAACTCAAAATAAAAACCCTTATAAACACTGAGTTTACAAGGGTAATCTGTGGAGACGCCGAGAATCGAACTCGGGTCCAAACAAGCAGCCAACAAGCTTTCTACATACTTAGTTTTTGTTTAGTTTTCATCAAAAAGCCGATCAAAAACAATCTACTTTAAGCCTATCTTCTTTAGTTTCAAAAATTTATCGAAGTGCTAAATTTTCTATGTTTACTTTTACGATGCCCAAAAGTGAAACGCCGTAAACCAAGGCTTTTCGTGGACATAAAGCTTGCACACCTAGTGTGCCGAGGCTAATTCTACTATAATTCGAATTATGCAGCTAAAGCGTAGTTATCTTCGCCGTTTAAAAAGTTGAAATTAAGTTTTACGAGTGTTATTTCATAACTCGGTATGCTTACAAATTCACTGACCTTGCTGTCAAAACCAGTCGTCCCCAAAATGTCAAAGAAATATTTCTATATATAGAAATAAGGATTGCAAAAGTATAAAAAATACCCTTGCTCATCATTATAAAATCTAATATCTTAGACCAATATTTATACCATTTAAGATTATGAAGTTTGGCATTATAAAAGAACGAAAAAATCCACCAGATAGAAGAGTGGTCTTTTCTCCAGAAAAGTTACAAGAATTTCAAGAGGAATTTCCTGAGGCAATAATTAAAGTAGAAAGCTCTGATATTAGAGTTTTTCCTGATTCTGCTTATACAAATGCAGGATTTGAGGTGACAGAAGATGTTTCTGATTGTGATATACTGTTTGGTGTAAAAGAAGTACCAATTGAGGCGTTAATTCCAAATAAGAAATACTTTTTCTTTAGTCATACTATTAAAAAACAACCCTATAATAGAAAATTAATAAATGCTATTTTAGAAAAAAACATCGAGTTAATAGATCACGAAACTATTATAAAAGCCAACGGAGCACGTTTAATTGGTTTTGGTCGTTATGCTGGAATCGTCGGTGCATATAATGGGTTTAGAGCTTTAGGGTTAAAAAATGAAACTTTTAATTTACCAAAAGCAGAAAATTTAGGAAGTCAGCAAGAATTAATAGAGGAGTTAAATAAGGTTGAAATTCCGAATATTAAAATCCTTTTAACAGGGAATGGGAAAGTTGCCTATGGAGCAAAAGAAATGTTGGACGGAATGAACATCAAAAAAGTTTCTGTAGAAGATTATTTGAGTTCAACTTTTACTGAACCCGTATATTGTTTGGCAGATGTTTTAGATTATAATAAACGTAAAGATGGTAAAGTTTTAAATAATAGAGATTTATACAACAATCCAGAAAATTATGTGTCAGATTTTATGCGTTTTGCAAAAGTGACAGATTATTTTATTGCCGGACATTTCTATGGAAATGGTGCTCCTTATTTATTTACTCGTGAAGACGCAAAATCTAAAGATTTTAATATAAAATTAGTTGCAGATGTTTCTTGTGATGTAGATGGTCCTGTTGCTTCAACTTTAAGAGCATCAACAATAGCTGATCCAATTTATGGGTACAATCCTCAATCCGAATCTGAAGTCGATTTTAAAGATGAAAGAGCTATTGTTGTAATGGCAGTAGATAATTTACCTTGCGAGCTACCAAAAGATGCTAGTGAGGGCTTTGGAGAAATGTTTCTTAAAAACGTAATTCCTGCTTTTTACAATAATGATAAAGATGGAGTTTTAGAAAGAGCTAGAATGACTCAAAACGGAAAGTTAACTGAACGTTTTTCTTATTTACAAGAGTATGTAGATGGAAAAGAGTAAGTTAGTTATTCGTTTTTGGTAATTAGTTCATGATATTTTATGGAACAAAATCAACAGTTTTTAATAGAGTTAGCTAAAATGAAAATGCCTTTTGGTAAATATAAAGGCACTTTTTTAATTGATTTACCAGAGCATTATGTGGTTTGGTATCATAATAAGGGGTTTCCTAAAGGTAAATTGGGTCAACAATTAGGGTTAGTTTACGAACTTAAGTTAAATGGACTTGAAGATATTGTTAGAGAAATTAGGAGGAAGTTTTAATTTCCCTAACAAAACATATCAAGTACATAAAGCATGTTTTATTTATAAATTATTTCTCAGTAAATCTCTTACCTGTTAAAAAACCAATTCTTAAATTTAATCCAATTAAAACATTTCCTCCTCCAATCATGTTACCTAATCGTAAAGCTGCATCAAAAATATCATCATTTGAATTCCCAAAATAGTAATGGAATCCAAATGATGCATCAACAGATATCGTTCTATCAAGAATCCATTGATTGCCATATTGTAAACCAAAATGTACTACAGTATGAGAAATTGTTTCTGTTCCATAGTATTCTTCCATTTTAAGTTTTCCAGTACTAAAACCTACAACTGGTGAAAAATAAGGACCGTGTAAAATATGTTTAGGTCTATATTCACCCTTATTAAATAAAGATTTTGTTTTCAATTTATAAAAGAAATCTATCCCAAAACCACTTCTTTCTAATTCAAATTCTGGAGTAACACCTAATCCATAAATTTTTAATTCTGTCATAATAGATTGCCCTAATTTTATGTTTTTTTCATAAGACAAGCCAAGTGTGTTATTTGCAAAGGCAGAAAAATTAAATAGTATGTTTCCAGTTCTATCTTCAGAAAAATAGTTGCTATCTTTTTCAGGATTTTTTACATTTAAATTTTCCCCATAAGCAAATTTCACTTCTCTTAAAAGCACTTTATCAATTGTAAAAAGAACGCCATTTGGATCATCAAATAATACATATTTAATGGTATTTTTTGTTACTTTTTTGATGATTACTTTAATTTCTGAACCATCTTTTTTTGTAATAATATCTTGACCTTGTATTGCTGAATAGCATAAAAATAAAATAAGAAATAATGTTTTGTATTTTTTCATAATCGATTTTTTTTAGGTGTAAGTGAGATACTTTAGAGTTTCTAAAGTATCCACTTAAACCATTGTTGATTTTCTTTTCCATAGCAAATCAATCTTTAAATAATGTTTTTTAAAAGTTAACTACTAATTCAAATCAACTTGTTTTTATTAATTTTTCTAAAGCTTCAATATGTTTTTTAAATTCTTGTTTACCAACCTCAGTTGCATAATATTTTGTATTTGGTTTTCTATCTATAAATTGTTTTTCAATTCTTATATATGCTACTTTTTCTAAAGCTTTACAATGACTTGCTAAGTTTCCATCAGTGACACCTAATAACTCTTTAAGTCTTTTAAAATCCGCATACTCATTTACAGTTAAAACCGACATAATTCCTAGCCTGATTCTATGATCAAAAGCTTTGTTTATATTTAGAATGATACTTTTCAGGGTTCCTTATTTTTTGTCATATTTAAAATAAATAACAGCTCCATAAATTATATGGATAATACCAAAACCTATCACTAAAAACCAAAAACTAAATTTTGGAATAAGAGCACATAATAAACCAATAACTATTTGTAGTATTCCTAATGGTTTTACAATATTATTAGTGTGTTTTGCAGCATGTAAAAGTGATAATCCATAAAATAAAGGAAGTAATGGAATTGCTTCTTTATATTGGTTTTTTAGGAGCAGTATACTGATAAAAACTAATCCAATACATAATGTAGTTATAAATGCTGAGACTAGTTGTTTTGTGGTAGAACTCCATATTTTTTCATCTGTAATTTTAGCTCTTCTTGACGTCATTATTATCGTAGTAACACTACTTAAGAAACCTACAATCAATATAACAATTATTGCATTTATTGCTGAATAGCTTCCAGTGTTAATATCATTAAAATAATAGTATACAGCACCAAGGATTGCATATATACCTGCGAAAACTCCAGATAAACCACTCAATGAAATAAACCTAGATGATTTAGTCATTAAGTTTTTAATTTCTGCAATGTCTTTTAAGTAATTTTCTTTATTCATTTTAAAGTACTTTGAAATACAAAGTAAGTGAATATAAATATTATGACAAAGAGAAATTCCATTAAATTTTTAAGTGCGTGATATTATTCCGTTAACAATATGAGCAACGCCAAGGATTAAAAGAGAAGAATACCAGTAGGTTGGAATGAGAAAAACAATAATAGCTAAAAGTAAACATAGTAAAGCAATTAGATAGATGTTTTTATTTTTAGAGGTATTTAATACAGTTGTAAAAACGGCATAAAAAATTAAGAAAAAAGGAGTAATAAAATTAGAATCTGAAATGTTATTTATAAATGAAAAAACAATAATGAAAATAAAAGAAAGAAGTAAATACGTATTTCTTTGAACTTTAGTTTTTTTATTCCATAAAAAATATCCTTCCTTTCTGGCATTTCTTCTACCTGAAAAAAAGAGTGCTAAGGTTGAAAAAATAAAAACAAAAATAAGAAGAACAACTCCTAAAATTTCAAGTATTTCAATAGACATAAAGGCAACAGGGTTTTCATCATTTAAAAAACCATCGCCAAAATATTTAATAGCATAGGCTGCTAAAAGAATATAAATTCCAATTAAAATACTTGTAATTCCTCTTAAAGAAAAGTTTACATTATTGTTTTCTAATAAATTCTTAGCTTTACCCATCATCTTTTTTCAACTGCTAATATACAAAAAATGAACCCTGCAGAAGACTTTATTCTAAATCAGCCAGAACCATTTAAATCAATGTTACTACATCTTCAAATTCTGATTGAAACTCAATTTAAAGAAGTTGATTTAAAATTTAAATGGAAAATTCCTTTTTATTATTTGAATGACAAACCCTTGTGCTATTTAAATCCGTCTAAAAAGAAAGGTTATGTAGATGTTGCATTCTATTCAAATAAAGCTTTTGATTTATATGATGAACATGTGATTACTGAGAATAGGAAAGTTGTAAAGTCTTTACGTTATAAAAATTTAGAAGAAATTGATGCGCAAGTTTTGTCCTCTGTGTTAGAAGAAGCTTTTAATCAAACAACTAAAGGTTTTTTTGGTAAATAATTAATTAATAATAACCTTATATTCTAATGCCAATTCATTTTCGATAAAAACATACAATAAACTATTTCTTTGTGGGTTTTTAAAAGTTAAAATTGAAATATCACCTTTTAAAGTTATACTAGGTTTTTTAGCATATTGTTGCCCTTCATAAAGATAAATCACTTTTTTATTATGTAGGTTTTTTATTTTTAATTGAATTGTATCATTTTTACTGATGTCGATTATTCCTTTTAAAGGTGAAACAAGTGTTAAATCATAATTCAAAAATTTTTGATTATAAATCGGTTGATTATAGAATTCTTCTTTAGATATTCTGCCGAAACGTAAAATCCAAAGAGAATCTTCAGGCAAATGTGTTTTAAAGATATTATCAGCAGGAATATTCCAAAAATAGGAATTAAAATCACGAATCCACTTTCCATTATTTTCATAACCTGCTGCCCAAGTCGCATCTAAAATAATCCATTTATTATTTAATTTCACAGCGTTCCAAGCGTGATTGGAGTTTTGAGGAATTACACCAATTTCTTCACCAGAAATCCGAACATTTCCAGTAATTACTTCAGTTTCTAGCCCTAATAAATCTCCAACTTTTTTAAAAGCTTGTGCATATTCTTCACAAACACCAGTTTTATTCCTAAAGGCTTTACTAACAAGTTCATCTTTTAGGTTTTGTAGCTTTTGTTCTTTTTCTTCTTCACTTGAATAACTAAAATTAAAGCTTCTCGGTTTCGGATTGTAAAACTCTTTTAGATTATAACGAATGTTTTTTGCTAACCAATAAAAAGCCGCATACGCTTTGTTTTCATCAGAATTAAAATCTTTTTGAATTTGATTTGCTAAGTTTTTTGCTGATGAAAATCGAGGATAATTATTAACTGAATTTTCAACCTTAGCAAAATTTTGCGCACCTGAAGAGTAAGAGAAAACTAATAAAAGAAAAAAGAAAAGTTGTTTCATAGTTTTATTTAAACAACTAAATCAAACAAAAATTGTGCCTATAAATTATTGATCGTTTTTCTAATGGAAACTAAATTAGAAAGTAAGTTTTCTAAGTTGTCTAAATGTAACATATTTGCTCCGTCAGATTTAGCATTTGCAGGATCAAAATGAGTTTCTATAAACAATCCATCAACATTATTTACAACACCGGCACGAGCAATAGTCTCAATCATATCGGGTCTTCCACCAGTAACACCAATAGTTTGGTTGGGTTGTTGCAAAGAATGAGTTACATCTAAAACAGTAGGAGCGAAGGCTCTCATTTCTGGAATTCCTCTAAAGTCAACAATCATATCTTGATACCCAAACATGGTTCCTCTGTCGGTAATCCAAACTTTTTCACTACCAGAATCTTTTACTTTTTGAACAGCGTGTTTCATTGCAGCAGGACTCATAAATTGTCCTTTTTTAAGATTCACAACTTTTCCAGTTTTTGCAGCAGCAACAACCAAATCGGTTTGACGTACCAAAAAAGCAGGAATTTGTAAAATATCTACATATTCAGCAGCTTTTTCTGCATCAGAAACTTCATGAATATCTGTAACTGTTGGAACTTTAAAAGTTTCCGATACTTTACGTAAAATCTTTAAAGCTTTTTCATCACCAATACCTGTAAAACTATCAATTCTACTCCTGTTTGCTTTTTTAAAACTTCCTTTAAATACATAAGGAATCTCTAATTTATCTGTAATTGAAACTACTTTTTCTGCAATCCGTAAAGCCATGTCTTCACTTTCTATTGCACAAGGACCCGCTAATAAAAAAAAGTTATTAGCATCGGTGTGTTTTATATTTGGAATTACAGATAAATTCATTTTGAATATTTTTTTGACAAAACTACGAAATAAAATTGGCTATATTTATCGAATAAAATCGATTTTAAAATGAAGAAAATTACATTCTTATTAATGATAACAATTTTAATTATTTCATGTAAAGAAAAAAATAAAGTTGTACAAAAATCAAATTCTAAAAAAGTATTTGTTATTGATTCTGTAACTGTAAAAAAACACCTATATACTTTGGCTTCAGATGAAATGCAGGGTAGAAGAGCAGGAACAGAAGGTATAGAAAAAGCGGCACAGTATATAGAGAATGAGTTTAAAAGAATTGGTTTAAAAACCTATGATACATTATCTTCTTATAGACAAAATTTTGTTACAAAAGAACTGAAAATGTTTAATGTAATTGGTGTTTTAGAAGGGAAAAGTAAGAAGGATGAATTTGTTGTTATCTCTGCTCATTATGACCATTTAGGGATGAAAAAAGATGGAGAAGGAGATCTTATTTTTAATGGTGCTAATGATGATGCTTCTGGAGTTACAGGAGTTTTAACCTTAGCAGAATATTTTAAAAATAAAGGAAATAATGAAAGAACAATATTGTTTGTTGCTTTTACTGCTGAAGAAATGGGTTTAATTGGTTCTAAGTATTTCGGAAAAGGAATAGATGCTTCTAAATTTGTAGCAGGAATCAATTTAGAAATGATTGGTAAATCTCCAAGTTTTGGACCTAATACTGCCTGGTTAACTGGTTTTGAACGATCGGATTTTGGTACCATTGTACAAAAGAATTTAGAAGGTTCGGGATATAAATTATATCCAGATCCGTATACAAATTTCAATTTATTTTTTAGATCAGATAATGCTTCTTTAGCACGTTTAGGAATTCCTTCACATACTTTTTCTACAACTGCAATTGATATAGATAAAGATTATCATAAAGTAACAGATGAAGCGGAAACGTTAAATATGACAGTAATTTCTGAAACGATTAAAGCTGTTGCAAAAGGAACAGAAAGTATCATTACTGGTAAAGATACACCAAGTAGAGTTGTTTTAGAAGAAAAATAAAATGCCTTATAATCAATTTTTAGCCGATAGAATAGCACAATATTTTAAAGAGAAAAACATCAACTATTTTGAAAAGAAAATGTTTGGAGGTGTTTGTTTTATGGTTGATGATAAAATGTGTGTGGGTGTTAATCGTGATGAAATAATGGCACGAATTAATCCTGATATTTATCAAGAATCTTTATTGAAAAATGGGTGTAATGAAATGAATTTTACTGGAAGACCAATGAAAGGTTTTGTTTTTCTATCAGATGAAGCGATTGATTTAGATACTAATTTACATGAATGGTTGCAATTGGCATTGGATTTTAATCCACTAGCAAAAATGAGTAAAAAAAAGAAACCTATAAAAAGCTAGTTTAATTCTGATACTTTAATAATTCATTTTGAAATTCTAAACTAAAAAGAGCTACGTCATTCCTGTTTTTTAGGTTAAGTTTTGTAATGATGTGTTGTAAATAAGAATCTATTGTTGAAGGTGTATTACCCATTATTTTAGCAAGTTCCTTTCTGTCTGTAGTATCTTTTAATAAAATTGTTAATTCTAATTCACGTTTACTTAAGTTTGAAATTCCATATAAAGAATCATTAAAAAGATTAAGTAACACTGAATTCCTTTTTTTAAGTAAATTTTTGATAGAAGCAGATTCGTATTTGCCTATGTTTATTACATTGTGTATAGTGTCAAAAAAATCTTGAAAATTACTTCCTTTATATAGAAAACTCATGAAACCACTATTTTGCACTTTTTTCATAACTCTATAAGAATTATAATTTGTGTGAGCAATTAATTTCATTTTTGGTTTCATTTTTAAAATTCTTTCGCAAATATCAAAACCATCAGTAATATCACTATTATTGAATTCTAAATCGCAAAAAATTAATTGTATTTCTATAGAGTTTACAATAGAAATTGAGTTTCTAATATTGTCAGTAAAATAAAATTTAGCATCGGGTAAAACTTTTAGAATTCGTTGTTTTAAACCTTCTTCTATAATAGCATGGTCATCTATAATTAAAATATTCATACGTTTTAAGAATTATAAGGGATGCTTATTATTATTTTAAAACCATCATTTTCTTCAGTTTCAATATTAAAACTTCCATTCATTAATGTAATTCTATCTTCAATATTCTTTAAACCATTACCTTTTTTTATTTTTTTAACCCCTTTACCATCATCTTTGTAAACTATAGATAGCAAGTTGTTATCTAATTTTATACTAACATTTGTGTGGTTAGCATCTGCATATTTTATATTATTAGCAATAAGTTCTTGAATTATTCTAAACGAATGTGTACTGTAAGGCTCTATTAAACTTAGACTTATAGGAGATACTTGTTGATCAAATTTTTGACTATCTGTATCTTCTGGAAAAACATCTAATAACCTATTTATAAAAAGTTCTCCTTCTATAGAAGTATTATTTAGCTGATGTGACAAACCTCTAATCTCATTATAAGAATCTAGTAATTCATGAGATAAAGCTACGTTATTAACCTCTGTTTTATGTGATAATTTTATTAAATTACTTGCAATACCATCATGTAATTCTCTACCAATTCTTCTTTTTTCTTCTTCGGTACTTTTTATAGAAGTTTGTAATAAATCTAATTGTTGTTGCTTCTTTCTTCTATGTATCCAAAATAATCCAGAAATTAAAACCAAAAGTAAACCAGCAAAACTAAGTTTAGTATTAAAACTTGATTTTTGAAGTTTAATTTCTTGTAGTTGACTTTCATTTTCTAGTTTTAATATTTTATTTTCTTTTTGTTGTGTTTGATATTTAGTTTCAATGTCTTTTACAAGTGCTGTTGTAGAATTATTGGATAAACTATCTGCTAATATTTTGAAATCAGAAACGTGATTATATGCATTTTTATAGCTCTTTGTTGCTGCATATATTTTTGCTAACACTTTATTGGCATCTCTTTCAAACTCAGTTTGTTTTTGACTTTTTGCTTGTTCTAAACCTTTATTGGTAAATGAAATGGCTTTGTTATATTGTTTCTTTTTGTAATAGGTATCACCCAAACCAATATAAACCACAGCTTTTTCTGCTAAGGTAGCTTCAATAGAATTCATAATATCTAAAGCTTCTTTATATGATTTTTCAGCTTTATTTAACTGGTTTGTATCTAAGTAAATTGCACCTAAATTAACTAAAGAAAGTACTTGACGTCTAATATCTTTTTTCTCTTTAGAAAACTGTAATGTTCTTTCAAAATGATAGGTAGCTTTTTCTAAATTACCATCAGTATAAAAAATATTTCCTAGCTGATTTTCTATATTGGTATTCAAGTAAGTTCCAAAATTATTTTCTTTAATAATTTTTTGAATTTCATAACAATATTCTGCACTTTGATCATATAACTTCTGTCTAAAAGAAATTAAGGAGATATTAAAAAGTGAAATAATTTCTCTTTTTGGTGAGTCTAATTTTTTATATAAATCAATGGCCTTAAAAAAATAAGTCATTGCTTCTTTTAGCTTATTTTGTTGCGAATGTAATGAGCCTAAGTTAGCATATGTAGAAGCGATACTAGAAGTGTCTTTTACTTTTTCAAAACAAACAATTGCTTCATTATATTTTTCTAGAGCAGTATCGTAGTTCGTTTTTTCATAATAGGTAATTCCTTCACGCATTAAAGCCCTCCCTAATAATTCAGTTTGTTTTTTTTCTCTAGCTAATTCAATAGCTCTAGTAGAAAAAATAATACTAGAATCTAGTTTAAATTTCCTTCTATAATCAACAGATTTTTTAATGAATTCTTCAATTTCTGTAGAATCTTTTTTGTGGATACTTTCTTGAGAAGAAACAACAAATGCAAATGAAATGAAAATGAGAGTAGTTAGTTTTTTCATGTTAAATTTTTATACAAGATAATAAAATGATTTTTCAAAGATACAATCTACAAAAAAACAAAAACATACGAATGTTGCTATGTTCCATTTTAATAATAGCATCTAGATTTGTGATAACTAATCAAAAAAATAGTTAAAACATGAAAAAAAACATATACAAAAAAGTACTGTTTGTGATTTCTATGTTGCTTATAACCAATATAACAGCACAAAACTTTAGAACAGTTTGGCGCACAACAGCACCGAACGAATCTATTACAATTCCAACAACTGGTAGTGGCTACAATTATACAGTAAATTGGGGCGATGGAGATTCTGATGCAGCACAAACTGGTAATGCAATGCATACCTATGTAAATGCTGGAGATTACACCGTTACAATTTCAGGAACTTTTCCTAGAATATTTTTTAATAATACTGGCGATAAATTAAAAATACGTTCTGTAGAAGAATGGGGTTCTTCTATAGCGTGGACAAGTATGTTAAATGCTTTTTACGGTTGTACTAATTTAGTTAATAATGCAACAGATGTTCCAGATTTATCAGGAGTAACATTAATGATGAGAACTTTTTATAATTGTTCTAATTTAGGTACAGGATCTGCAACAAATTGGAATTCGTGGAATGTTAGTTCTATTACAAGTATGTTTGCTCTTTTTCAAGGTGCTTCTTCCTTTAATAAGGACATTAGTAATTGGAATGTCTCTAATGTTAGTGGTATGAATTTTATGTTTTACAATGCGTCTTCCTTTAATCAAAATATTGGTAGTTGGGTTGTTTCTAAAGTTACTAATATGAGCAATATGTTTGATGGGGCATCTGCATTTAATCAAAATATTAGTAGTTGGAATGTTGAAAAAGTTACTAATATGTATAGTATGTTTAGAGCTACTGCTTTCAATCAAGATATAAGTGGTTGGAATGTGGTAAAAGTTACTGATATGAGTATAATGTTTTTCTCAGCAACTTCTTTTGATCAAGATTTAAGTGGTTGGAATGTTGCCGCAGTTACAGATATGAGTAATATGTTTACCAATGTAACATTATCAACAACAAATTACGATGCTCTTTTAGTAGGTTGGGACGCATTAAGTTTACAAAGTAATGTAACTTTTCATGGAGGAAATTCAAAATATCAGTCAAATGCAGCCGTAAATGCAAGAGCAAATATGATTGCTTCTGATAATTGGACTTTTACAGATGGAGGAAGAGTAACTGTAGCTAATGAATGGACAGGAACAACAAATACAGATTGGAGTACAGCAACAAATTGGGATATTGGTATTGTTCCTCTAGATCATCATAACGTAACAATACCAAATGTAACTAACGATCCAATTATTAGTGCTACTACTGGTGCAGTAACAAACGATATAACTGTAGATGGCGCAGGATTATTAACCGTAGAAAATGGAGGTTCGTTAATTGTGTACGGTTTATCTTCAGGAGATTTAACATATACGATTAATATTCCTGATGACAAATGGCATTTAATATCTTCTCCAGTTGAAGTTGAACACTATGATGATACTTGGGTAGCAAATAATTCTATTGCTTCTGGACAAGGAGATAACAGAGGCGTTGGTGCTTATGATAATACTACTGATGCAGATGGAGATTGGTCTTATTATCAAACAGGTGCAGCAGCGGAAAATTTTCTTCCAGGAATAGGGTATTCTTTAAAAAGAACAGGAGCAGGAAATGTTAATTTTACAGGCCCAATTCAAGATTCTGGTTTATCTAAAAACATAACTATTTCTGATGAAGGTGGAGGAAGTGAAAATAGATGGAATTTATTAGGGAATATGTTTCCATCATATATAAGAGCAAGTGAATTAATAACTGCAAATGCTGCAAATTTAACAGATACACATGAGTTTGTGTATGTTTGGGATAATACAGAAAATGCAGGTGCTGGTGGTTATAAAGCATTAGCAGGCACAGATTATATACGTCCAGGACAAGGGTTTTTTGTAAATGCAGATAATTCTAATGCTAATAATTTTACCATTGCAGAGAGCTTACAAAGTCATCAAACAGGAATTACTTTTTATAGAACAAGTATTCCATCAATAAAGCTATTTATTAATGATGGTAGTCTTTCTAAATCTACAGAAATTAGATATGAAAATAATGCTACAACAAGTTTAGATAAAGGTTTTGATGCAGGAACATTTACTGGAACTTCAACAAGTTTTAGTGTGTATTCGCATTTAGTAAATAATAGCGAAGGAGTTGATTTTATGAGACAATCTTTACCAAAAGACAATTATGAAAACATGATTATTCCTATTGGAGTAAATGCTGAAACTGGAAAAGAAATAACTTTTACTACAGAAGCATTAAACTTACCTACAGATATTAAAGTTTTTTTAGAAGATAGATTAACGAATACAATAACTCGTTTAGATAAAGTAAATTCTAGTTATAAAATTATAGTAAGTAATTCGCTAAAAGGCATTGGTAGATTTTATCTTTATACTACTTCAGAAAGTAGATTAAATATTGATGACTCTATTTTATTAAACAATATTAATATCTACAGATCTAGCAAAAATAATTTAAGAATTGTTGGCTTACCACTGGGGAAAACTAGTTTAAAATTGTTTTCCATTCATGGAAAACAGATGATGAGTAGTTCTTTTAGAACTAATGGAGTTAAAAATATTTCTTTGGCAAAGTTAGCCAACGGAGTTTATGTTGTTCAATTAGATACAGAAAAAGGCAAGTTGAACAAAAAAATTATTAAACAATAATTCCTAATTTTTTAAAGAAAGACATCATGAAAAAAAATATAAAAAACACAGAAGATATTACACGTAATGAAGCTCTTAAGAAGATTGGTACTTACGGTAAGTATGCAGCTTTAACTGCACTTGGAACTTATATGATTTTAAATCCTCAAAAAGCTCAAGCTGCAAGTCCAGAAGCACCGGGTTCGGGTTTTTAATTTTCTCATTTTTAGTGATTAAAAATGAAAATCCTCTAAATTAATTTTAGAGGATTTTTTGATCTTTTTTTTTAGAAAGCTTTTGTATTTTTACTTTTCATAATTCTTATTATATGAATATACATTTTATTGCTATAGGAGGTAGTGCTATGCACAATTTAGCAATTGCTTTACACCAAAAAGGATATCAAGTTTCTGGAAGTGATGACACAATTCACGACCCTTCAAAATCTAGATTAGTAAAATATGGTTTGTTACCAGAAGAATTTGGCTGGTTTCCAGAAAAAATCTCATCAAAATTAGATGTTATTATTCTTGGAATGCATGCTAAAATAGACAATCCAGAATTGTTAAAAGCACAAGAATTAGGACTAAAAATTTATTCGTATCCAGAGTTTTTATTTGAGCAATCTAAAGATAAAACACGTGTTGTTATTGGTGGTTCTCATGGAAAAACAACCATTACTTCTATGATTTTACATGTATTAAATTATCATGATAAAAAAGTAGATTATATGGTTGGCGCGCAGTTAGAAGGTTTTGAAACGATGGTGCATTTAACCAAAGAAAATGATTTTATTGTTTTAGAAGGTGATGAATATTTAAGTTCACCAATTGATATGCGTCCGAAATTTCATTTATACAAACCCAATATTGCTTTGTTAAGCGGAATTGCTTGGGATCATATTAATGTATTTCCAACTTTTGAAAACTATAAAAAGCAATTTTCAATTTTTACTGATTCCATGATTAATGGAGGGAGTATGGTATATAATATTGAAGATGAGCATGTAAAAGATGTTGTGGAAAATTCGGATAATCACATAAAAAAGTATCAATATCAAACCCCAGAACATTTTATAGAAAACGGAATAACCTATTTAAAAACTGCTGAAGGAAATTTACCATTAGAAATTTTCGGAAAACATAATCTTCAAAATCTTGCTGGTGCAAAATGGATTTGCCAACATATGCAAGTTGATGAAGACGATTTCTATGAAGCGATTGCAACTTTTAAAGGAGCTAGTAAACGTTTAGAAAAGATTGCAGAAAATAAATCGACGGTTATTTTTAAAGATTTTGCACATTCGCCTTCTAAAGTAGCTGCAACAACAAAAGCTGTAAAAGCACAATATTCTGAAAGAACAGTTTTAGCTTGTTTAGAATTACATACCTATTCTAGTTTGAATGCAGAATTTTTAGCTGAATATAAAGGAGCTTTAGATAAAGCAGATAAGGCAATCGTTTTTTATTCTCCTCAAGCAGTAAAAATTAAGCAATTAGAAGAAGTAACAGAGAAACAAATTGCAAATTCCTTTGAGAGAGGGGATTTAATTATTTATACAAATCCACAAGAATTTAAAGAGTTTTTATTTTGTCAAAATTTAGATAAATCTGCAGTTATTTTAATGAGTTCTGGTAATTATGGAGGTTTAAACTTTGATGAAGTTAAGAATTTAATTTAATTTTTTTATTCTTGATAAAATAAATTTTCTATACTTCTTGTTATAAAGACCTTTGAATAATATTGGGATTCTTATTCTTAAGAAAATAGATAATTTTATTAGTCTTTTCTTTTTATTTAAATTACTTAAACTTTTTAATGTGTAATTTTTAGTTACTTGATTTTTTTCAAACTTAATTGAATTTGGGTGGTTTAAAACTGATGAAGAAAGTGCTAAAAATGAATTTGCTTTTGAAAAGAAAAACGAAAATTCCCTAATTGAGTTTATTGTATCTATTTTTTTTGAGAATAGAAAAGCATCATAAAAATTTCTCATAAATACTTGCTTTAATAAGTATCCATAATCATTTATTTGTTTACTCAAAATTGTTAACATTAATTGATGTTTTAGGCCAAGCAAACAGAACTCATTTTTATGTTTTAAATTAAACTCTATAGATTTATAATTAAAAATTTTCGCATAATTGTCTCGTAATATTTCTTTATGTATTTCTACTGCAGCAATATAATCTTCATTAACTAATCTTGGATAATGCCTGTGATTTGGAGGCATAATAGATGTGGATTCAATCTTTTTGTAATTGTTTTGTTTTAATATTTTATAAGCTTTACTTGCTTCTTCTTTTTTGAAAACTAGATCAATATCACCAATCATTCTTTCTGCAATATCTTCATATAATCCTTCAAGTAAATTCCCTGTTCCTTTTAAGAATATTGGTGAGATATTATTTTTTAATAATAATTGGTTTATTTCTTTAGCTTGCTTAATTATTTGTTGATTTCTTTCTCTGTTTAAATCTGTAATATGTTTCATGTAATCAACCAAATCATTTGGTAAATAATGTAGGAAATCAGCACGTTTTAAATTACAATATAATGCAGGGAAAACATAATGTTCTGTACTTAGTTTTACAACATTATCCCAATCAACTTTTTCAGCTTTTAAATCTTTTTCAATAAGAATTCTATTATGCTCTTCATGTGTTACGGTTAAACATTTTCCAACAAAAAATAACGCTTCTTTATAATTCATTATTAAATATTTTAGAAACTGTTTCAATCATTTTTGCATTGTCTGAATAGGTAATTTGATAGCAAGGTAGTTTTGTAAACCATTCTAAAAATATCACTGCATTTTCCTTAATCGGCGATAACCAAGAATCTGGTACTAACTGTTGAAAACCGTCAATATTAGATATTTTATCAACGATTAAATCACTACCTTTTTCATATTTAATAAAAACAAGTGCTTTGCAAGGTAAATGACTTGTATTGTCTTTATTATTTGGAATTAAATATCGTACAATTTTATTAAGTCTCTTAAAATTATATTCTGCAGTAGTTTCAAGTTCTGGGTAAAATGGAAGTAATGTTTCTAAGCTATTTCTTTTTATTGAAATAGCAGAAGGAAAACTATATACATACTGTTTTTTTGCATCAATAGGTACAAAATCGTCTGCTAAACAAGTATATCCGTTTGCTTGTAATAATGCCAAAGAAGTACTTTTTCCATTGCCAGAATCCCCTAAAAAAAGCATAGATTCTTTTCCGTTACTTATTGCAGATGCATGAAAAACACCTAGCCATTCTTTTTCTGATTTATTGTGCATTAATTGCACCAATTCCATAGAAAATTTCCCTTGAAAAAAATGAATATCTTTACGATGCCAAGAATTTATATAAGTATTATTTTTTAACAAAAAAGTATAATGTTCTTCGGTGTATAACTGATAAAGATTATCAGAATTTTGAATGGAAACTTCTAAGTGTGCAAATTTAGGGTGGATTAAATACAATTCGAAATCCGACTCATATTCAACATTGAAAATTTTGTTATTTACTTGGTAGTATTTGTTGTGTTTAAACTCTTTAGGAAGTTTAATGTCTCTATGATCATTTACAACTTCAGTTTTTGGGTCCTTTAAAAAATTCTCTTCTAACTCAATAATAAAGTCTATTGTTTTATCAATAGGTACTCTTATTTTTTTTGCTAATACTTTTGCTATTTCTATTACAGAAATACCTTTAGAAAGTCTTTTTAAAATATCTGCTGTTGTATTTTCTAAAACTACATATTTGTTGTGTTTTTCTAACCAAACAAGTGTTTTATCTTCTACTGTCTTATGTAATATATTGTTTGTACTCATTAAAATATAAAACTACTATAAAAATGTAAAAAAGCCTCGAATAAACGAGGCTTTTTTATATATAAATAATGTTTGATATTTAAAATCCTGTACCTGGAGCTTCTGGTGAAACTGCTTGTGCTTTTTGTGGATTTAAAACCATATATGTTCCTAATGCATTTAGTGCTGCGTATTTACTGAAATTACCTATATTTTTTATAGCATCTTTTCGAGAGATGTTTTTAACATTCTTTTGCTTATTCATAATTACTGGATGTATTAATTTTTAATAATAACTTTTGTGGTTAATTTTCCATTCTCAGTAATTAAATATGCTAGATAAATTGCAGTTTTTAAGCCAGGTAATTTAAAGTTATTTATATCGTTAGCTTTAAAGTCACTCTGGAATACTAATTTACCTAAAAGGTTATATAACTTAATAGTCGCATTGCCTCTTTTTAAACCAGCAATTGTGATGTTCTTGGTTTTACTGATGAAGATATTTACATTTCTTTCATCATAATTACTTATGTCTAAAATCTGTGAAGTTGTATGTAAATAAAAGCGACCAATACCATTTATCTTTTCAGAAATATTTGTTTGATACGTAGTGTTTACATTATTTAAATTAGTAAATATATTTTCAACTTTATCTTCTAAATAAACATTGATACTGTTTGGTACGTTAGCAATATTTGCAGAAAAAGTAAGTTGTTTTCCTTTATCAGCATTAATTCCAATTGGAATAATTTGGTTCTCATAGTTTTTAGGTAATGTTTGTTGCATAAAATTGATGTCATTACTGTTATCAACCAAACGTGTATACAAATTAAAGATCGTTTTTTCTCCCGTGAAAGTACCAATGTCAAACCTTGGATCTAAACCTGTTGTTGTGTTTTTGTCATACTTAATTTCTGTGGTACATATTTTGCTACCATCTGTCATCGATAAAATAATTTTTTCTGTGTTATTTCTGTAAAAAGTAATACCAGTTTGATGACTAAGTTGAGTTTTATTAAATGCTACATTGGTAGATACAGCATTTGAGTTTACAAAAAAACCTTGCCCTGTATGGATATAACCAGATGTAAGAGCTTGGTACTTCATTCCGTCCCAAACATATACGGCTTCGTGTGAATTATTTAATGGTGTTGCGTTTTCAGATAAGAAAGTTTCAATATTTAAATAGGCTGGAAAAGGATTTCCAACTAAATTCCACTTATTTTCTCCTGATAATCCTTCTTGTGCTGTTGTGATTACTTTTTTGATATTAGTGGTAGGTATAGTCCCAGTAAAACTATACTCTCCAATTCCTGTTCTCTTTAAAGAATATCCTTGCCCTTGATTAAAGGTTGTAGCAATTCCACCAGTTTGAAAATAATTCCAGTTGCCATTTGCGTCTGTTGTATTATCATAAATACCTATTGCATTGTTATTATTAGTGCCTGTAGTATTAATTGAATTTGTAGAAACCCAAGAATCATCATATTGTTCTCCTGTAACTGGTGAAGAAACTAAATGCCAATTTGTGTCATTTACACTCACATTATAAGTAACTTCTCCAGTAGAAGTACCATGAATAATTAAAGACCCACCACTTTTTATTGATAGATTTCCTATAATAGCTAATTTACCATTTATAGATAAAGAATTAGTAGTGTTAATGGTAAGTAATTCACCAGATTCAATAGTTAAATTTCCTGCGTTTGCAGTTGTGCCTGAATTAATTATTGGTGAAGTTGTTACATCAGGAATAGTAACTAAAGATGAAGAAGTTGGAATTCCATTACTCCAATTATCTGCTAAATTCCAAACCGAACTAGTTGATCCATCCCAAGTAGTTGCAGATGTGGTAAATGCTTCTCTGGAAATAGGTAATGTATCTTCACCTAAACCTGTATTATGTGTCCAATTATTTTTATCAACTAGTATTGATAAATAATTTGAATATGGATTTACTTGATTTGATCTAGATCCGCTAAAAAAGCCTCCGTCTGGACTTGTTACTGGATTAAACTCTAAAAAATCGTTACCAATTGCTAAGTCAGTTCCTCCTAAACCTGTACCAGTTAAGTCAGTTGTAACTGCTCCATTTTTAATTCCTGTTAAGAATAATGTAGGGTTGTCTTTATCAGTTCCAATATAAGCAAACAGCGTTTCACCTGATGCTAGCAAATTAATGTTTTCAAGGCTCGTTAATGTTCCAATTGAAGATCCATAATGTGTATTACTACTATTATCAATATCATTAAAAGTGATAATAGCACCAGCTTTAATTATTGATGTTCCAGAATTCCAACTTAAAAATCCATCAGAACCAGTTTCTGTAAATTTAGGATTTGGTAGGGCAGCTTCGTCCCATTCGTAATCTGTAAAATAAATTGTAGTGTTGGGGGCAATATCTGCAAGTGTAACAATTGCAAAATCATCATCTCCATCTACATTGATGGCTGTGAATGCAATACTTCCTCTTGTTTGTGATTGTGTAAAATAATGGCATAGGATTGCCACTATCAGCAAAATGTGATTCTTTTTCATAGTAAATAGCTTTTTCTTTTACTATAAATATAGTGAAAATATAATTAATTAAAATTCAAGAGATTATAGTTAGTTTTTTCTCCAGAAAAAAGGTGTAAAAAGTATTAAAACGGTAAATAATTCTAAACGACCAATTAACATTAAAAAAGAACAAAACCATTTTGCTCCAGATGTTAAATGATTGAAATTATCTACAGGACTTACCGAGCCAATTGCAGGTCCAATATTTCCTAAAGAAGATGCTGCTGCACCCAAGGCAGACATAAAGTCTAATCCTAAAAACGTTAGTATTACAGACGAGATTATAAATATGAGCATGTAAATAATAAAGAAGGATAATATGTTAAAAACAATATTCTGCCCTACAGCTTTAGTATCATATCTAACAGGTATAATTGCATTGGGATGTAATGCTTTTTTAAACTCTAGAAAACTGTTTTTTAACATTACAATATGTCGAACAATTTTAATTCCTCCACTCGTAGAACCTGCAGATCCTCCAACAAAAAACAATGCAAAGAAAATTCCTGTTGCAAAGAAACTCCACATTGTAAAGTCAGCACTTACAAAACCAGTAGTAGTTATTATCGATGTAACTTGAAATAATGCATGACGTATGGCGCTTTCTGTTTTACCAAAAACCATCGGATGCCCAATAGTTGATTGTAAATTTGGATCTTGAAAAAAGAATATAATTACAGCAATAATCGCACTGATACCAAGTATACCAAATAGGTAATATCTAAATTCTTCGCTTTCTATCATCTTTTTTACTTTTCCTTTTAAAGCAAAGTAGGTAAGTACAAAGTTTGTCCCTGCTACCAGCATAAAAAAGATGACAATATATTGTACAAAAGGAAGTCCGTTATAAAATGCTAAACTTGAGTTTTTGGTTGAAAATCCACCGGTACTAACTGTTGCCATTGCATGATTTATAGCATCAAACCAAGTCATACCAGCAAGTTTAAGTAAGAAAAATTCTGCAAACGTTAATGTCACATAAATTAACCATAGTCTTTTAGCAGTGTCTGTAATTCTAGGATGTAATTTGTCTGCTGAGGGACCAGGTGCTTCGGCCATAAATAATTGCATTCCTCCAATACCCAATAAAGGTAAGATAGCAATGGTTAATACAATAATTCCCATACCACCTATCCAATGAGTTGCGCTACGCCAAAATAAAATTCCTTTTGGCATGGCTTCAATATCTGTTAAAATTGATGATCCAGTTGTTGAATATCCAGAGATTGTTTCAAAAAAAGCATTCGTAAAATTCGGTATTGAACCAGAAAGTAAATATGGTAACATTCCTGTGAAAGAAAGTGTAAGCCACCCAAGTGTTACAATTAAGTATCCTTCTTTTTTCTGAATGTTTGTATTTGTTGGTTTGTTAAAAAAATAGAGGAGAAGTCCAATAAAAATAGTAATGATTCCTGCGTTTAAAATTCCCCAAACAGCTTCTTCATCATTAAACAAGCTAAATGGAACAGCAATGAACATAAAAATACCATTCAATACTGCAGTTAAGCCAAGAAATCTATAAATAATCTTTAGGTTAAGATTGTTCATCTTAGTTAAATAATTCTTCTACTATTGATATTGCTTCTGGTAAGCAAAAAACAATGGCTTTATCGCCACTTTGTATTTGAAAATCACCAAAAGACATATGTGCTTGTCCATCTCTTATAATTCCTCCAAAAACAGCTTCTCTAGGAAAACGAAGTTCTCTAATAGGTTTTTCGGTAACTTTTGCGCCTGGCTGAACTTCAAATTCAAAAACTTCAGCATCAATATTGTGTAGATTTGCTAATGCAAGAATTTCTCCTTTTCTAATATGTTTAAAAATATTACTTGCAGCAATTAATTTTTTATTGATAAGTGTGTCAATTCCTATAGTTTGAGAAATATTGATATAATCCATATTTTCAACCAAAGCAACGGTCTTTTTTACACCTTTAGATTTTGCAACTAAACAAGACATAATATTAGTTTCAGAATCTCCAGTCACTGCAATAAAAGCATCCATTTCTCTAATATTCTCTTCTTCTAAAAGTTCAATATCACGTCCGTCACCTTGTATTATTAATGCATGATTGAGTTCTTCTGCAAGTGTATTTGCTTTTTCTTTATTTTTTTCAATTAATTTTACTTTGTAATTTTCTTTACAAAGGTTTCTTGTAGTTTTAGTACCGATACTACTTCCACCAAGAATCATTACATTTTTAATTTTAATGTGTTCTTGACCTACGATTGGGTATAATTTATCGATACTATGTTTTGGAACTGAAAAATAAACCTGATCTTTTACTTTATAAACTGAGTCTCCACGTGGAATAATAGTTTGAGCAATTCCTTCTCTTTTTATTGCAATGGTAATAAAATCTACCGTCGAAAATTTTTCTTTGGCTTCTTTAACTGTTAAATCAACTAAGGGTGATTTGTAAGTAAGTGATGTTCCCATCACATTAAAAAGACCATTTTCAAAAGCAACTGTATCATTAAATGAAGATTGATTAAGTAACATTTTTATTTCATCAGCAGCTAATTCTTCTGGGGAAATCATAAAATCTACACCATATTCTTCAAAATTAATATGATCGTTTTTTAAAAATTCTTGATTTTTAATTCGTGCAATTGTTTTTTTTGCGCCAAGTGCTTTACCAATTACCGAAATAGTAAAATTTGTGTTTTGACTATCAGTAACCGCTAATAGTAAATCTGCAGAATCTATGCCAATTTCATTCAATAATTTAATTGAAGTGGCATCTCCTTTTTTTGTAATTACATCTAAATGATTATTGATGTAGTTTAGCTTCTCTCCATCAAAATCTATAATGTACGTATCTTGGGACTCGTACGAAAGTAGTTTAGCTAAGTGGAAACCTACATCTCCAGCTCCAGCTATTATAATTTTCATATTAAAAATATAGAAATAGTACGCAAAGATAGAAGTCTTTATCAGTATCTGCAAAAAAAGAAACTGTTTTAAGTAATTAAATTGGTTTTTGTACATTTATAAAAAAAGAACTGCTATGAATAATATCTCGATTAAATCTTGGGCTTTAGATGATAGGCCAAGAGAAAAATTATTATCTAAAGGAAAAATAAATTTATCTGATACTGAGTTAATTGCAATTCTAATTGGCTCTGGAAATAGAGAAGAAAGCGCAGTTGATTTAGCCAAAAGAATTTTACAATCTGTAAATAATAATTTAAATAAACTTGCGAAACTTACTAAAAATGAACTAACAACATTTAAAGGTATTGGAGAGGTAAAGGCAATTGCAATTATAACGGCTTTAGAATTAGGGAAAAGACATCAGTTTGAAGAGGTGATTAAGTTGACTAAAATTAATAGTTCTAATGATGTCTTTAATCTAATGAAACCTTTAATAGGTGATTTAGAACATGAAGAATTTTGGGTTTTATACCTTAATAATGCTAATAAAATTATTGAGAAACATCAGATAAGTAAAGGTGGCTTAACTGCGACTATTGTTGATGTAAGATTGTTATATAAAAAAGGGTTGGCTCTAGCTGCAGTTGGAATTATTATCTGCCATAATCATCCTTCTGGAAAATTGAAACCTAGTAATTCTGATATCGATTTAACAAAGAAAATAAAACTTGCAGGAGAAACCTTAGATATAAAACTATTAGATCATTTAATAATTACCGAAAAAGCGTATTTTAGCTTCGCAGACAATGCTACTTTATAGCCATTTTTTTATCTACTAATAGTAACTATGATTTTAATTTATACACACAAAATTACTCCTAGAGTTCGGTATATTTTTAAACATATTTTTACAAGAACTTTATTGATCCCTGTTGATTTTACTACAAAAGTAGAAGAGTTTGTGGCACATAATGGTCCTAAAATTTCCTATACAAGAGTAGCATTGGGGAATGAATTTTTTGTTAAAAGTCACGATTTACTATTTGAACAAGGGGTTAATGATATTGAAATAAATATTCTTAATTGGGATGAAACGCCCTGTTTTTTTTCAGCAGGAGCAAAATCTACCATACCGTTTGATATTTTTGCTGCAAGTTTTTATTTAATTAGCAGGTATGAAGAATACTTACCTCATGTAAAAGATATGCATGAGCGTTTTACTTCGGAACAAAGTATCGCTTATAAATATCGCTTTTTAGAAAAACCCGTCATCGATATTTGGGCATATAAATTGCTAGCTTTTTTAAAAGAAAGGTTTCCTGATTTTGAGTATAAAAAAAGAGAATTTAAATTTGTTTCTACCATTGATGTAGATAATGCTTTTGCTTATAAGCATAAAAGTATTATTAGGACTTTAGGAGGTTTTACTAAAGATTTTTTCAAATTTAATGTTAGAAATTTCTGGGATCGTTTATTAGTGCTTTTAAGTTTGAAAAAAGATCCGTTTAATACGTTTCAAAAAATAATTGATTTAAAAAACGAGTACGATATAAAAACTATATTTTTCTTTTTAATAGGCGATTATACAACTTTTGATACTAATGTTTCGGCATCAAAGTCAAAGTATCGATTGTTGATAAAAGAAATGGTAGATTATGCTAGAGTAGGATTGCATCCTTCTTATTTTACATTAAAAGATGTGCCGCTTTTAAAGAAAGAAAAAGAACGTTTAGAGAATATTACAAATATGCCAATTAAACGTTCTCGACAACATTATTTACGATTAAGCTTGCCAGAAACTTATCAAAATTTAATCGATTTAGAGATTACAGAAGATTATTCTATGGGATATGCAAATCATGTTGGTTTTAGAGCGAGTACGTGTACACCTTTCTATTTTTACGATTTAGATTTTGAAATTCAGACTCCATTAAAGGTCTTCCCATTTGCTTTAATGGATACTACTTTAAATGATTATATGAAGCTAACTCCAAAACAATCTTTAGGGAAAATTAGAGATTTAAAAAATGAAGTAAAAGCTATAGATGGGTTGTTTATTGCCTTATTCCATAATGAAAGTTTAAGTAATTATTTACGTTGGAAAGGATGGAAGCGTTTGTATGAATCTATGATGAAAATTGTTACTGCTTAATGATAAATTACATTAAAAGAAAAGACTTAAATGTTAAGAAATATGATGCATGTATAGAAGAATCTATTCAGTCTAGAATTTATGCTTTTTCTTGGTATTTAGATATCGTTGCAGATAATTGGGATGTTTTAGTTTTAGATGCTTATGAAGCAGTTATGCCAATTCCTTGGAAGCGTAAATATTTTTTAAAATATAGTACTCAGCCTTATTTTTGTCAGCAGTTGGGTGTGTTTTCAAAAACTACATTATCCGCAAAACTACAAGTAGATTTTATTAATAGAATTCCTAATTCTTTTCTAAAGGTTTCTTATCAATTTAATTCAGATAATGTTAATGTATCTAATCATTTTTCGGAAAGAAAAAACTACATCCTTAATTTGTCTGAAGATTATTCGGAATTGAGAAAGAAATATAAAAAAGACAGAAAATATAGAGTAAATCAATCATTAAGAAATGATTTCGTAATACAAAATATTGAAATAGACAATCTAATAAAAATAGCAAAAGAGCATTATAAATTTATTGCTTTATTAGATAAGGATTATTTAAAATTAAAAAAATTGATGTATCAAGCTGTAAAAACTAATAATGGATTTTTACTTGGAGTTAAAGATGCTGGCGGATGTTTTTTTTTAAAGGATAAAAAGAGGTTGATTTATTTGTTCTCTGTTATGACTCCTTTTGGAAAAGAAAAACAAGTTCCAAGTTTACTATTAGATTCTATTATAAAAGAATATTCTAATTCAAATTACACATTAGATTTTGAAGGCTCTATGATTCCTGGTGTTGAAGCTTTTTATAAAAGTTTTGGAGCAGAAAAAGAAGATTATTATTTGTTTGAAAAATCTTTCTTGTAAAGAATGATAAAAAGAATACATGATAAAATTCCAGTAAACCACATTAAAATAGCTGAAGTTATTGCCGCGCCTTTTATTCCGTACTCAGGAATTAAATAATAATTACTTATTACGTTTATTATCAATCCTATCGTGGCAATGTAATAATTAACATGTGCTTTGCCTATTGAAGATAATAAATTACCAAATAAACCTCTAAAAATAAAGATACCTGAAATTCCGAAAATTAATATTAAAAAAGTATCTGAATATTTATCAAAATTTGAATCTATAATTGAAAGGATTTCATTTGAAAATAACCAAGAAGTTAGTATTAAAAGCGAACTAATTAATAAAAATAATAGCATGTAGCTTTTTATGTAATTTTTTATATATACGCTATCGTATATTTTTTCTGTAAAAGAAACAAAATCAGTATTTATAAATACTCTAGGTAAAAACAATAAACTAAAAGGAATTATGGAAACATATCTATAATCAGTAATTAATTCAGAATTTTTTAATAAATACCCGATTAATAAAATATCAATTACAAAAAGTAGTTGAGTGAGAACGTTTGAAAGGCTTGCAAAAAAACCATATTTCCAAAAAGTAAAATCAGTAATATTTAATTTAATATTTACTTTAAAATTGATATCCAATTTTTTAAAGAATATAATTGAAGTGATCAAAGGAGTTAATAAAAGTGCAAGTGTGTAACCAATTTCTTTAAAGAAAAAACTAAATAAACAAATACTAATTAGCAATAGTAAACTGTGAATCAATTCAGTATAAGCATATGATTTGTTATCATGATTTAATCGAAATTGAGCTCTAACTATTTCAAAAATAAAAGAAGGTAGTAGTATAAAAGATAAAATTATTAAATAGGTCTGTGTATTTTTAAATTCAAAAGAAAAGAAAAAACTTGCCACTATTATTAAAAAAATTAAAATGAAAGAAGCTAGTATTCCTTTTTTTAAAACGTAAATAAATAAACTGTTTTTTTCTTCTGATGTTTTTAATAAAGCTCCATATCTAATTAAACTTTGATGTAAGCCAAAACCGCAAATAGGAATAATAAATAGAATAAAATTATATGCATATAATACAACTCCCAGTTCTTTATTAGATATGAATTGAAGAACCAATATTGAAGCTAAAAATGAAATAATCCGCGCAAAAACAGTTGCCATAAAAACGTAACTGCCAGATCTTGTTAAAAAGCTTTTAAGATAAGTTGTTAGTAAATTCAATTTTTATGTTTTAGGGTTTTATAATATAGCTTAGAGAAATTTTCTGCAATAGCCATTCTACTAAAATTACTTTTAGCATATTCATGCATTTCTTCTTTCGGTATTTTTTTATTTTGATACTCTAATATACTTTCTAGTAATTGTTTTTTATTGTTTTTTTCTATAAGCTTTCCAAAATTATTTGGAAAATATTCTTTTATACCACCTACATCTGTAGAGATTACTGGTGTTCCACAACAAAAAGATTCTAAAATTACACAAGGTAAATTTTCATAATTACTAAAGAGTACAAAAACTGTTGCTTGTTGAAGATACTGTATAAGGTCTTTTTGAGGAATATGTTTAATGAATTCGATGTTAGCTTTTGTAAAATTTAATTTTTCAAGTTTGCCTTTATAGGTTTTATCCTCTCCACCAATAAAATACCAGGTAAATTTACCAATACTATCTTCTAATTTTTTAGCAACATCAAGCATTCCAGTTATGTTTTTATGCGTATCAAGCATACTAGAAATATGTACAATCGTAAATTTTTCTACCAACTCTTCTGTTGGTTTAAAAATAGTAGTATCAACAACATTAGGAATCTTAAAGTAATTACCTTTTAGCCCAATACTTAACATCGATTCTTTTAGGTTATCACTAACAGGACAAACAAAATTAGCATTTTTTACAATGAATTTAGAAACTAGTATTTCAATTGTACTAATTGATTTATTAAAAGGGGAGTGGTAGCCCGTCCAATGTTCAGAAATTATATAAGGTTTCTTCTTGATCCATTTTTGATGTAGAGCAAAAATACCAAATGGATAAATTTCATTTAAATGCAAAATATCAAAAGGCTTAATTTTTTTCATTAGGAGAAAATAAGCTTTCCAAAACCTTAAAAATTTTATTATTGAATTATTAGTTTCTTTTATATAAGCAATGTGAGTATCGACTTTATTTATTTTATTAGATTCAATATTTATATTTTGATGAGTATTTTTATCAGAAATAATATGAAGTACCGAAACTTCATGTTTTAAAGAAACTGCTTCTGCGTGGCGTTGAATAAAGTCGCCATTAGTCGGTAAAACTTTAGAAGGATACCAGCCACATATAAAAAGAATATGCAATTTATTTTTCAAAAAATAGATTTAAATAAAAACAAATATAAGTACTTCATTGTGTATTTGGATAGAATTAATACTTTTATAAAATGAATATTAAACACATATTTTTTGATTTAGATCACACATTGTGGGATTTTGAAAAAAACTCAGATCTTTCATTTAAAAAAGTATTCAGGGAACTAAACGTAAAAGTTGATGTAGATATTTTCTTTAAGGTCTATAAACCTATTAATTTTAATTACTGGAAATTATATAGAGAAGAAAAAGTGTCTAAAGAAGTTTTAAGATATGGAAGATTAAAAGACGCTTTTGATGCAATTCAATTTGAGATTTCAGATGAGGTGATAGATCAAATAGCGATTAAATATATAGATTATTTACCAGATTTTAATTATTTGTTTGAAGGTACTTTTGAACTCTTAGATTATTTAAAAGATAAATACCAATTACATATTATTACAAATGGATTTGAAGAAATTCAAAGTAAAAAAATGGAAAGCTCAAACATTCATCATTATTTTAATCAAATAATAACATCCGAATCTGTAGGTGTAAAGAAACCAAATCCTAAAGTTTTTGACTATGCTTTAATGAAAGCAAACGCTATAAAAGAAGAGTCAATTATGATTGGAGATAACTTAGAAGCTGATATTCAGGGGGCTATAAATGTTGGTCTAAGAGCAATTCATTGCAATTTTGATAATAAAAAAAATAATGATAAAAAGATAACTTCTGTCACTTCGCTTTTAGAAATAAAACAATATCTTTAACCAGTTATCGTTTTGTATAAATAACAAAGATTTATGAAATTTCTTAAATGTAATTTTTTATTTTTTGTAGTAATTTTTAGCCTAGTATCGTGCTATAAAAATTTAGACTTTAAACAAGTTGATACTTTTACATCAAGTCAGGTTGTAGAAACATCTTTAATTTATTTTAAAATTAAGGAGCCTGCATTTATTGATGCTGCTAATAATATAGAATTATCTTCTGTTAGTGATATAACCGAATTTACACTTTTAAATACTGATAGGGCAAAAAATAATCTTCAAAGAGTAGATCTTTATTTTGAAATAAAGAACGAGTTTAATAGATCTTTTGATACAAGATTGCAGTTTTTAGATGAAAACGATCAAATAGTTTTTTCTGATACTTTAAATCTTGTAAGACCAAAACAATTAAATTATAAAGATGGTGTAGAAATTATTATTGCAAAAAATGCTGCTCTTTTAAATTCAAATAAAATAAAATTAACACTTAATATTTCTGGAGGACAAGCTTTGGATTCTACCTCAGTAAATGAGTTTGAGTTTAAATCTTCAGGTAAATATTACTTTAAATTTTAAGAATGATAAGAAGAGTATTAATAATAATTTTCATATCATTTTGTAGTACTATATTTTCTCAAAATTCGAATATATTATATGGGTTCGATGAAATTCCTCAAACGTTACTATTAAACCCTGGAGCAGAAACTAATTATAAATTTCATGCTGGAATTCCTTTATTATCTGGAGTGTCTTTAAGTTATGGTATTTCTGGTTTTACACTAGCCGATTTATTTGTAAGTAAAGGAGATTTTTCATCAAAATTCGATAGAGTTTTCAATTTATTAGTTCCAGAAGATAATATCAAAGTAAATGTTCATATAGATATATTAAATGCTGGTTATCGATATGATGATAAAACGTATTTAAGTTTCGGGTTTTATGAAGAATTAGATTTAATTGGTTATTTCCCACAAGATATTGCAACACTTTTATATAAAGGTAATTCAGTATATTTAAATAGAAACTTTTCTTTTTCTCAGTTAAGTTATAAAGCAGATATTTTAGGTGTGTTGCATGCCGGAATTAGTAGAAAAATAAATAAGAGATTAAATGTTGGAGCTAGAGCAAAAATTTATTCATCTAGTTTTAATTTATATTCTAATAATAATTCAGGTACAATTACCACTACTTTAGGACAGAATAATATTTATAAGCACTATTTTACAAATCTTGATGTAGATGTTAAAACATCAGGATTAGTTGATGAGGATGACCAATTTATAGAAGATGTTTCTAGATTATATAAAAAGTCTTTTTTAAATGGTAATTTAGGGATAGGTTTTGATTTTGGGTTTACGTATCATGTAAGACCAGATATTGAAGTTACAGCTAGTATTTTAGATCTTGGTTTTATTAATTATAGCAAGAATATTAAAAATTCTTTTTTAAATGGTACGCATGCTACAGAAGGAATTAATTTTGAATACAATCCTTCAAGTTTATTGGGTTATTGGGCAGAATTTGATGCGGAATTAACAAGGAATTTACCAAGGGGAAGTAATAAAGAATCGTATTTGCTTTGGAGGCCAGCTAAAATAAATGCTGCTGTAAAGTATAGTTTTGGAGAAATAAGAAGTAAAAAATGTTTTACTGAAACGTATAAAAAGTATTATTATAACGCAATAGGTTTTCAGTTAAATACAGTTATGAGACCCTTGAAACCTCAATTTTCATTTACTTCGTTTATAGAGAAAACATTATCTGATAAAATTTTAGTAAAAGCAACACATACAGTAGACGAGTATTCTTTTACAAATATTGGTTTTGGTCTTACAACAAGAATTGGAAAAGTAAATGTATATGGTGTAGTAGATAATGTTTTAAAACTTGTAGATTTATCAGATGCAAATATTTTTTCTTTACAATTTGGAGTAAATTTAATTATTGATTAATTATGATAAAAAAAATTACACTTTCAGTTTTATTCGTCTTATCGATGAATTCTTTTTCTCAAAAAACAATTAATAATTATAAATACATAATTGTTCCCAATCAATTTGAATTTTTAAAGCAAGAGGATCAATATCAAACAAGTTCTTTAACTAAGTTTTTATTTAATAAAAAAGGATTTACTACCTTCTTAAATAATGAAAGTTTTCCAGAAGAATTATCTAGAAATAGATGTTTAGCATTAACAGTAAAACTAAAAAGGAACTCTAGTTTTTTATCTACTAAAAATAAAATTGAATTGTTGGATTGTAATAACAAAGTTGTATTTACTTCTCAAGAAGGAAGAAGTAAAAATAAAGACTATAAAAAAGCATATCATGAATCAATAAGAAAAGCTTTTAAATCTATTGAAGCGCTTAATTATAAGTATCAACCAGTAAGTCAATCTGATAAAACCGTAGTTAGTAACAAAGAAATTAGTGAAATTTCTCCATTGAAAGTAGTGAAAACTGTAACTCAAAAAAATAAGGGTAAAGTTATTAAGGAAGTTTTACCTAAAGAAAAACTGAAGGTAAATGAGAATAACATTCTATATGCTCAATCAAAAGAAAACGGATTCCAGTTAGTAAACACAAAACCAGAAGTTGTTTTTAATGTTTTAAAAACTAATAAAAATGATATTTTTATTATTAAAGACAAAAACGGAATTCTATATAAAAAAGGTGATTTATGGTTCGCCGAATTTTACGAGAATAATCAAAAAGTAATTCAAAAATATCAGATTAAATTTTAATAATCATATTTATCTTTCCATCTATTTTTTAAAACCTCTTTAAACTGATTTTCTCTAGGATTGTTTCCAGGTTCATATAATTTTGTTCCAGAAATTTCTTCAGGTAAAAACTCTTGATGTATAAAATTACCAGGATAGTTATGAGAATACTGATAATCTTTGCCATAATCTAAATCTTTCATCAATTTAGTAGGTGCATTCCTTAAATGCAGCGGTATAGATAAATCTCCAGTTTTTTTAACCAACTGTTGTGCTTTTCCTATTGCCATATAAGAGGCATTACTTTTTGCAGAATTCGCTAAATATACCGCGCACTGACTTAATATAATTCTAGACTCTGGATATCCGATTGTAGAAACAGCTTGAAAAGTAGTATTAGCTAAAATTAACGCAGTAGGATTTGCATTACCAATATCTTCTGAAGCTAAAATTAATAATCTTCTTGCAATAAATTTAACATCTTCACCACCTTCAATCATTCTAGCTAACCAATAAACAGCAGCATTTGGATCGCTTCCTCTAATCGATTTTATAAAAGCAGATATAATATCATAATGTTGTTCGCCAGTTTTATCATATCTAACGGTATTTTTTTGAACTTTTTCAAGAACCATTTTATTGGTAATTTCAATTTCGTCTTCAGAAGAAACTAAAAGTTCAAAAATATTTAATAGTTTTCTTGCGTCACCACTAGATACTTGAAGCAAAGCATCGGTTTCTTTTAATATAATTTTTTTTGTTGATAAAATTGCATCCTCTTTCATCGCTCTATGTAACAAAGCAATTAAATCGTCTTTATCAAAAGAATTTAAAATATAAACCTGACAACGAGAAAGTAGGGCAGGAATTACCTCAAAACTAGGGTTTTCAGTAGTAGCACCAATTAAAGTTACCCAACCTTTTTCTACGGCTCCTAATAAAGAATCTTGTTGAGATTTACTAAATCTATGAATTTCATCGATAAATAAAATGGGATTCTTCTGAGTGAATAATCCGCCACTTTTTTTAGCTTTCTCGATTACTTCTCTAACATCTTTTACTCCAGAACTAATGGCACTTAATGTATAAAATGGCCTACCTGAAACATTTGCAATAATATTTGCTAAGGTTGTTTTTCCTATTCCTGGAGGCCCCCAAAGTATTAATGAAGGAATAATACCTTGTTTAATATGCTGTGTTAAAACACCTTTCTCACCAACTAAATGTTGTTGGCTGATATAGTCTTCAAGCTTTTTTGGTCTAATTCTTTCTGCCAAAGGTTCATTCATATTGTAAAAATAGGAAAGATTTCTGACAGAATTTGTAAAACGCAGCTTTGGTTAGATTTTTGTTGTTTTTATTGTAATGAATGATGAAATTACATATCATAAAAATACATTTACGATTCCAATTTTATATGTTGCAATAATTTGGGTTGTGTACTGGATTGAAATTCATTTTAATTTCAATTTTAATAAGTTTGGAGTTTTTCCAAGAACTTTTGAAGGTTTTAGAGGTGTTTTTTTAACGCATTTCATTCATAGTAATACAAACCACCTTTTTAATAATTCTATTCCTTTATTTGTGCTCTTAACTAGTCTTTTTTATTTTTATAAAGATGTTGCTATTAAAATATTGCTTATTGGAGGTTTTTTTACTGGATTCATAACATGGGTAATCGCTAGAGAATCTTTTCATATTGGAGCAAGTGGAATTGTCTATCTACTATTTAGTTTTGTGTTTTTTAGTGGAATTATTAAAAGTCATTATAGACTAGTTGCCTTATCTTTAATTATCATTTTTTTATATGGTAGTATGATTTGGTATATTTTACCAATAAAAGAGGGGATGTCTTGGGAAGGACATCTATCTGGGTTCATGACAGGGTTAATCTTAGCTTTTTTAAATAGAAAAAAAGGAATTATAAAAAAAGAGCATCAATTTGTAGAAACAGAATTTGACACGTTGTTTGATGAAGATGGAAATTTTTCACCTCCTATAATTGAAAATAGGGTAGAAGAGGAGATTCCTAAAATTATATATGATTATAAGATTCCCAAAAAGGGAAATGATGATGTTACTAAAAACTAAAAACTAAAAACTAAAAACTAAAAACTAAAAACTAAAAACTACAACGTCCTTTGTCTTACAGTTTCATATAAAAAAGCACCACAAGCTACAGAAACATTTAATGATTCTATTTCACCAAGTAAAGGTAATTTTGCTTTATAATCTACCATTTTCAAAATAGATGGATTAACACCTCTATGTTCTGATCCCATAACTATTGCCATTGGTTGATTAAAATCAATATCAAATACTGAATCTTCTGTTTTTTCAGTAGCTGCAACAGTTTTTATTTCTGATGCTTGTAAAAGGAATAAAGCATCTTTAATATGATCTACTTTACAAATTGGTATTTTAAAAGCTGCTCCAGCAGATGTTTTTATTGTTTCAGCATTAACAGGAGCACTTCCGCTTTTTTGAATTATTATTCCGTTAACACCAGTACATTCAGCTGTTCTAATAATGGCACCAAAATTTCTTACATCAGATAATTGATCTAATAATAAGAATAAAGGAATCTTATTACTTTCTAATGTAGTTTCAATTAAAGTCTCTAAATCGTAAAATTCTATAGGTGATATTTGTGCAACTGCACCTTGATGATTATTGTTTTTAGACAGTCTATCTAATTTCTCTACAGGAACCATACTAGTTGCTATCTTCTTTTCTTTTATCAATTTATCTAACTGATAGAATAGGTCACCTCTTAATCCTTTTTGAAGATAAACTTTGTTCATAGTAGAGCCACTTTCAATAGCTTCTATGATGGCTCTTATTCCAAAAATATTTGTAGATTCTTTAATCATTTTGCAAATGTAGTTTAAATTGAGAGCATAAAAAAACCATCTCAATTGAGATGGTTTTTTTATTGTTTTACAATATTATTGAATAAAATGTGCTAATATTTTTTTAACATCTTTTTCTTTCTTAAAAGAAAGATCTTTTTTCTTTGCAAATGCCTTTATTTCATTAGTTTTTTCCTTTCCTATCAAACCAACAATTTTACTTCTTTTAAGTTTAAACTTTTTTACTTCATCATTCTTTCTGATAAAAATTGATTCCTGTCTAACAAATTTATCAAAAGACCTATTTAACATAGGGTTAGCAGATCCTTCAACAAATTTAACTGAATACCCTTTTAATAATTGAAAATCTTTATTTTCATAAATAATTTGATATACTCTAGAATCTTCAGAAGAAAAATATTTTTTATAAACCTTATTATTAATAATAAATTTATCTATGTTATTAAAGTTAAAAACAAAGACTTTTTTATTACCTCTAACTTTAGATTCAAAAGAATTACTTTTTATATTTAAGTTAATATTTTGGATGGAGAATTTTTTGTTATCTTTTGTAACAATTACACCATTATTTTCCCACTCATCTAGTAAATAAAAAGAACCTAAAATTTTTCTTCTAGGATTGTTAAAAGACACAGAACCTCCATAGGCATTAACACTATTAGTTGCTGCAACAGAGTTTGTGAATGATTGAAAATCATTTAAAGCCGTTCCTTCTTGATCTTGGCTAAATGATAAACTAAAACTAATTATAAAGCTAAGTGTCAATAAAATTTTTCTCATAATATTTGATTATTTTTTTTAAGATTGCTAAAATAGCAAAAATACTATTTATTTAATGTTAAAAAATATAGATTATTCATAAAATTAACATTTTATTAGGGTAATGTTTTGTCAAAAGGAAATATAACAATATCAAGTAATTGAAAATGTTGAAAAATATAAATTAAATCCTTTATATTCAGTTAATTAAATTTTTTTTCACTAACTTTTAAGTATTATTAATTTAAAAATATTTATTATGAAAAAAATAATTTTTTTGGCGTCTTTATTTTTTACAATGAATTGTTTTAGTCAAAGCTTTTTAGAGGCTTATGAGAACACAAGACATTTTGAGCCTTTTGATCATGCAAATGGACTTTATGATGGAGAGTTTGAAACACTTACAGGTAACCCAGAAGAATGGAGTAAAGTTATGGGTATTTTGCATCAATTTGATGATATACAATTAGCAAAAAGAGGTTTTGACGGTTCTGTATTTTTATTTGATGAATGGGAAAATAGATCTGTGGTTTATGCAAACAACACAAAATTTGTTTTTCCTAATTTAAATTATAATATTGAAAAAGATGAGTTTATGTTTCGATTAAACGATTCTACTTATGTTTTTGATATGAATAAAGTACAAGGAATTAAAATCAAAAATAAAAGTTTTAAATCTGTTAATGTTGAAGGGGTTAAAAATAATTTTGAAATTGTTCATAAAACCAAAAAAATATCTTTACTAAAAAAGTACAGTATTTCCTTATCTAAAGCTTCTCCAAATCCAATGGTAAATAGAAAAAGAAGTAAGATAAAAAGGAAAAGTAAATACTACTTAGAACGAGCAAATAATCTCACTCCTTTTTCTCTTAGAAAATCAGCTATTGTGAAATTAGTTTCTATTGATAAAATAAAAGATTTAAAATGGTTTGTTAAGAGCAAAAAACTCTCATACAAAAAAGAGGAAGACGTTAAAATTATTTTGAATTATATTAGCAACTTAAATGTATAGAATGATGTGTTTAAAAAAATCACAACTCACATATTTTTTAGGTTTGCTATTATTTAGTAATAGTATTTATTCACAAGGATGGGTAGAGACTGTAGAAAGTCAAGCTGTAATACCAATTACAAGAATTAACGACATTAATCAATTAGGACCTGATTCTGAACATTTAAGAGGAAATGAATACGAATGGTCAAAGGTTATGGGTCTCCTATTTCAATTCGATGATATTTCTTTAGCTAAAAAAGGATTTGATGGATCAATATTTTTATTTGATGAATGGGAAAATAAATCAACAGTTATTGCCAATAAGAAAAAATTCATTTTTCCGAATTTAAATTATAATATTGAGCGAGATAAATTTATGTTTAAGCATAAAGATTCTACTTTTATATTTGATATGAATAAAATTGAACGTGTTTCAATTAGAAATAAAGTTTTTAAACCTCTTAATGTAGAAGGTGTTCAAGGTAACTATCAGGTGATTTTTAATAATAAACAAATTTCTATACTTAAAAAATATAGTCTTGTCTTGTCTAAGGCTTCGCCAAATCCGATGGTAAATAGAACCAGGTCTAAGATAAAAAGAAAAAGTAAATACTTTTTAGAAAAAGAAAATAGTTTAAATCCTTTTGCTCTTAAGAAAAAAAGTTTCTTAAATCTTACTTCTAAAAACCATCATAAAAAAATAAAAGCTTTTGTAAAAGAAAATAAGTTGTATTATAAAGAGGAAAAAGATATAGGTCAAATAATTTCTTATATATTGACACTTTAATTTTAATATTACATTTTATATAATACCTAAAATATCATTATGGATATTTTGGGTATTTTTATTTATTAATTTTATAGCTTTTTAATTTTCCATTATTAAGAGATATTAATATTAATGGATTTCCTTTTTTATTTTGCAAAATTTTCACAGATTTTGCATTACCTTCTGTGTATAATCCAGATTTTTTGGTCGTAATTATATTGTAATTATCTTTTTGATTTGACGTTAATATTAAAGCATAATTATTATCTAATCTAGGTGTTTCTACTTCTGTATTATATATATTTCCAACAATAATTAAATCTTCATATCCATCGTTATTAATATCTATGTTTTCACTATCTAATATTGGCATAGATTGGACAATTTTAGGCAACTCTTTTTTGCTAAATGTACTATTTCCATTATTCAATAATAAAATTGATTTAAATTGATTTACTTCTCTTCTATAGGCAGTATTAACTTTATCACCATAAATATCTTCTAAAGTAGCATTTGCAAATTGATTAAATGTTGGTATTTTTTTAGATATAAAAGGCATTTGTTGAGTAGAACATTCTTTTCCTCTAGCGGGTACAAACCTATTATTATATTTATAACTTAAAACAACATCATGCTTTCCGTTATTATCAAAATCATCAGCATAAATTCTAAAAGGTTTTTCTTTTGTTGCCTTATGTTTAATATTTAAACCAACATTACCTATTAAGTAATCTTTAAAACCATCATTATTAACATCAGTTTCAGAGATACTAAACCACCAACCTTTTTCTTTATCTAATTTGCTTTTATTTGATATGTCTTTGAAAACGCCGTTATTATTTATAAAAATTCCAACATGAGTCCATTCACCAACAGCTATAAAATCTTCCCAACCATCATTATTAATATCAGTAGAAATTACTTTATTTATAATCCCTAAATCTTCAAATTCAGGACAAATTTTATTAGTTACTTCTTTATATTTTCCATTTACATTCTCAAAAATAAAAGAAGGTACATGTAGCGGATATTTTTGCGGTTGTATTCGATTACCAACTATAATATCTTGATCTCCGTCATTATCAAAATCAATTTTTGTTATAGTTTTTCCACTAAAGTGATATCCTTCAATACCTATGTTTTTATCTCTCTTAAAATTACCTTTTCCATCGTTTATATAGATTCTGTCTTGTAATAAAGAATCATTATTTTCAAATTCACTTCCACCGCTCACAACATACAAATCATTGTCATTGTCATTATCTATATCTATAAAAATTGCTTCCATATCTTCATATGCAGCATCTTCAATAAAAGAACTGTTATTTGCTTTTAGAAAGGAGTTATCTTTATTGATATAAAGTTGCGCAGATTGATTTTTTGCTCCGCCAATAAAAAGATCATCTAAGCCATCATTATTAACATCGCCTTTGGTTATGTAAGGCCCAAAAGTTGATTGTTTATATGGCAGAAGTATTTCTTTAAAAAAATCGTTAAAATCATTTTCTTTATGAGTAAAGTTTATCGTTTTAGATTCTTTAAAGAGTGTCTTTATTTTTGGAATTGAGTTACTCTTTTTTATATTTTCTTTTGTTTCTACAAATGTTAGTGTAGAATTTGCTTGAACATTATATTTTTCTTCATAATTACCAGATTTCCATAAAACTCTTACGGTATCTATAGTGTTTTTCTTTCCAATGCCAAAATGTATTGTCTTATCTACAGAAGATAAATACCCTCTTACTCTTCTAGATTCTTTAGTTCTTGTTTTATTGTTATATGAAATAGAAACTTTTGCAAAATCTTCTGATAATTTACTCTTAGTGTTTATTTTAATGTAATTTCCTTTGCTGTTTTCAGTAGTTAAGTTTTTAAATAAAAAAGCTTTATCATCAATATTGTTAACAACGATATCTAAATCACCATCATTATCTAAATCAGAATATGCAGCACCGTTAGAAAAAGAAACTTCGTTTAACCCTGAAAAAGAGGTGTTATCCTTGAAATTTAATTCACTATCACCTTTGTATAAAATATTTGATAATTTTTCTGAAGGTAATTTATTATATATTTCTTCTTTTATTTTTAAAGGTACATTTCCTTTATATTTTCTTTTTGCTTTAAAAATCTCAATTCTCATGTCATTATCTAAAGCATACCTTCTATAACCATTGGTTACATATATATCTTCATTTCCATCATTATCAGTGTCAAAAATAAGTCCAGCCCAACTCCAATCAGTTTTAGATAAGCCTAACATCTGACCTATGTTATGATATTTATTATTCCCTATATTCAGCTGTAAAGAATTATACATATATTGTGTATGTAATCCAAGGCTTTTAAGTAGATTGAATTTGGGTACATTCATAGAGGCCATTAGAGTCTTAGATTTTATATGATCTTGAGAAGCCATATCTAAGACAAAAATATCATCTAAATTATCTTGATTGATATCTGCTATATCAACACCCATACCATAAAAAGAAACTTGTTTTGTAGCTTCTTTAATTTTATTTGTAAACGTTCCGTTTTTATTATTTATGTACATGGCATCTGGTACATAATAATCATTTGCGATATAATAATCTAACCAGCCATCATTATTTAAGTCTGCAATGCAAAGACCTAAACCAAATGTTGGTTTAAATGTTCCGGATTCTTTAGTTACATTTTTAAATTTACCATTTATATTTTCATATAAACGACTAGTACTTTTTTTAAGGTTTTTCTCATCTTTATTAAGATTGTAAAACGTACCTGGATCATAACCATACAGTTGACTTTCATTCATAACAATACAATCTAAATCTCCATCATTATCATAATCAAAGAATGCTGATTGTGTTGAAATTCCTGCATCGTTTAAACCAACATCTTTTGCAGATTCTTTAAATGTTAAGTCTTTTTGATTTATGAGTAGAATATTTTCCCTTTTTTCTTTTGAATAGGGACCTCCCTGAGATATATAGATATCCATCCATCCATCATTATTAACATCTGCAAATGTGATACCGTTAGCCCAGTTTTTATTAGTATTTATATTTGATTTCTCAGTAATATCTTCAAAAACTAAATTTCCTTTATTTAAATAAACTTTATTAGATACTTGATTTCCACAAAAAATAATATCTTTCAAACCATCGTTATTTATATCTTCTATGCCTACACCAGCCCCATTATAAAAAAAATCATAGTCAAATAAGTTTTCTTTATTAGTAAAACGATGTGTAATTTTATTATTAAAATCTATATTACTTTTACTTGATTCTACTTTTTCAAATGTGAAATTAACAGTATCACTAATAACACGTTGGTTTTTATCTAATTTTTCACTTTCTTCAGTTGTACAAGAAATAATAAGTATTACTATAAGGATAGTATATTTCAACAAGTTTTTATGTGCCTGCATAATTTATTGTTTTACAATAACAAATATAAATTTTAAAATAAAAAAAGAGCTTATTTTCATAAGCTCTTTTAATGTATATAAGATGTTTTTATCTAATATTATAAACAGTTTGTAACTGGTAATAAACCAGGAGCACCTGTTCCATCTGCGACATCTAATAATTGTCTACCATCTGGAGCGAAAATAGTAAAACCTATTTCACTATGAGCATCTCCAGGGAAATTCCAGATAGCAAGTTTAGTTCCGACAGGTACTGTAATTATTTCACTAGCAGTGGAATAATCAACAGTAGGATCAGCTGTACCAGCTGGCCACGGTGTACAACTACCAGTTGTTAACCATTGACCACCATCATTATAAGGGCTACACATACCTACTTGTAATACAGTTGTACTATCGTCAGCATTTGTTAATGTTATAGTAATACCAGTACCACCACTTCCATGACTTGTTTGCCAACCATCACCCCATGTATCACGCATATCTATTTTATAATCCCCAGGTTTAGGAGAACATACTAAAGCAGCGTTATATACATATGGAGATGAGAAGAATCCACCAGTAATAATACCACCAGCATCAGCAGCACCAAAAGTTTGTCCATTTGTTAATTTTAATCTTGTTTCAAAAACAAATAAATCTCCAGGAGCATGCTTAGACGCATCTAATCCCATAGCTGCTTCAGCTTCTGCAAAAGTGGCAGAGATAGTTGCTCTAGGTAAACCTAATGGTCCAGTAGAAAAATCTGAAGCTGGTATCGTTTTAACCAACGCGTCTTTAGCTACCGTAGTTCCATTTCCATCAGATAAATCTCTAAGAGAAACATAAAGTTCTACACTTTCCATTAACTTACCGTCTTCAACATCTTGTTCTTCAACAGTTACAGACCAAAAAGTAGTTGCATCACTTCTATTCAATACGTTTGAGTTTGTACTTATTAATCTAAGTATAGCCCCATTAGTTGTTCCGTCAACAACTTGGTCTATCACTTTGTCTGATTCACTACAAGAAAGTATTGTAGTAGCTAAAACAAGTGATAATATAGTTTTAAATATGTTTTTCATAATTATAAATTTGTAATTATTAATTTGCTGGGTTTACTGTACCATTATCCCAAAAAACTTTCTCGCTATTATCAGTTCTTTGTTGAATATTAGAATTCGAGCTCACTTCGTTTCCAGGGAACAATAAAGTTCTTGGAAAAGTTCCTGGATTTGGATCTATATTTCTTGATAAAGTTCTTGGGTAACCGGTTCTTCTATAAAAGTTAAAAGTATCTGTACCAGAACCATATTGAGCAATAAAATATTGTTCACCCAAAAGATCCCATTTATCTTTTGCTGTTGGAAAACCATTTCCATCAGCAGCGGAATTAGTTGCAGCAGCATCAAATTCTGCTTTTTTAGCAGCAACCCAAGCTGTTACAAAAGCAGCATTAGGTGCTTGAGATTTATCAGCAGCACCATCCAATGCTCCGAAAGACATTACTTTAGCAATATGCTTTGTCATACCAGCTTCTAAATGTGTAGAGGCAGCAGTAGGATTTGATAATGCTAAATTAGCTTCTGCTTTCATAAAATCAACGTCAGATGCCAAATAGATTGGTAAAATACCAGCTCCATTACCACCACCAGTTTGAGACACTTGTTGTCCATAAATTCCATTAATTGAAGCTGAACCACCAGTATTTGGAAATGTCATAGCATCTTCTCTCCAATCAAATTTTCCACCAGCAGGATAAACACCTACCGCAGTTCTTGTAAAGTTATCTGGAGGTGTACCAGCGTCGTTTCCATGAATTCTTCCCCAATATCCCATATCCATACTACACCAAATATCCTCATCAGGTGTAAACTGTAAATGTACAGGTGTATTTTCTAAAGTACAAGATAAAGTTTCACCATCTTCTGGTCCACCAGAAAGATATAAACCTGGTCCATTTCCAATTACATCGTTTGCATCAAAAAATATTGATGATCCTCCTGGAGTTCTCCAGTTTTGTCTATAAAAGTAATAACGTCTTCTAGGATCTGTAGAAGCACGTAAATCACCAAAACTAGGCACCATAGTTTTCATTAACCAATTTGATTGGTATATACCTGCACCAGAACTTGTATAATCAACAGTAAAATCAGGATGCTGTGTATTTGGAGATAATTGATTAGTTCCATAAGTAAATTGGAAATCATCTGCAGTATCTGTAATTACACCTGTTGCATTTACAACTGCAGTATAGTTTCCAGTTGTTAAATTAGCACGCATTTTTAATGTATTAACTAATTTTGTCCATTTAGCAGCATCACCACCATAAAAGAAATCTGTTGCACTACCAGCACCACTTGTACTAGCAAATAATGCTCCGGCTTCATTTAACATTGTTAATGCAGCAGTATAAATTTCTTGACCTTCATCAAATTTAGGTAAAGGAAATTCATTTGGCTTATTAGCCTCACTCCAAGGAGCTTTACCAATATAATCGACTATCTGCATTAATACGTGTGCTTGCATTGTTTTAGCAGCAGCTACGTGAAAAGATAAATCTTTATCTGGATTTGCTTTATCTAAAGCTTCAATAGCAGCTATATTAACAACCATTCCTACTGCACCAGTGTTACTGTAAAAATTTGTCCATATACCATTCATAGTACCTGAACCATAGTTTGCAAAATAGTTCCTTCCAAACATGTAATCAATTCTAGTTAATTGAGAACCAATATTTCCAAAAGTTCCTTGAATGTTTCTATAAGCTAATTGCACAGAATTAAGTAATAAATCTGGATCTGCTTGATCTGCTGACAAGGCATTTGGACTTGCCAAATCTTCTTGCTTTAATGTTTCACAAGAAATAATCATAGAGCTAGTAACTACTAAGGCTATGAATATTTTATAAATGTTTTTCATAATTATATAAATTAAATTTTTAGAATGATAATTTTACACTCAATCCAAATCTTCTAGAACTTGGTCCGTTAAGGTAATCAAAACCTCTACCATTACCAACACCTACACCAGCTACGTTTGGATCAAAGTTAGCATCATCTGGAGTATTGTAAGCATCATACCATAAGTTAAAACCACTAGCAGTTAAAGATACAGCGCCAAAAGGTGTTCTATCTAAAACATTTTTAGGTAAAGAATAACTTAAAGATACTTCTTGTAAACGTAATACAGAACCATCATATATTGTTAATTCTTTTGGTCCAAATAATAAGTTAGAGAAATAATATTGTGAATTATTAATCTGAGTAGTATTAGTATTACCAGCAGCATTAACACCAGGTAAAACAAATGTATTTTTTCTGTCTTTTACAATTAAACCACGACCTAATAATGTTGCTACAGTTGTAGTTGCTATATCTCCACCTTTTGTATGGTTAAATTGAAAATTAAAAGTGAAGTTTTTATATGATAATGAATTATTTAAATTCATAACATAATCTGGATTTGGATCTCCAATAATTGGCGTAATTGATCTTCCATCAGGTAAAACAATATTCGTTTCAGCTTGATAATTACCAGCTCCATCTACTACAAAGTTATCATTTGCGTCTCTTTGAATTCTAGAACCAACAATTACACCCAATTGTTCACCTTTAATTGCAGCATTACCTCCTAAGAAAGCAGCTGTTGATCCTGCATAGATAATTTGATCATCATCTTGTTCTGTAACAATTTGCTGACTCGTTGTAAAGTTTACATTCGTGTTCCAATTTAAACCATCACCATCATTACTGATAATATCTAAAGATAAATCAGCTTCCCATCCATCTCCTTCTACTTTACCAACATTAGATTGTGTTGAAGTAAATCCTGAAGAAGCAGGTAAAGGTTTAAATACAATTAAATCTTGTGTAGTTCTATCAAAATAAGAAACACTTAAATTAGCTTTTCTATTTAAGAATCTAGCATCAAATCCAACTTCAAATTCACTTAAAAGCTCAGGCTTTAAATTAGGATTTGCTTGGAAACCGCTAATAGTATTTGTAACAACACTACCAATTGCACCACCACCAACTTGTGTAGTTTGACCAACAGTATTAACAGTTGGATAACCAGTTGGGAAGTTTGCAGATTGACCTAAACCAGCTCTTAATTTCAAGTAATTTAATCCCCATCCACTTTCAGACTTAAGATCTTCAAAAGCTGCAGTAGGAAGGAAAGAAGCAGAAATACTTGGGTAAAATAAACTATTGTTTTGAGTAGGTAAGTTAGATACCCAGTCATTTCTTCCAGATAATGTTAAAAATAACATATCTTTAAAATCAAAAGAAGCTTCTGCAAATATACCTTGTATATTTCTTCTTACGAAAAACTGAATTGGAGTTTGATTTTGGAAGTTAAAATGTTGTAAAACACCAAATACAATTTGTCCAGTACTTGCAACACCTTGACCTTCTACAGTTCTTGCTCTACTTGTAGCACCTGCAACAAAATCTAATCCTATATCATCAGTTAAATCATAACTACCATTGGCAGCGAAATAATGATCATATATAGTTGTGTTATTATCAAATGTAGTTAAGAAACCAAAAATTGCAGCATTAAAGTTAACACCATTTTTGTTTGAGTGTGCACTATTTCTTTCATTATAGAAGTCAATACCAGCACGATAAGCTAATGATAAATTATCATTTACTTCGTATGTTAAAGTTGCATTAGAAAATATTCTGTTAGTTTTTTGTGCATTTTGTGCATTCTTAACAGACCATCTTGGGTTGATAATATCGTTACCATTTCTATAGTAGATACTACCACCATTTTCTGGAAGTTCAAATTCTAATCCCATTAAATCTACGTTACGAGGCGTAAAGAATACATTACCAAATGTAGACCATCCTAAAGTACCATTACCTCTACTTGCCGCTACAGGCGGTGAAGTTACTCTATTACTAGTGTAATTCATAGAACCTTGAATGGTAAATTTATTACTTAGTTTAGCACGTCCACCAAAAGATAAAGTAGTTCTTAAAACTTTATTACCAGGAGTAAACCCTTCTTCATCTAAATGACCAACATTTGCATTATAAGTAATATCTCCATCAGTAGATGCTCCTCTAAAGTTAACAGATAAGTTATTTACAGATCCAGTTCTAAAGAAATCTTCAACACTATTATAAGGTTTCCAATCGTATCTTTGACCAGTATACTTATTGTTTAATAAGTTATTACCTCCTAAGAAGTTATTTAAGAAAGCAGAAGAACCATAAGGGTGTTCTACAGTTCCATCAGGTTGAATTGTTCCAGCTGGGTCATTTAAATAACCATCTACACCATTAGGACTAAAAGAAGGTCCCCAGTTACTAAAGAACCAACCAAAAGATTGGTCAAAACCACCACCATATTGATCTTGGTAATTAGGTAAAGAAGCAATTTGATTAACAAAAAACGAGTTGTTTATTGTAATTTCATTTTTCTTTCCTTTTTTACCAGAAGAACCAGATTTAGTTGTAATTACAATTACACCATTTCTACCTGCAGAACCATAAAGAGTAGCAGCTGCTAATCCTTTAAGTACGTTTACACTTTCAATAGTATTTGGGTCTAAATCTAAAAATCTACTAGAACCAACATTACCATTTAAAAAGTTACCTTGAGAGTTTGTATCACTACTAAAAGGTACACCATCAACAACAAATAATGCTTGGTTGTTACCATTAATAGAAGAATACCCTCTAATTACAACGTTAGTTGCAGAACCAGAAGTACCACTCTGTGAAGTAATTTGTACACCAGAAGCTTTTCCTGATAGTACTCTTGCAACATCACCTTCAGCTCTTTGCTCAATTTGAGAAGAACTTACTTCAGACACAGCATATCCAAGAGCTTTTTTCTCTCTTTTAATACCTTGTGCGGTTACAACTACCTCTTCAAGAACATTGTCAGATTCCATAGTTACATTAATTGAGCTAGAAGATCCAACTGTCTTACGTGTAACTTTTAATCCAACATACCTAAAAACAAGTACATCACCTGTTTTAGCAGTAATGCTATATTTTCCATCAAAATCTGTTTCAGTACCATTAGATGTACCATCAATTACGATACTTACTCCAGGTAAAGGGCCTGTATCGTCAGAAACCGTACCTGAAATAGTTCTTTCTTGCGCAAAAGATATTTGCACAACCAACGCCAGTAATAGCGTTAAAATTCCATTAAACTTTGTCTTCATTGTATAATTATTTGAATTAATTAGTGCCAAAAATCTTAAATTAATCTTAAAACACCAACTTTTTTAACAAAAAAAATCATAAAAAAGTTAACAAATAGTTAATTATGTGTTTTAAAAATTCTTAAATCTTTAAAATAGTAGTGTCCATTTTACTATAATTTTAGAATTATTTAATTTTATTGAAGAATTTGTGGTTTTTCCTAAAACATAACTAATATTGATTGTAGAATTATTTAAAGTAGTTAAATATCCTGCCCCAAACCCCAATAAATTATTGAAAATTAGACTTGTGTTTTTTATTTTCCCAAAATCTGTAATAGTATGAATGTAAGAACTATTAGATAGTAAGAATCGGTATTCAAAATTAAAATAGGTATAAAAAGAAGTAAAAATACTTTGTTCATTAAATCCTTTAATAGAATTTGCTCCTCCAATCCTAAAAAGTTCATTATCTAAAAATAAATCGGAATTTATGTGTCCAGTTGAATTACTAGCGTAGAAATAATTTCTTTGATTTATTTCAAATAAATAGGAAATGTTTGATGTTATTTTTATTTGTTTTGAATTTTTGTTTTCTGATTTTCTATTTCCAAAAGAAGTTTTAATAGTTAAATTAAATTTTGAATTATTAAATAAATCGTTTTTAATAATCGAATAATTAAATTGAATACCCCAAAAACTAGCGTTAAAGCTTTTAATATTGTTAATGTTGCTTTTGATTAAGTTTTCAGAATTCTCAGAGTCATAAGTTAATCCTATAGTTGTTTTCTCATTTAAGTTATAGTTTAAACTGGTTTTAAGTTTTGAATTTATAAAAGCAGAATCTTGTTTATAGAGTTTAAAAGATAATTGAGGTGTTATTACCGAGTTAAATATATAAGGTAGAGTTGTCGAAATGTTAAACTCTTGAGATTCTTCTGCAATGTTGTTCCAGAAAAGTTTAAATTGTTCGCCAGAATTGAAAATGTTGTTGAGTTTTAAATCTAGATATCCATTAAATAAAACACCTCCGTTTTCTTTTGAAGCAAAATTCACCAATCCATCAAAACTGTTATTTTTTCTTTTTTTAAGATATAGGTATAAAAACGTGCTGTCTTTTAAAAATAAAACTTCTGGAGGTTTAATCTCATTTATGAAATTTAATGATTTCAGTTTTCTAGAAAATGAAATCAATTTTTCTTTATTGAAAGTTGAAGTTCTATTGATTTTTAAATAATGCTTTAAAAATGCTTTAGAGAAATCTTCATAGCCGGTTATAATTACTTTGTCAATTTTTCTTTTTTTTGATTGTTTAATATTGAGTTCTGTAAAAAGGGTATCGTTTTTAATTTCTATGTTTTTAAGTTTTACTGTAGAGAACGATTTCCCTTCCTTGTCTAGTTTTTTTATAATTGTAGCTATATGTGTTGAAAGTTTGTCAGTAGAAATAAACTCTAGTTTATTGTTGAATTTAATTGCGGCAGTATTGATCCTTTTTCCTAATGAATAATAATATGTATGATTATGTTGTTTTTTAACTATGCTGTCTAAAGAATTTAAAAAGTATCCGTTTTTCTTTAAATGCTCTGAAATTAACTGAATTTCTTTTTTGATTGATTTTTCTGAAGGATGTGTTTTTGTGAAGCTGATTTGTTTTAGAAAGTTGTTTTCAGTGTCGTTTTTTGAAGTGATATGTAAAGTTAAATCTTGCGATAAAACTACATTTGAAAATACCATCAAAAAGTATATATATATATAAGGAGTAAAAAAACGTTTCAATGTAGTTTTAAAAATCAATGAATAAAAGGCTAAATCTAGGTTAATTCTTGTAAATAGAATTTATTAATTAAATAATTACAAAAATAACTAACTGATATTTGATTAAATAGAAATTAGTTGTACATTTGCAAGCTCTTAAAAAAGAGTAAAATTTTAAGTATAAACGAAAAATAGTAACAATTTAGTATGCCAACTATACAACAGTTAGTTCGAAAAGGAAGAACCAAAACAACTAAGAAGAGTAAATCGGCTGCTTTAACGTCTTGTCCGCAAAGACGTGGAGTTTGTACGCGTGTGTACACAACAACACCAAAAAAACCTAATTCAGCAATGCGTAAAGTTGCCAGAGTTAGATTAACAAATGGTAATGAGATCAACGCGTATATTCCAGGTGAAGGACATAACTTACAAGAGCACTCGATAGTATTAGTTAGAGGTGGAAGGGTAAAAGACTTGCCAGGTGTAAAGTATCACGTTGTACGTGGAGCTTTAGATACGGCAGGTGTTGAAGGAAGAACGCAACGTAGATCAAAATACGGAGCTAAACGCCCAAAAAAGTAAATTAGTAACTTTTTTAATGTAAAGACATGAGAAAAAGAGCAGCAAAAAAAAGAGTCTTATTACCAGATCCAAAATTTAACGACCAGTTAGTAACTCGTTTCGTTAATAACTTAATGTGGAGTGGTAAGAAGTCTGTAGCGTTTAAAGTATTTTACGATGCAATGGACATCGTAGAAGAAAAGAAAGGAGAAGGCGAAGAAAAATCGGCTTTAGAAATATGGAAAGATGGTTTATCAAATGTAATGCCTCACGTAGAAGTAAGATCTCGTCGTGTTGGTGGAGCAACATTCCAAATTCCAATGCAAATTAGACCAGATCGTAAAGTATCTATGGCAATTAAATGGATGATTTTATATACTCGTAAGAGAAATGAAAAAACCATGGCACAGCGTTTAGCGGCTGAAATCTTAGCTGCGGCTAAAGAAGAAGGTGCAGCAGTAAAAAAACGTACTGATACTCACAAGATGGCTGAGGCAAATAAAGCATTCTCACACTTCAGATTTTAATAGAAATGGCTAGAGATTTAAAATTCACAAGAAATATAGGTATTGCCGCACATATTGATGCTGGTAAAACTACAACTACAGAGCGTGTATTATATTATACAGGTGTTTCTCATAAAATTGGAGAAGTACATGATGGTGCCGCTACTATGGACTGGATGGAGCAAGAACAAGAAAGAGGTATTACAATTACTTCTGCAGCTACCACTTGTACATGGGATTTTCCAATTGAAAACGGAGAAAAAACTCCAGATACTAAAGGATATCACTTTAATATTATTGATACTCCAGGTCACGTTGATTTTACTGTTGAGGTAAATAGATCATTACGTGTATTAGATGGGTTAGTTTTCTTATTTTCAGCTGTTGATGGTGTTGAGCCACAATCTGAAACAAACTGGAGATTAGCAGATAACTATAAAGTGCCTAGAATTGGTTTCGTTAATAAAATGGACCGTCAAGGATCTGACTTTTTAGGAGTTTGTCAACAAGTAAAAGATATGTTAAAATCAAACGCGGTGCCAATCGTTTTAAACATTGGTGACGAAGATGATTTTAAAGGAATTATAGATTTAGTAAAGAATCGTGCTATTGTATGGCATGATGAAACTCAAGGGGCAACTTTTGATATTATTGAAATTCCTGAGGATTTAAAAGAGGAAGCTCGTAAGTACCGTGCACTTTTAATTGAAGAAGTAGCAAGTTACGATGAGAATCTTTTAGAGAAATTTATGGAAGATGAAGATTCTATAACAGAAGAAGAAGTGCATTCTGCATTAAGAGCTGCTGTTATGGATATGGCAATCATTCCAATGGTATGTGGATCAGCATTTAAAAACAAAGGTGTTCAATTTTTATTAGACGCTGTTTGTAGATATTTACCTTCTCCAGTAGATAAGGAAGGTATTGTTGGTGTTAATCCAGATACTGAACAAGAAGAAATTCGTAAACCAGATGTAAAGGAGCCGTTTGCTGCTTTAGCATTTAAAATTGCAACTGACCCTTTTGTAGGTCGTTTAGCATTTTTTAGAGCATATTCTGGTCGTTTAGATGCAGGTTCTTATGTGTTAAATAATCGTTCAGGTAAAAAAGAACGTATTTCACGTATTTACCAAATGCATGCTAATAAACAAAATGCAATCGATTATATCGAGGCTGGAGATATTGGAGCTGCTGTTGGATTTAAATCTATTAAGACAGGAGATACTTTAACTTCAGAAAAGCATCCTATTGTTTTAGAATCTATGGATTTTCCAGATCCAGTAATTGGTATTGCTGTTGAACCTAAAACAAAAGCAGATGTTGATAGATTAGGTATTGGCTTAGGTAAATTAGCAGAAGAAGATCCTACTTTTACAGTACGTTCAGACGAAGCTTCAGGACAGACTATTATTTCTGGAATGGGTGAATTACACTTAGATGTAATTGTAGATCGTTTAAAACGTGAGTTTAAAGTAGAAGTAAATCAAGGACAACCACAAGTAGAATATAAAGAAGCTATTACAGCTGCTGCAGATCATAGAGAAGTTTATAAGAAACAATCTGGTGGTCGTGGTAAGTTTGCTGATATTGTTTTTACAATGGAGCCAGCAGATGAAGGTGTTCAAGGTTTACAATTTGAATCAGTAATTAAAGGTGGTAACGTTCCTAGAGAATTTGTACCGTCTGTAGAGAAAGGATTCAAAGAAGCTATGAAAAATGGTCCTTTAGCAGGATACGAAATGGATTCAATGAAAGTAACTTTAAGAGATGGATCTTTCCATGCGGTGGATTCTGATCAATTATCTTTTGAGTTAGCTGCAAAATTAGGTTATAAAGCTGCTGCTAAAGCTGCTAAAGCTAAAATTATGGAGCCATTAATGAAACTTGAGGTATTAACTCCTGAAGAAAATATGGGAGATATCGTAGGAGATTTAAATAGAAGAAGAGGTCAAGTAAACGACATGAGTGATCGTGCTGGATCTAAAGTTGTAAAAGCAGTAGTTCCATTATCTGAAATGTTTGGATATGTAACAGCTTTAAGAACAATGTCTTCTGGTAGAGCAACTTCTACAATGGAATTTTCTCATTATGCAGAAACTCCATCAAATGTTTCGGAAGAAGTAATCGCAAAAGCAAAAGGTTAATTTACTAAAGAGAAATAAGATGAGTCAAAAAATTAGAATAAAATTAAAGTCTTACGATTACAATTTAGTAGATAAATCTGCTGAAAAGATTGTAAAGACGGTAAAAAGTACTGGAGCTGTAGTAAATGGCCCAATACCTTTACCAACACATAAAAAGATTTTTACAGTATTACGTTCACCGCACGTAAACAAAAAATCTAGAGAGCAATTTCAATTATCTGCTTACAAGCGTTTGTTAGATATCTATAGTTCTTCATCTAAGACTATTGATGCTTTAATGAAGCTTGAATTACCAAGTGGTGTTGAAGTTGAGATAAAAGTATAAGTAAAAAAAAGTGTCACTTGTGACACTAACATGTCCGGAGCGTTTCGCGAAGGAAAAACGGTAAAACATTATTCAGCGTTGAAAATGTTTAACGCTGTTTTTTTTGAGAGAAATTTAAAAGGAAAAATAAATTAATAATTAATAATAAATAAATGTCTGGGTTAATAGGAAGAAAAATCGGAATGACCAGCTTATTTGATGAAAACGGGAAGAATATTCCTTGTACAGTAATCGAAGCAGGTCCATGCGTTGTTACCCAAGTCAGAACCGAAGAGGTTGACGGCTACAACGCCTTACAGCTTGGTTTCGATGACAAAAAGGCAAAAAGCTCTAATAAAGCTTTAGATGGTCACTTTAAGAAAGCTGGTACATCTGCCAAAAGAAAAGTCATTGAGTTCCAAGGGTTTGAAAAAGAGTTTAATTTAGGAGACTCAATTACAGTTGAACATTTTGCAGAAGGAGAATTTGTAGATGTATCTGGTGTATCTAAAGGTAAAGGTTTTCAGGGAGTTGTTAAACGCCACGGTTTTGCGGGTGTTGGACAAGCAACCCACGGTCAACATAACCGTTTAAGAGCTCCAGGATCAATTGGTGCAGCATCATATCCAGCAAGAGTATTCAAAGGAATGCGAATGGCAGGAAGAATGGGTGGTGATCAAGTAAAAGTACAAAACTTAAGAGTGTTAAAAGTAGTTTCTGAAAAGAACTTACTTGTTGTTAAAGGAGCAATTCCTGGTCACAAAAACGCTTATGTAACTATTCAGAAATAATGAAAGTAGCAGTTTTAGATATTACAGGAAAAGATACAGGTAGGAAAGTTGAACTTTCTAAAGATGTATTCGGAATAGAACCAAATAATCATGCAATCTATTTAGATGTTAAGCAGTATTTGGCAAATCAAAGACAAGGTACTCACAAAGCTAAAGAAAGAGCTGAAATTACAGGAAGTACTAGAAAGATAAAAAAACAAAAAGGAACTGGTACTGCAAGAGCAGGTTCTATCAAGTCTGGAGTTTTTAGAGGTGGAGGTCGTATGTTCGGTCCAAGACCAAGAAGTTATTCTTTCAAATTGAATAAAAACTTAAAGCGTTTAGCACGTAAGTCTGCTTTAAGTATTCAAGCAAAAGACAATAATTTAGTCGTAATAGAAGACTTTAATTTTGATACACCAAAAACAAAGAATTTTGTTAATGTATTAAAAGCTTTAGAGTTAGATACGAAAAAAGCATTGTTTGTATTGGGTGAGTCAAATAAAAATGTATATTTGTCGTCGCGCAATTTAAAAGGATCTAAAGTTGTAAATAGTTCAGAATTAAATACTTATGGTGTTTTAAACGCTAATAAAGTAGTGATTTCTGAAAGCTCTTTAGAAGGAATTAAATCTAATTTAAGTAAATAGGATTACGATGAGTATTTTAATTAAGCCTATAATTACAGAAAAAGCTACAAATGATAGCGAGTTATTTAACCGTTATTCATTTGTTGTAAATAAGAAAGCTAACAAATTAGAAATTAAAGGTGCTGTAGAAGCAGCTTATGGAGTTGCAATTGAATCTGTAAAGACCATGAATTATCCAATTAAAAGAACAACTAAATTTACCAAAAAAGGTTTAGTTACTGGGATAAAAGGAGGATACAAGAAAGCAATTGTACAGTTAGCAGAAGGAGAAAGTATTGATTTTTATAACAATCTTTAAGAAAAGACAAAAATGTCAGTTAGAAAATTAAAACCAATAACACCAGGTCAGCGTTTTAGAGTTGTAAATGGGTTCGACGCCATTACAGCTGATAAGCCGGAGAAAAGTTTACTTGCTCCGAAAAAACGATCTGGAGGTCGAAACAGTCAAGGTAGAATGACAACCCGTAATATCGGTGGTGGTCATAAACAAAGATATCGTATTATCGATTTTAAAAGAGATAAGAATGGTATTCCTGCAACAGTAAAAACTATTGAGTACGATCCAAATCGTACTGCATTTATTGCATTAGTTTCTTATGCTGATGGAGAAAAGCGTTATGTAATTGCACAAAACGGTTTACAAGTAGGGCAAACAATTGTATCTGGTTCTGGAGTAACTCCAGAAATTGGAAATACAATGCCTTTAAGTGAGATTCCTTTAGGAACTACAATTTCTTGTATAGAATTACGTCCAGGTCAAGGAGCTGTTATGGCTCGTTCTGCTGGTTCTTTTGCTCAATTAATGGCAAGAGATGGTAAGTATGCAACTGTTAAGTTACCTTCTGGAGAAACAAGATTAATCTTGTTGACATGTACAGCTACTATTGGAGTTGTATCTAACTCAGATCACCAATTACTAGTTTCTGGTAAAGCTGGTAGATCTAGATGGTTAGGTAGAAGACCAAGAACTAACGCTGTTAGAATGAATCCTGTAGATCACCCAATGGGTGGTGGTGAAGGACGTGCTTCTGGTGGTCATCCAAGATCTAGAAACGGTATTCCTGCTAAAGGATTTAAGACTAGGTCTAAAACTAAAGCAAGTAATAAATATATTTTAGAACGTAGAAAGAAATAAACCATGGCAAGATCATTAAAAAAAGGACCTTACGTTCACTACAAGTTAGAAAGAAAAGTATTGACTAACGTTGAGTCAGGAAATAAATCAGTAATCAAAACCTGGTCTAGAGCTAGTATGATTACTCCTGATTTTGTTGGACAAACTATAGCAGTTCATAATGGACGTCAATTTGTTCCTGTTTATGTAACAGAGAATATGGTAGGTCATAAGTTAGGAGAATTTTCACCAACTCGTTCATTCCGTGGACATGCAGGTGCAAAAAATAAAGGTAAAAAATAGTAGGAAATGGGAGTTCGTAAAAAAAACATGGCAGATCAGTTAAAGGAAGCTAAAAAGCAACGTGCTTTTGCAAAGCTTACTAACTGTCCTACGTCACCGAGAAAAATGCGTTTAGTAGCAAATCAAGTAAGAGGTGTAGAAGTTGAAAAAGCTTTACAGATCTTAAAATTTAGCCCTAAAGAAGCATCAATAAACTTAGAAAAGTTATTACTTTCTGCAATTGCTAATTGGCAAGCTAAGAATGAAGATGCAACTATTGAGGATGCAGGTTTATTTGTTAAGTCTATTTGTGTAGATAGCGCAGGAATGTTAAAAAGATTAAGACCAGCTCCACAAGGGCGTGCTCATAGAATTCGTAAGCGTTCTAATCACGTTACTTTAGAGTTAGGTAGTAAAAATAAAAGTAATTAATCAAAGTAGAAATGGGACAAAAAACTAATCCAATAGGAAATCGTTTAGGAATTATCAGAGGATGGGAATCTAACTGGTATGGTGGAAATGACTACGGAGATAAGATTGCTGAAGATGATAAGATAAGAAAGTATGTAAATGCTAGATTATCTAAAGCAAGTGTTTCTAGAGTAATAATTGAGCGTACGCTTAAACTTGTAACCGTTACTATCACAACGGCACGTCCTGGTATCATTATTGGTAAAGGCGGTCAAGAGGTAGACAAGTTAAAAGAAGAGCTTAAGAAAATTACTGGTAAAGAAGTTCAAATTAATATTTTTGAGATTAAACGTCCAGAATTAGATGCAAAATTAGTTGCAGCTAGTGTGGCTCGTCAAATCGAAAATAGAATTTCTTACAAGCGTGCAACTAAAATGGCAATTGCTGCTGCAATCAGAATGAATGCAGAAGGAATTAAAATTCAACTTTCTGGTCGTTTAAACGGAGCAGAAATGGCACGTTCTGAGCATTATAAAGAAGGTAGAATTCCTCTTTCTACTTTTAGAGCAGATATAGATTATGCACTTGTAGAATCTCATACAACTTACGGTAGAATCGGAGTTAAAGTATGGATTATGAAAGGTGAGGTATATGGTAAACGTGAGTTATCTCCATTAGTAGGATTATCTAAACAAAAAGGTGGTGCTAATAAAGGTGGAGGAAATAAACGTGGTCAACAACCTCGTAGAAGAAAATAATTTTTAAAAATTAGAAATTAAAAATGTTACAGCCAAAAAGAGTAAAATACCGTAAGGTACAGAAGGCCAAAGGTAATATGAACGGTAATTCTCAAAGAGGAAATCAACTTTCTAATGGAATGTTTGGTATTAAATCTTTAGATCAGAATTTACTTACCTCTCGTCAAATTGAGGCGGCTCGTATTGCGGCAACTCGTCATATGAAAAGAGAAGGTCAGCTTTGGATTAAAATTTTTCCAGACAAGCCTATTACAAAGAAGCCATTAGAAGTACGTATGGGTAAAGGTAAAGGTGCACCAGATCATTTTGTTGCTGTTGTAAAACCAGGTAGAATTTTGTTTGAAATCGGTGGAGTTTCCATTGAAATAGCAAAAGAAGCTTTACGTTTAGCAGCTCAAAAACTTCCTGTAAAAACGAAGTTTGTAATCGCAAGAGATTTTGATATTAACGCTTAATTCTATAGACAATGAAACAATCAGAAATTAAAGAATTATCAGTTGCAGACTTACAAGAAAAGTTTGTTGCGTTAAAGAAAAACTATACAGACCTTAAAATGGCTCACGCCATAACTCCACTAGAGAATCCAGTGCAGTTAAGAGGTTTAAGAAAATCTGTAGCAAGAATTGCTACAGAGTTAACAAAAAGAGAATTACAATAATTCTATAGTCAGTTTTAAAGATGGAAAAAAGAAATCTTAGAAAAGAGAGAATTGGTGTTGTATCTAGTAACAAAATGGAGAAATCTATTGTTGTTAACGAGGTAAAAAGAGTAAAACACCCAATGTATGGAAAGTTCGTATTAAAAACGAAAAAATACGTTGCACACGACGAAAAGAATGATTGCAACGAAGGTGATACTGTAAGGATAATGGAAACAAAACCTTTAAGTAAATCTAAACGTTGGAGATTAGTAGAAATCCTAGAAAGAGCTAAATAATATGTTACAGACAGAATCAAGATTAAAAGTAGCAGATAACACTGGAGCAAAAGAAGTTTTAGTGATTAGAGTTTTAGGAGGAACAAAAAAGCGTTACGCAAGAGTTGGAGATAAGATAGTTGTATCTGTTAAGTCTGCAACGCCAAACGGTACTGTTAAGAAAGGACAAGTTTCTAGAGCAGTTGTTGTTCGTACTAAAAAGGAAGTAAGACGTAAAGATGGATCATATATCAGATTTGATGATAATGCTTGTGTACTTTTAAATCCTACAGAGGAGATGAGAGGAACTCGTGTTTTTGGCCCAGTTGGACGTGAATTACGTGATAAACAATTTATGAAAATAGTATCATTAGCACCTGAAGTGCTTTAATTCTATAATAAGATGAAGAAGTTTAAAATCAAATCAGGAGATACTGTAAAAGTAATTGCAGGAGATCACAAAGGTTCAGAAGGAAAAGTTTTACAAATTCTTAAAGAAAAGGATAGAGCTATAGTAGAAGGTGTTAATATGGTATCTAAACATACTAAGCCAAGCGCTCAAAGTCCACAAGGAGGAATTGTAAAAAAAGAAGCATCACTTCATATATCAAACTTAGCTTTAACAGAAGATGGAGAAGCTGTAAGAGTTGGATATAGAATGGATGGTGATAAGAAAGTAAGATTTTCAAAGAAATCAGAAAAAGCAATATAATCATGAGTTACGTACCAAGATTAAAAGCAGAATATAAGAGTACAATAATTAATACTCTTAAAGAAGAATTTAGCTATAGCAATGTAATGCAAGTACCTAAACTACAGAAAATTGTAGTTTCTAAAGGTGTTGGTGCTGCTATCGCAGATAAGAAGTTAATAGATTACGCTTTAGAAGAAGTTACAACTATTACAGGTCAAAAAGCAATTTCTACATTATCTAAGAAAGATGTAGCTGCATTTAAATTACGTAAAGGTATGCCGATTGGTGTAAAAGTTACTTTACGTGGTGATAAAATGTATGAGTTTTTAGACAGATTAGTTACTGCTTCTTTACCACGTGTAAGAGATTTTAACGGGATAAAAGCTACTGGATTTGATGGTAGAGGTAATTACAATTTAGGAATTACTGAACAGATCATTTACCCAGAAATTAATATTGATCAAGTTAAGAAAATTAATGGTATGGATATTACTTTTGTAACATCTGCAGCTACTGATAAAGAAGCTAAGTCATTATTGACAGAACTAGGTTTACCATTTAAAAAGAATTAAGAGATGGCTAAAGAATCAATGAAAGCGCGTGAGCGTAAAAGAGCAAAAACAGTTGCTAAGTATGCTGAAAAGCGTAAGGCTTTAAAAGAAGCTGGCGATTATGAAGGATTACAGAAGTTACCAAAAAACGCTTCTCCAGTTCGTACTCACAATCGTTGTAAGTTAACAGGAAGACCAAAAGGCTATATGCGTCAGTTTGGAATTTCTCGTGTAACTTTCCGTGAAATGGCAAACCAAGGGTTAATACCAGGAGTTAGAAAAGCTAGCTGGTAAAAACCAAACAATTAAAGAATACTAATTGATTTCAGGTTTAATTGTCACAGAGCAATCTGTAAGAAAATAGAGACAATTAAAAACCAAAGTCGCAAATTAATAAATATGAACACAGATCCAATCGCGGATTATCTAACAAGAGTTAGAAATGCAATCGCAGCAGGACACAGAGTAGTAGAAATTCCAGCTTCGAACTTGAAGAAGGAAATGACTAAAATTTTGTTTGATCAAGGTTTTATTTTAAGTTATCAATTTAATGATGAGTCTGTACAAGGAACCATCAAAATTGCCTTAAAATATGACAAGACAACAAAAGAGTCAGTAATTAGAAAAATTCAACGAATCAGTACACCAGGTTTACGTAAGTACGTTGGCTCTAAAGAGATGCCAAGAGTATTAAACGGATTAGGTGTTGCAATCGTATCAACATCTAAAGGCGTGATGACTAATAAGCAAGCACGTCAAGAAAATGTTGGTGGGGAAGTATTATGTTACGTTTATTAAATCTTAAGAAATGAGTAGAATAGGAAAAAATCCCGTTAGCATTTCACAAGGTGTAGATGTAAACATAAACGAAAACGTAATTACTGTAAAAGGAAAGTTAGGAGAGTTATCTCAAACTATTTCTGACGGAATTACAGTAAAAATTGAAGATGCTACGATTACTTTAGAAAGAGCATCAGAAAGTAAAGAACACAAAGCACAACATGGTTTGATGAGAGCTTTAATCTTTAATATGATTGAAGGTGTAAGCAAAGGATGGACTAAAGAATTAGAATTAGTTGGTGTTGGTTATAGAGCTTCAAATCAAGGGCAGAAATTAGACTTAGCCTTAGGATATTCTCACAATATTGTTTTAGAATTAGCTAAAGAAGTTAAGGTTGAAACTGTATCTGAGAAAGGTAAGAATCCTATCGTTAAATTAACTTCTTTTGATAAGCAGTTGGTAGGAGAAGTAGCAGCTAAAATCCGTGGCTTCCGTAAGCCAGAACCTTATAAAGGAAAAGGAGTTAAGTTTGTAGGTGAACAATTAAGAAGAAAAGCAGGTAAATCTGCATAATATATAGCATTATGGCATTATCAAAGCTTGAAAGAAGACAACGTATTAAGCATAGAATCAGAAAAATTATATCTGGTACTGCTACTAAACCAAGATTATCGGTTTTTAGAAGTAATAAAGAAATTTATGCTCAATTAGTAGATGACATTGCAGGAGTTACATTAGCATCTGTATCATCTAGAGATAAAGGAATTACTGCTGGTACAAAAGCAGAAGCTGCTGCAGCGGTTGGAAAATCTATTGCAGAGAAAGCTACAAAAGCAGGTGTAGAAACTGTTGCTTTTGATAGAAACGGATATTTATATCACGGTAGAGTTAAAACATTAGCAGAAGCTGCTAGAGAAGCTGGTTTAAAATTTTAAGAAATTATGTTAGGTTATAAAAACGTAGAGAGAGTTAAACCAAGCGGATTAGAGCTTGTAGATAAATTAGTAGGTGTACAACGTGTAACTAAAGTAACTAAAGGTGGTAGAGCTTTTGGTTTTTCAGCAATTGTTGTTGTTGGAGATGGTAACGGAGTTGTAGGTCAAGGTTTAGGAAAATCTAAAGATGTTGCTTCTGCAATAGCAAAAGCAATTGAAGATGCAAAAAAGAACTTGGTAAGAATTCCAATTTTAGACGGAACATTACCTCATGAGCAAAAAGGTAAATTTGGTGGTGCAAAAGTATTCATCAAGCCTGCATCTCATGGTACGGGAGTTATTGCTGGTGGAGCTGTAAGAGCTGTATTAGAGTCTGTTGGGATACATGATGTATTATCAAAATCTCAAGGATCATCTAATCCACATAACGTGGTAAAAGCAACTTTTGATGCATTGTTACAAATGCGTAGTGCAGCAACTATTGCTAAGCAAAGAGGTGTTTCTTTAGAAAAAGTATTTAACGGTTAAATCTAAGAACGATGGCAAAAATAAAAGTTACACAAGTAAAAAGTCAAATCGGACGCCTTAAGAACCAAAAAAGGACTTTAGAGGCATTAGGTTTACGTAGAATGAATCAAACTGTAGAACATGAGGCAACTCCTTCTATCGTTGGTATGGTAAATACAGTTAAACACTTAGTTTCTGTTGAAGAAACTAAATAAGACATATATAAAATGAGTTTACACAATTTAACACCTGCAGAAGGTTCCACTAAAAAAGGAAAAAGAATTGCAAGAGGTGAAGGATCTGGTCACGGAGGAACATCAACAAGAGGTCATAACGGACAAAAGTCTCGTTCTGGTTATTCTAGAAAGATTGGTTTTGAAGGTGGTCAAATGCCATTACAAAGACGTGTTCCTAAATTTGGTTTTACAAACATAAACCGTAAGGAATATCAAGGAATCAATTTAGATAAATTACAAGCTTTAGTTGACAGTGGTGTTATTAAAGACACTGTTGATTTAGATATTTTAGTTGCTAATAGATTAGCAGGTAAAAACGACTTAGTAAAAATACTAGGTAACGGAGAATTAAAAGCGAAGTTAAATATTACTGTTCATAAATTTACTGCATCTGCAAAAGCGGCTATTGAAGCTGCTGGTGGTGAAGCAGTTTCTTTATAATATTTTTATAAAAGATGGGTATTATAAATAGACTAAGAGAGATTTTTGCGATAGAAGAATTAAAAAATAAAATTCTTCTAACTATCGGTTTAATTGCAGTGTATCGTTTTATGGCAGCTGTACCATTACCTGGTATAGATCCATTACAATTAACAGCGTTAAAGGATGGTACATCAAGTGGTCTTTTAGGATTATTAAATGCATTTACAGGAGGAGCATTTTCTAGAGCATCAGTAATGGCGCTTGGTATTATGCCTTACATTTCTGCATCTATTGTAGTTCAGTTAATGGGAATTGCAGTTCCTTATTTACAAAAACTACAGAAAGATGGAGAAAGTGGACGTAAAAAAATTACACAAATAACACGTTGGTTAACTATTGCTATTACATTAGTACAAGCACCAACATATATTGGTACCATTCAAAACTCATTTGGTTTAGGACCAGAAGCGTTTTTAGTTACAGGACCTACTTTCTGGATATCTTCAATAATCATATTAACAGCAGGAACAATTTTTGCAATGTGGTTAGGAGAGCGTATTACAGATAAGGGAATTGGTAATGGTATATCTTTATTAATTACAGTAGGTATTATTGCTAGTTTTCCAGCAGCATTTATGCAAGAGGTTGTTTCTAAAACAACCAATGCGGGTGCAGGTGGAATTATGATGATATTAATTGAAGTAATTGTTTGGTTTGTAGTAATTCTTTTAACAGTATTATTAGTAACAGCAGTGCGTAAAATTGCAGTACAATATGCAAGACGTACCGTTGCAGGTAATATTCAGAATGTACAAGGATCTAGAGATTATATTCCTTTAAAGTTGAATGCAGCAGGTGTAATGCCAATTATCTTTGCACAAGCAATTATGTTTTTACCAATTGCTTTAGCTCAAAGATTTCCTGCAATAGCAAGTTTACAAGATATAAATGGATTATGGTATAATGTTATTTTTGCATTATTAATTATCATTTTTAGTTTCTTTTATACAGCAATTACAATCCCAACCAATAAAATGGCTGAGGACTTAAAAAGAAGTGGAGGATTTATTCCAGGAATTAGACCAGGAAAAGATACTGCTGACAGATTAGATTCTGTATTATCTAGAATTACGTTCCCAGGATCGTTATTTTTAGCAGCCTTATCAATCTTACCAGCAATTGTATATCAATTTGGTGTGCAACAAGGTTGGTCTATGTTCTATGGAGGAACATCTTTGATCATTATGGTTGGTGTAGCAATAGACACGTTACAGCAAATCAATGCATATTTATTAAACAGTCATTATGATGGTTTAATGAAGACAGGAAATAGTAATAGAAAATCAAACAAATAATAATATGGCTAAACAACCGGCAATTGAGCAAGACGGAACGATAACAGAAGCATTATCAAATGCAATGTTTCGTGTAGAGTTAGAAAACGGACATATTGTTACGGCACACATTTCTGGTAAAATGCGTATGCATTATATCAAATTATTACCTGGTGATAAGGTGAAATTAGAGATGAGTCCTTATGATTTAACAAAAGCAAGAATTACTTATAGGTATTAAAGAATTAAATAATTGAAAGATTAATAAGATTTTAAATTTTTAAATCTTTTAATTTTTAAATAAAATTAGAATCGATGAAAGTTAGAGCATCAGTTAAAAAAAGAAGTGCCGACTGCAAAATAGTTCGCAGAAAAGGCAGATTATATGTGATTAACAAACAGAATCCTAGATTTAAACAAAGACAAGGGTAATGGCAAGAATAGCAGGTATTGATATCCCAAAGAACAAAAGAGGAGTTATTTCATTAACTTACATCTTTGGTATCGGAAAAAGTAGAGCTAAAGAAGTTTTAGCAAGCGCAAAAGTAGATGAGTCTATCAAAGTTCAAGATTGGAACGATGATCAAATTGCTGCAATTAGAGAGCAAATTGGGTCATTTACAATTGAAGGAGAATTACGTTCGGAAGTTCAAATAAACATCAAACGTTTGATGGATATTGGATGTCAAAGAGGTATTCGTCATAGATTAGGTCTTCCTTTAAGAGGGCAAAGAACTAAGAATAACTCTAGAACTAGAAAAGGTAAGCGTAAAACTGTAGCTAACAAGAAAAAATAAGTTAGATAAGTAATAAAGATCTAATCGTAGTGTAAGCTATCATATTAGAAAACTAAATTACTAAAACTGAATAATTATGGCAAAAGCAAGTTCAAAAAAACGTAAAGTAATAGTAGATTCTGTTGGAGAGGCGCATGTAACTGCATCTTTTAACAATATCATTATTTCTTTAACAAATAAAAAAGGTGACGTAATTTCATGGTCATCTGCAGGTAAAATGGGTTTTAGAGGTTCAAAAAAGAATACTCCATATGCAGCTCAATTAGCAGCAGAAGATTGTGCAACCGTTGCAAAAGATGCAGGTTTACGTAAAGTAAAAGTGTATGTAAAAGGACCAGGAAATGGTAGAGAATCTGCAATCCGTTCTTTGCATAATGCAGGTATTGAAGTTACAGAAATTATTGATGTAACACCAGTACCACACAACGGGTGTCGTCCACCAAAAAGAAGGAGAGTATAATAAATATTTTAACTAAAGTAAGAATTTTAAGATTATCGAAGGAGAAAGCCTTAATTCATAATCCTTACTTTTAATAATTAAGAAATGGCAAGATATACAGGACCAAAAACTAAAATTGCTCGTAAATTTGGCGAAGCAATTTTCGGAGAAGATAAGAACTTCGAAAAAAGAAATTACCCTCCAGGACAGCATGGAAATGCTAGAAGAAGAGGTAAAAAATCTGAATATGCTGTCCAGTTGATGGAAAAGCAAAAAGCAAAATATACCTATGGTATTTTAGAGCGTCAATTCAGTAACTTATTTAAACAAGCTTCTGCCTCTAAAGGTATTACAGGTGAAGTTTTATTACAATTATGTGAATCTCGTTTAGATAACGTTGTTTTCAGAATGGGTGTTTCTAACTCACGTAGTGGAGCTCGTCAATTAGTTTCTCACAGACATATTACTGTAAATGGTGGTATTGTAAACATTCCATCTTATAGTTTAAAAGAAGGAGATGTTGTTGCTGTTAGAGAAAAATCTAAATCTTTACAAGCTATTGAAAATGCTTTAGCTTCAAGTAGTGCTGTTTACGAATGGTTAACTTGGAATTCAGATAAAAAAGAAGGAACATTTGTAAAAGCTCCAGAGAGATTACAAATTCCTGAAAATATCAAAGAACAATTAATCGTAGAATTATATTCTAAATAATAAATAATTAACATTGGTATTTGGCCAAAGGGTTTGTTTGACTTCTTCAAACTTACAGACCGCGCAACTAAATAACAATCAAAACGAAGAAAACTATGGCAATTTTAAATTTTCAAAAACCAGATAAAGTAATAATGATTGAATCTACAGATTTTTCTGGTAGATTTGAGTTCAGACCTTTAGAACCAGGTTTTGGTTTAACAGTTGGTAATGCACTACGTAGAGTATTATTATCATCTTTAGAAGGGTTTGCAATTACTTCATTAAGATTAGATGGTGTAGAGCACGAATTTTCTACTATTAAAGGAATTGTAGAAGATGTTACAGAAATTATCTTAAACTTAAAACAAGTACGTTTTAAGAAGCAGATTGAAGAATCTGAAAGAGAAACTGTTTCAGTAATTGTATCGGGTCAAGATCAATTAACTGCAGGAGATTTACAGAAATTTATTTCTGGTTTCCAAGTTTTAAATCCTGATTTAGTTATCTGTAATATGGATAAGTCTGTGAAATTAAACATGGAACTTACTATAGAAAAAGGTAGAGGGTTTGTACCTGCAGAAGAAAATAAAAAAGCAGGAGCGCCAATAGGAACTATTTATACAGATTCTATTTACACGCCAATAAAAAACGTTAAGTATTCTATTGAAAACTTTCGTGTTGAGCAAAAAACGGATTATGAAAAATTAATATTTGATATAGATACTGATGGTTCAATCAATCCAAAAGATGCTTTAACTGAGGCTGCAAAAATATTAATTCATCACTTTATGTTATTCTCTGATGAGCGTATTACATTAGAAGCAGATGAAATTGCACAAACTGAAACATATGATGAGGAATCATTACACATGCGTCAGTTATTAAAAACTAGATTAATCGATATGGATTTATCTGTTAGAGCTTTAAATTGTTTAAAAGCAGCAGAGGTAGATACATTAGGAGATTTAGTTTCTTTTAATAAAAGCGATTTAATGAAATTTAGAAATTTCGGTAAAAAATCTTTAACGGAGCTAGAAGAACTAGTAAATGTAAAAGGATTGAATTTCGGAATGGATTTAAGTAAATACAAATTAGATAAAGATTAATCTTTCATATTTTGCTCCTCATAAAGAGTTGATGCAAGATGAAAGTATAAACAAAACGTCATGAGACACGGAAAGAAATTCAATCATTTAGGAAGAAAAACAGCGCACAGAAAGGCGATGTTAGCTAATATGTCATGTTCTTTAATAGAACATAAGCGTATTAACACTACAGTAGCAAAAGCGAAGGCTTTACGTAAGTTTGTAGAACCTTTAATTACAAAATCTAAAGAAGATACAACTCATAATAGACGTGTTGTTTTTAGTTATTTACGTGATAAATTTGCAGTTACAGAATTATTTAAAGAAGTATCTGTAAAAATTGCAGACAGACCAGGTGGTTATGTTCGTATTATCAAATTAGGAAACCGTCAAGGAGATAATGCTCCTATGGCTATGGTAGAATTAGTTGATTACAACGAAATTTACAATCCTAAAGGTAAAAAAGCTAAAAAATCTACTCGTAGAGGTAGAACTAAAAAAGCTGATAAAGTGGAAACTGTTGAAGTTGCAACGGAAGAAACTTCTGAAGAATAAATATGAATGTATAAATATTCATATCAAAGGGATAAACTTTTTAGTTTATCCCTTTTTTTATGTTATTTTTGTAAAACTTTTTTTATAAAATGAAATACCAAACAAGAAAGAAAGCATTAGTTTTATTAGCAGACGGAACCATTTTTTACGGTAAGTCTGTAGGAATTGAAGGAACATCAACTGGAGAAATCTGTTTTAATACAGGTATGTCGGGTTATCAGGAGATCTTTACAGATCCGTCTTATTTTGGACAATTAATGGTAACTGCCAATGTTCATATTGGAAATTATGGAGTAAATGATAATGAAGTAGAATCTGACGGAATTAAAATTTCTGGTTTAATCTGTAGAAATTTTAGTTATCCTCATTCTAGAGTTGATTCGAACGGAAATTTATATGATTATTTTCAAAAACATAATCTAGTTGCAATTTCAGATGTAGACACTCGAGCGCTAGTTGCTTATATTAGAGATAATGGTGCAATGAATGCAATCATTTCTACAGAGGTTGATAATATTGATGCCTTAAAAGAGCAGTTAGCGAAAGTACCTAGTATGGAAGGTTTAGAATTAGCTTCTAAAGTTTCTACAAAAGAACCTTATTTTGTTGGTGATGAAAATGCACCGATTAAGATTTCTGCATTAGATATTGGAATTAAGAAAAATATTCTTAGAAATTTTGTAAAACGAGGAGCCTACATAAAAGTATTTCCTTATAATGCTAGTTTTGAGGAATTAGCATCTTTTAATCCAGATGGATATTTTATTTCTAATGGACCTGGTGATCCAGAACCATTAGTTGATGCTCAAAATACTGCAAAAGAAATTATTAAAAGAGATTTACCATTATTTGGAATTTGTCTTGGTCATCAAGTTATTGCATTAGCAAATGGAATTTCAACTTATAAAATGCATAATGGCCATAGAGGAATTAATCATCCAGTAAAAAACCTGTTAACAGGGAAAGGAGAAATTACTTCTCAAAATCATGGTTTTGCTATCAATAGAGAAGAAGCTGAAGCGCATAATGACGTAGAAATTACACATGTTCATCTAAATGATCATACTGTAGCAGGAATTAAAATGAAAGATAAAAACTGTTTTTCAGTCCAATATCATCCAGAAGCAAGTCCTGGACCAAACGATGCAGAGTATTTATTTGATCAATTTATAGAAAATATCAATAAAGCTAAAGTAGAAGCTTAACATACTGAAAACGTTTTCGTAATATTTACCATTCGGTAACATAAGAAATAGCACAATTTTATAATTTAGCAGCTAAATTAATAGTCATCTAAATTGATTTTTAGATAAAAAACAACTAAAAAATGAGCATAATAATTAAGGTTTACGCACGTCAAATTTTTGATTCAAGAGGGAATCCAACAGTAGAAGTAGATGTAGTTACAGAAAACGGTGTTTTAGGTAGAGCAGCTGTTCCTTCTGGAGCATCAACTGGAGAACATGAAGCAGTAGAGTTACGTGATGGTGGTAAAGCCTATATGGGTAAAGGAGTTTTAAAAGCAGTAGAGAATGTAAATGAAGAAATTGCTGGAGCCTTATTAGGAACTTCTGTTTTCGATCAAAATCTAATCGATCAAACAATGATTGAATTAGACGGAACACCAAATAAATCTAAATTAGGAGCGAATGCAATTTTAGGAGTTTCATTAGCAGTTGCAAAAGCAGCAGCAAACGAGTTAGGATTACCTTTATATAGATATGTAGGTGGAGTTTCTGCCAATACATTACCTGTGCCAATGATGAATATCATTAATGGTGGTTCGCATTCAGATGCACCTATCGCATTTCAAGAATTTATGGTAATGCCAGTAAAAGCAAAAAACTTTACTCAGGCAATGCAAATGGGTTCTGAGATTTTTCATAACTTAAAGAAAGTTTTACACGATAGAAATTTATCTACAGCTGTTGGAGATGAAGGAGGTTTTGCACCAAATTTAGAAGGCGGAACAGAAGATGCTTTAGATACAATAAAAAAAGCAGTAGATAATGCAGGATACACTTTAGGAGATGATATTATGATTGCCTTAGATTGTGCAGCAGCAGAATTTTATGTTGATGGTAAATACGATTATACAAAATTTGAAGGGCCTACAGGTAAAATTCGTTCAAGTAAAGAACAAGCAGATTATTTAGCCGTATTAGCAGCTAAGTATCCAATTATTTCAATTGAAGATGGAATGGATGAAAACGATTGGGAAGGATGGAAATACTTAACAGAAATTGTTGGAGATAAAGTTCAGTTAGTTGGAGATGATTTATTTGTAACGAATGTTGAGCGTTTATCTAGAGGAATTGAAAATAACATTGCAAATTCAATCTTAATTAAAGTTAATCAAATTGGTACATTAACAGAAACTATTGCTGCCGTTAATATGGCTAAAAATGCAGGATATACGTCTGTAATGTCTCACAGATCTGGTGAAACTGAAGATAATACTATTGCAGATTTAGCAGTTGCATTAAACTGTGGTCAAATAAAAACAGGTTCTGCTTCACGTTCAGATAGAATGGCTAAGTACAATCAATTATTAAGAATTGAAGAAGAATTAGACGAAGTAGCTTATTATCCTCAAGAAAAAGCATTTAAGATTTAATTCTATTTAAAAAAGATATTATTGAAACCTCATAATTCATTTTATGAGGTTTTATTTTTTTTATAAAATTATAACAAAAATTTATAGAGTCAATTTTTGAAATCCTTTTAAAATTGGTATCTTCGTGGGCTCACTTCAACAAATAAAAAAAGAATAAAATGTCAGATATAGCGAAGCTACAAATTGGTGATGAATCGTATGAATTTCCTTTAATAAAGGGAACTGAAAATGAAGTTGCTATAAATATAAAAACTCTTAGAGGTGTTTCTGGAGGAGTTATAACAATAGATCCAGGATATAAAAATACAGGTTCTTGCGAAAGTGCTATTACTTTTTTAGATGGAGAAAAAGGAATTTTACGTTACAGAGGGTATTCAATTGAAGATTTAGCTGAAAAAGCTGATTTCTTAGAAGTTGCTTATGCACTAATTTTTGGTGATTTACCTAATAAAGAACAGTTAGATAAATTTCATGACGATATTAAATCTAATTCCATCGTAGATGAAGATGTTAAGAAGATTATCGATGCTTTTCCAAAGAATGCACACCCAATGGGTGTTTTGTCTTCTTTAACTAGTGCGTTAGTTGCATTTAATCCATCGTCTGTAAATGTTGATTCTGAAGAAGAAATGTATAATTCTATTGTTAGAATTATGGGAAAATTTCCAGTGTTAGTTGCATGGGCAATGCGTAAAACACAAGGATTGCCATTAAATTATGGTTCAAAATCTTTAGGATATGTAGAGAATATTATGAAAATGATGTTCGAAAAACCTAATGAAGAATATGAAATAAATCCAATTATAAAAGATGCTTTAGATAAATTATTAATCTTACATGCAGATCATGAGCAAAACTGTTCTACCTCTACAGTAAGAATTGTAGGTTCGTCTCATGCAGGTTTATTTGCTTCTCTTTCTGCAGGAATTTCTGCATTATGGGGGCCATTACATGGTGGTGCAAATCAAGCGGTTTTAGAAATGTTGGAGGCGATTAAAGAAGATGGAGGAGATACTAAAAAATACATGGCGAAAGCTAAAGATAAATCAGATCCTTTTAGGTTAATGGGCTTCGGACACAGAGTATATAAAAACTTTGACCCAAGAGCAACCATCATTAAAGTTGCTGCAAATGAAGTGTTAAATGACTTAGGAATTGAAGATCCAATCTTAGACATTGCAAGAGGGTTAGAGCAAGAAGCGTTAAATGATGAGTATTTTGTAAAAAGAAAATTATATCCAAACGTAGATTTTTATTCAGGAATAATTTACCGAGCTATGGGGATTCCAGTAGAAATGTTTACTGTAATGTTTGCTTTAGGTCGTTTACCAGGTTGGATTGCTCAGTGGAAAGAAATGCGTGAAAACAAAGAACCAATCGGTCGTCCACGTCAAGTATATACAGGTGAGAACTTGAAAGAATTTAAAGACATTAACAAGCGATAAATATTATTGCATATTTAACAGTTTAAAGCTTCATTTTTTAATGAAGCTTTTTTTATATTTGGCGATATGATACAGCTCAACGTTAAAAATGAAACATCTAGATTACGTGCCGTAATTTTAGGAACTGCAGAAAGTAATGGACCTACACCAAAAGTTGAGGATTGTTACGATCCTAAAAGTAGGCAGCATGTTATTGATGGAACCTATCCGTTAGAAAAAGATATGATTCCGGAAATGGAAGCTGTTGCAACTGTTTTTAAAAAATACAATGTAGAAGTCTATAGACCAGAAGTTGTAAAAAATTACAATCAAATATTTTCTAGAGATATCGCTTTTGTGATTGAAGATACATTGGTTAAAGCAAATATTTTACCCGATAGAGATGGTGAATACAAAGCCATACAACATGTGTTGAGTTTAATTGATCCAGCAAAAATTATTGAGCTTCCAGAAGAATGTCATGTAGAAGGAGGTGATGTAATGCCTTGGAACGATCATATTTTTATAGGTACGTATTCCGGTGCAGATTATCCAGATTATATTACTGCAAGAACTAATACAGATGCAGTCATTGCGTTGCAAGAATTGTTTCCAGACAAGATTGTGAAAGCCTTTGAGTTGCGTAAATCAAATACTGAAGCTAAAGAAAATGCATTACATTTAGATTGCTGTTTTCAACCGATAGGAAAAGACAAAGCAATACTTCATAAAAATGGATTTTTAGTTGAGAGTGAATACGAATGGTTAGTAAATTATTTTGGAAAAGAGAACATTTTTGAAATTACGAAAGAAGAAATGTACAACATGAATAGTAATGTGTTTTCTATTTCTGAAGAAGTAATTATTTCAGAGAAAAACTTCACCCGATTAAATAGTTGGCTTAGAAAACAAGGGTTTACGGTTGAAGAAGTTCCTTATGCAGAAATAGCAAAACAAGAAGGTTTGTTACGCTGTTCTACCATGCCTTTAATTAGAGATTAGTTAGTTATTTTTTATTTTTCATGATCCAAATTAATTTATTTTTTCATCATAAAATAAACTAATTTTGTGTTTTAGAATTTAAAGCAATGCAACAAACTACAAATACCATTTTAATGGTGCGTCCTATTAATTTTAGGATGAATGAGCAAACGGCTGTAAACAATTATTATCAAAAAGTAATTGATAACTTATTGCCTGCCACCGTAAATGCAAAAGCGCAAGAAGAGTTTGATACTTATGTAGAAAAACTACGTAGTTATGGTATCAACGTTATTGTGGTTTCAGACACGAAAGAGTTTGATACACCAGATTCTATTTTTCCTAATAACTGGATTTCTTTTCACCAAGATGGAACGGTAGCATTGTATCCTATGTTTGCAGAAAACAGACGATTAGAGCGAAGAGAAGATGTGTTAGAACAATTAGAGTCGAATGGTTTTTCAATTGAAAATATTGTTGATTATACAGCTGCTGAAGCAGAAAAAGTGTTTTTAGAAGGTACAGGAAGTCTGCTGCTAGATCGAATAAATAAAAAAGCATATTGTGCGTTGTCTCCAAGAGCAGACGAAGAATTATTTATAGAATTCTGTGAAGATTTTGAATATACACCAGTCGTTTTTGTTGCCAATCAAACAGTAAATGAATCGAGAGAAGCTATTTATCATACCAATGTTATGATGTGTTTGGCAGAAACTTTTGCTGTAATTTGTTTAGCGTCTATTGATGATAAAAAAGAACGAAAAAACGTTTTAAAACATCTAAAAGAAGATGGTAAACAGGTTATCGATATTACAGAAGAACAGGTAAATAATTTTGCAGGTAATATGCTGCAAGTCCGTGGAAAAAATGATGAATTGTTCTTAATTATGAGCCAAGCAGCATTTGATTCGTTAACTGTTTCTCAAATTCAGAAAATAAATAATCATTGTGAAATTATATCAAGTTCTTTAGATACAATTGAAGCATGTGGTGGCGGATCTGCACGATGTATGATGGCAGAAATTTTCCTTCCTAAAAAATAAAGAAAAAAAACAGTTCTCTACTTTGTTTATAGACTTCGTATTTAGTTTTTGTCAAAGTACTGATTTTTAAATAATTACGTATTATTTTTAGAATTGAGTATAATGCAGTTATTCAAAAAAAAGACCCCAAAGTATACAATTATAGTACTTTTGGTAGTTGATTATAAAACAAACAATTAAAGTTTAAAAAATGGCAAATACATTATTTGACAAAGTATGGGATTCGCACGTTGTTCGTCAAGTTAAAGATGGACCAGATGTGTTTTTTATCGATCGTCATTTCATTCATGAAGTTACAAGTCCAGTTGCATTTTTAGGATTAGAAAGTAGAGGAAACTCTGTGGTTTATCCAGAAAAAACATTTGCAACTGCAGATCATAACACACCAACCATAAACCAACATTTACCAGTAGAAGATGCATTATCTGCAAATCAGTTAAATGCATTAGAATCGAATGCTAAAAAGCATGGAATTTCTCACTGGGGATTGGGTGATAAAAACAACGGAATTGTTCACGTTGTTGGACCTGAAAACGGAATTACTTTACCGGGTGCAACGATTGTTTGTGGAGATTCGCATACATCTACTCATGGAGCTTTTGGTGCTATTGCCTTTGGTATTGGTACATCAGAAGTAGAAATGGTATTGTCTACACAATGTATCATGCAGCCAAAACCTAAAGCCATGCGTATCAACGTAAATGGAAAGTTAGGTTTGGGTGTAACTCCAAAAGATGTTGCTTTATATATTATTGCAAAACAAACAACTTCTGGAGCTACAGGATATTTTGTAGAATATGCAGGTGATGTTTTTGAAGATATGACCATGGAAGGAAGAATGACTGTGTGTAATTTATCTATTGAGATGGGTGCACGTGGTGGAATGATTGCTCCAGATGAAAAAACGTTTGATTATATAAAAGGACGTTCTCAAACTCCGAAAGGAGCAGATTGGGATAGCGCCATGGAATATTGGAAAACCTTAAAATCAGATGATAACGCCGAGTTTGATATTGAATTCAATTATGAAGCATCTGATATTGAGCCAATGATTACATATGGAACAAACCCAGGAATGGGAATGGGTGTAACGAAGAATATCCCTAAATCTGGAGATGTAGAAGGCGGTGCAGCAACGTATAAGAAATCGTTAGGATATATGTCTTTCAATGAAGGAGATTCTATGATTGGTAAAGAAATTGATTTTGTGTTTTTAGGTTCTTGTACAAACGGACGTATAGAAGATTTTAGAGCATTTTGTTCTATTGTTGAAGGAAGAAAAAAGGCAGATAATGTTACAGCTTGGTTAGTACCAGGATCACATAAAGTAGTAGATCAAATTAAAGCAGAAGGATTAGATAAAATAATTGATGATGCAGGTTTTGTATTAAGAGAACCAGGATGTTCGGCTTGTTTGGCAATGAATGATGATAAAATTCCAGCAGGAAAATTATCAGTTTCAACATCAAACAGAAACTTTGAAGGACGTCAAGGACCAGGATCAAGAACATTATTAGCTTCTCCTTTAGTGGCTGCAGCATCTGCGGTTGAAGGTGTAGTTACAGATCCAAGAACATTATTAACAGCATAATAGCTATTCGCTTTTGGTAAATAGCCATTAGCTAAAAAATTATAAATTATTGCCAACAGCTATAAGCTAAAGGCTAAAAGCATAAAAATATGGCTTACGATAAATTTAATGTATTAACAAGTACAGCATATCCGTTACCAACAGAAAACGTAGATACAGATCAAATTATCCCTGCTCGTTTCTTAAAAGCAACAGAGCGTAAAGATTTTGATATTAATTTTTTTCGTGATTGGAGATATAATTCAGACGGAACACCAAAAGCAGAGTTTCCTTTAAACAAAGAAATTTATGCAGGTTCAAAAATATTAGTAGGAGGTAGAAACTTCGGTTCTGGTTCTTCTAGAGAGCATGCAGCTTGGTCTGTGTACGATTTTGGATTACGTTGTGTAATTTCATCAGCATTTGCAGATATTTTTAAAAATAACTGTTTAAACGTTGGAGTTTTACCAGTTCAAGTTTCTGCGGAATTTGCAGATACGTTGTTTACAGCTATTATGGCAGATCCAAAAACAGAAATCAACGTTGATTTACCAAATCAAACAGTAACTTTAGTAGCTACTGGAGAATCTGAATCTTTTAACATAAATGCTTATAAAAAAGACAATATGTTAAATGGTTTTGATGATATTGATTATTTAAAAAATATCGAAAACGAGATTTCAGCATTTGCAGAAACAAGACCTTTCTAAGTATACTTTTTAATTAAGTTGATTATGGCAAGAAGGATAGAAATAATGGATACGACTCTGCGAGACGGTGAACAAATGTCTGGCGTGTCTTTTTCTGTTTCAGAAAAATTAACCATTGCAAAACTATTATTAGAAGAATTAAAAGTAGATCGAATAGAAATTGCCTCTGCGCGTGTTTCTAAAGGAGAATTAGAAGCTGTAAAAAGCATTACTTCTTGGGCAACAGAAAATAATTTTATTGATAAAATTGAAGTGTTAACTTTTGTTGATGGTGGAAAATCTATCGATTGGATGATTGAATCTGGCGCAAAAGTTCAGAATTTATTAACCAAAGGTTCTTTAAATCATCTTACACATCAACTTAAAAAAACACCAGAGCAACATTTTTCTGGTATAAAAGATACAATTGAATTAGCGTCTAAAAACGGAATAAAAACAAATGTTTATTTAGAAGATTGGTCTAACGGAATGCGTAATTCGAAAGAATACGTTTTTCAATTTTTAGATTTCTTATCGACTCAAAATGTAGAACGTTTTTTATTACCCGATACCTTAGGAGTTTTAACTCCCGAAGAAACTTTCGAATTTGTAAAAGAAGTTAGAGCGAAATATCCAAATGCTCATATCGATTTTCATGGTCATAACGATTATGATTTAGGGGTTGCAAACGTGATGGAAGCTGTAAAAGCTGGTACAAATGGATTGCATTTAACCATAAATGGAATGGGTGAACGTGCAGGAAATGCACCATTAGCGAGTGCAATTGCTGTGGTAAATGATTTTTTATCTGATGAAGCTACTATTACTGTAAATGAAAAAGCGTTGCATAAAGTTAGTAAACTTGTAGAAACTTTTTCAGGCTTTAGAATCCCAGTGAATAAACCAGTGGTAGGCGCAAATGTATTTACGCAAACTGCAGGAATTCACGCAGACGGAGATAATAAGCATAATTTATATTTTAATGATTTAATGCCAGAGCGATTTGGTAGAAAACGTAGATATGCATTAGGAAAAACTTCAGGTAAAGCTAATATCCAGAAGAACTTACAAGATTTAGGAATCAGTTTAAATGATGAAGATCTTAAAAAAGTTACTCAAAGAATTATAGAACTAGGAGATAAAAAAGAAGTCGTTTCTCAAGAAGATTTACCGTATATAATTTCTGATGTTCTAGATAGCAATACTATTGAAAAAAGTGTTGTTGTAGAAAATTATGTCTTAGGGCATGCAAAAGGAATGAAACCATCAACCACATTACAATTAAAGGTTGAAGGAGTTTTATATGAAGCGCATGCACAAGGTGATGGACAGTTTGATGCATTTATGAATGCTTTGAGAAAATTATATAAAACACATAACAAAAAAGAGTTGCCAAGTTTAATAGATTACGCAGTTAGAATTCCACCAGGAAGTAATTCTGATGCTTTATGTGAGACAATTATTACTTGGAAAGAAGATAAACACGAATTTAAAACACGTGGCTTAGATTCAGATCAAACAGTATCTGCAATTAAAGCTACAGAGAAGATGCTCAATATTATTTAAAAATTAAACATTAAAAGATTTAATTATTTAATCATTCAATAAAAATTATGAAATTAAACATTGCACTTTTAGCAGGTGATGGTATTGGTCCAGAAGTAATAGATCAAGCCGTAAAAGTATCTAATGCAATTGCAGAAAAATATAATCATGAAATTACTTGGACTCCAGCCTTAACAGGTGCTGCAGCAATTGATGCGGTTGGAGAACCGTATCCAGATGAAACACATGAAATTTGTGTAGCTTCAGATGCAGTATTATTTGGTGCAATTGGTCATCCAAGATTTGATAATGATCCTTCAGCAACCGTTCGTCCAGAACAAGGATTATTAAAAATGCGTAAGAAATTAGGCTTATTTGCAAATGTAAGACCAACGTTTACATTTCCATCATTATTAGATAAATCACCTTTAAAAAGAGAACGTATTGAAGGAACTGACTTAGTTTTTTTACGTGAATTAACGGGGGGAATTTACTTTGGTGAAAAGGGTAGAAGAGATGGTAGAGAAACAGCTTTTGATAATTGTGTGTATACTAGAGCTGAGGTACAACGTTTAGCTAAAAAAGGTTTTGAATTAGCAATGACACGTTCTAAGAAATTGTGTTGTGTTGATAAAGCGAATGTTTTAGAAACGTCAAGATTATGGAGAGAAACTGTGCAAGCAATGGAAAAAGACTATCCAGAAGTTGAAGTTTCTTATGAATTTGTAGATGCAGTTGCAATGCGTTTGGTACAATGGCCAAATAGTTATGATGTGTTAATTACAGAAAATTTATTCGGAGATATTTTAACGGATGAAGCGTCAGTAATTTCTGGTTCTATGGGATTAATGCCTTCTGCTTCTGTTGGAACAGAGAATGCGTTGTTTGAACCAATTCATGGCTCATATCCACAAGCAACAGGATTAAATATTGCAAATCCTATGGCAACTATTTTATCAGCAGCTATGATGTTTGAAAATTTTGGTTTACAGGAAGAAGGTAAAGCAATTAGAAATGCTGTAAATAAGGCATTAGATGCTGGTTTTGTAACAGAAGATTTAGCAGACGGAGGAAAATCTTATGGAACTTCTGAAGTTGGAGATTGGTTAGCTTCCAATATTTAAAATAAAAAAAAACTTTATACTAAAAAGCATTCAACACTGAAACGAGTTCAGAATAAGTTGGATGCTTTTTTTCTTTTTGTCATTCTCGAGAAAACGGGAATCAGTAATTCGCTTTTTATATATTTACAAAATGAACTTACTACTTCTTGCAGTTGCACCAGCTATGGTAATTATCTTATATGTTTATTATAAAGATAGGTTTGAAAAAGAACCCATAAAGTTTTTGTTGAGAAACTTTATTTTAGGAGCAACGGCAAGTATTTTAATCACTTTTGTTTTGAGTGCTGTTTTAGGAAACTTAATTCCAACTGCTGATGAAAAAAGTATTCTTCAGCAATTTGTTAAAGCTTTTATTGTGGTAGCATTAGTAGAAGAGTTTGCTAAGTTTGTAATTGTAAAATATGTTGCGCAAAACAATAAAGAATTTAACGAACCTTTTGATGGAATTGTTTATGCAGTGATGGTTTCTATGGGGTTTGCAACCTTAGAAAATATATTATATACGTTTCAATATGGAGCAGGAACGGGAATTGTTAGAGCGTTTACTGCTGTTCCAGCCCATGCAACTTTTGCGATATTAATGGGATATTTTATGGGGAAGGCAAAGTTTTCTCCAAACAAAACTCAACTCAATTTATTCGGATTGTTAGCGGCAACACTGTTTCATGGTGCATATGATTTCTTCTTATTTATTGATTTTGTTCCTGGAACTTTTGTAGGCGCAATCTTATCTTTATTTGTTGGAATTTTCTTGTCTAAAAAAGCCATGAAAAGGCATCAGAATAGTTCTCAATTTAAAGCTTGATTATTTTTTTATAAATATTGGTTTTTTCAAAACTGACTTTAATAAAGTAAATCCCTTTTGGAAGATTTGAAGTATCTATATGATTGATGTTCTTGAGTTCGTTAATTTTTTTGCCTAAAGAATTATAAAGTACTATTGAATTAATATTATTCTTAGTGTAAATTTTCAGAATATCGGTAACTGGATTTGGTGAGAATGTAACCGTACTTTTTATGTGATTTTTTGTTGAAAGTAGTGATGAAATTATTTCTTCAAATTGATATAGTTTTTGAGGGAAGTTAAAAGTATTGCCGTTTATAGCTGTGCTTAAAAACTCTCTAGAAATGTACATTTTACCAAAGTCATAACTGGTAATGGCTTCTATTTGGCTTCCTTGTCCTAATTCATTTTCTAGTGATATTTTTTCAAAAGATGAATAAAAAATATCATCTCCAGGTTTTCTATTTTGATTTATTATAACTAAAAAAGGGATGGAATTAGCATCATAGCCACAAAGAAAAAAATTTCCTCCACCTAACCTAGGATATGTAGCCCCAGTAATTAACCCTTCGATGTTACCTGTGCTAATTTTCTTTGCAGAATAATTGCCTTTTGCTATAGGTAATTTATAGACATTCGTTTTAAGATCTTTCCAATTTTTTGTAAAAATTAATAAATCATTATGATAGACAACAATTGCTTCTGCATCAAAGTTATGATTGTTTGTATTGATTGTAAAATCAGTTTGGTCTTCATAAGAAAAAGAAATAATTTCAGCATTTACCGAGGTAGAATTTTTATAAGCTTCTTTTTCAATTTTATATATAGTTAAATCTGTTCTGTTACCTTTATTATTACCAATATCACCCACAAAAATATGTGTATCATTCTGAGTTATATCTTCCCAATCAATATTAGTTGCGTTAATAATTTTACAGTTCTAGTTATAAGCCCAGAAAGACTATCTATCTCATAAAGGTTAGCAGCATATCCACTATCATTATGAGTAATTATTTTGTCATTAAAAAAAAGTAAACCAGAAGTTTCTTTGACTTCTATTGGTAGGGTGAATTTTTCTTTAAAATTATCAATGTTCCCCTGTCCAAAAATTGGACTAAGAAAAAAACAACATAATACATAGCAGATTTTTGTTTTCATAATTTATTTTTTTAAAACTTCATCAATTATTTTCCCGGTGCTTCCATTTGGTGTTTCAATATGTAATAAATTGGAAAGTGTAGGAGTAATATCAATAATTTCATACTTCTTTTTAGAAGACCCTTTTTTAATTCCATTTCCGTAAAAAATTATAGGAACATGGGTATCGTAAGAAAATCCAGAACCATGAGTAGTTCCACCTTTTTTATAATAACTACTTATAGTTGATGGATTTGGAACTAATAATACATCTCCAGAAAATTTTTGATTGTAACCGTTTTGTATTGAGTTTAAGATTCCTGTCGTAAAATTTGTATTCTGTAGTGTTTTCGCAGAAATAGCTTTATAGATGGTTTTGTAATTAATTGTTTCTTCAACAAGTTTGTTAATAATTTCCTCTTTTTGTAACCCTAAAGATTCAATTTTCTCTTTATTTAAAAATAGTTGAAAATTAGAAATGTTCTCAACCAGTTCATCGTTTCTAAAGTATTTTTTGGTGATTGAATTCACAAACGTTTTAAAGTCTTTAGCATCAAAATATGGCGCTGGTATTTTTAACGATTGCAAGTATGATGGGGCTCTTGCAGCTCCATGATCAGAAGTCAGAAATATAGTATAATTCTCTTTGCCAACCTGAGTGTCTAAAAAAGAAAATAAATCGGCTAAATCTTTATCTAAACGCAAATATGTATCTTCAGTTTCTACAGCATCAACACCAAAACGATGTCCAACATAATCGGTACTAGAAAAGCTGATTGATAAAAAATCTGTTGCTTTATTTTTGCCTAAATTCTCGCCCAAAATTGCAGCTTTTGCAAAATCTAATGTTAATGTATTTCCAAAAGGAGTTTCTTTTATAATTCCAATTCCATCATTCTCTTTCATTAAACTAGGTAAATCGTGAGGGAAAGTTGGTGTTTCTTCTCCTTTAAATTTTTCTTCAAAAGTATTGTTATCGCTAATGCTATTCGTGTAGGTTTTAATATCGTATAAGGTATTCCAAGGCTGGGAAACATATTTTTTTGCGTTGTTTTGATTATTGAATTCTTTAACCCAATTTGGTAAATCATTCATGTAAAATGAGCTTGAAATAAATCGTCCGTTTTCGCCATTATCAAACCAATACGCAGCATTTCCTGTATGACCAACAGGTAAAATTGCAGACCTATCTTTTATGGCAATTCCAATTGTTTTTCCGTTATTATTTTGAGCTAATTTTAATTGATCTGTTAGAGTGGTAGTAAACAATCTATAAGGAGATTTTTTTCCTTTATTTGTTTCAGTACCCACAGAATTATATGTCTTATCATCTACACAGTAGATAGATTTTTTTAAAAATTTATCATACCACCAATTCCCGATAATTCCATGATTGTTTGGTGTTGTTCCCGTATAGATTGATGCATGTCCAACTGCAGTATACGTAGGAACATAGTTATAATGAGCATTTTCTAACGAAAAGCCATTCTGTATAATTCTTTTAAATCCACCTTCTCCATATCTATCTTCAAAACGAGTTAAGTAATCATAACGCATTTGATCTACAACAATTCCAATAACTAATTTGGGTGATTTCTGCTTGTTGTCTTTTTTCTGACAAGAAAAAATAAACAAAGAAATACAGATAAAAATAAAACTTAATTTTTTCATTAAAAGGTGTTTTAATTTTGAATTTACTCAAAAGTAATAATTTTTACCTTTGAAAGGTAAAACTTTACCAACAGTTGATGATATTTTAATACTTTAGCATAAAATTAAATGGAATGAATTACCTAGAACATATTGGTAAGTATTTTATGATGCTGCGTCAGGTTTTTAAAAGACCGCAACGTGGTAGAGTATTTTATGAAGCAGTAATGAGGGAGATTGATGAATTGGGTATAAAATCGTTAGGTATTATTATGTTCATTTCCTTCTTTATTGGAGGTGTAATTGCTCTGCAAACGGCTTTAAATATTGATAGCCCGTTTATTCCAAAATATTTGATAGGTTTTGCAACAAAAAGATCGATAATTTTAGAGTTTGCGCCTACTTTTTGTTCTATTATTTTAGCAGGTAAAGTAGGTTCTTATATTACATCAAGTATTGGTGCTATGCGTGTTACAGAACAAATTGATGCCTTAGAAGTGATGGGGATAAATTCCTTAAATCATTTAGTAATGCCAAAAATTATTGCGACTCTTTTTTTCTATCCTTTTTTAATAGTTTTGGCGATGTTTCTAGGGATTCTAGGAGGATATTTAGCAGGTTTTACATCGGGTATCTTTTCTTTTGTAGATTATATTTATGGAGTACAATTACAGTTTGATCCTTTTTTAGTGAAATACGCATTAATTAAAACCTTAATTTTTGCTTTCTTAATTGCAACCGTTCCTTCTTATCATGGATATTATGTTAAAGGAGGTTCAATTGCAGTTGGTAAAGCAAGTACACAATCTGTGGTTTGGACCATTATTTTAATAGTGATTATGAATTATATTTTAACTCAATTATTACTAACATAAAATGATAGAAGTAGCTAACTTACATAAAGGTTTTGGTGATGTGCAGGTTTTAAAAGGGATCTCTACCACATTTCATCCTGGAAAAACTAGTTTAATTATTGGGCAAAGTGGTTCAGGTAAAACGGTTTTTTTAAAATCATTAATTGGATTACATACTCCAGAATCTGGAACAATTTCTTTTGATGGTAGAATAAATACGGAGTTTTCTATTGAAGATAAAAGACTATGGAGACAAGAAATAGGTATGGTTTTTCAAGGTTCTGCATTATTTGATTCGCAAACCGTAGAAGAAAATGTAATGTTTCCCTTAAAGATGTTTACAAAGCTGCCTGTAAATGAAATGATAGAACGTGTAAATGCCGTTCTAAAACGTGTTAATCTTGAAAATTCTAACGCAAAATTTCCAGCAGAACTTTCTGGAGGAATGCAAAAGCGTGTTGCTATTGCAAGGGCTATTGTAATGAAGCCAAAATATTTGTTTTGTGATGAGCCAAATTCAGGGCTAGATCCGCAAACAGCTATTGTAATCGATAATTTAATTCAAGAAATTACCGATGAGTATAAAATTACAACCGTAATTAATACACATGATATGAATTCTGTAATGGAAATTGGAGAAAAAATTGTTTTTTTAAGAAATGGTGTAAAAGCATGGGAAGGATCCAATAAAGAGATATTTAAAACTGATAATGAAGCAGTTGTAAACTTTGTGTATTCATCTAATTTATTTAAAAAAGTAAGAGAAGCATATTTAAATGAAACAAAATAAAAAACAAGTTTGTTTTTTATAAAAATAGGTATATATTTGCAGCCGCTAAGAGCAAAAATGACCTGGTAGCTCAGTTGGTAGAGCATCTCCCTTTTAAGGAGAGGGTCCTGGGTTCGAGCCCCAGCCCGGTCACAAAAAAAGCTTCACATTTCGTGAAGCTTTTTTCTTTTTAAACCTTTTTCATCCTATATAAATTAGTTTCCATATCATTTTTAAAATTTTGTATCTTTCCGATGATTTTTATCAATTTATATAATGGAAGAGCAACAAAATAAAGAAGAAACTGCATCAAAATCTAAGCAAGAAATTAAAAATGAAGCTAAAGGGTTATTTGTTAGTGTAAAAAAGTATTTAACCGAGCTTTTAGACTTTCGTCACGATACAGATCATGAAGCAACTATAGAAGCTATAAAAGCAGATGTTCCTTTTAAAGGAGCAACAGCATGGATTCTTATTTTTGCTGTTTTTGTGGCTTCTGTCGGGTTAAATGCAAATTCTACAGCTGTTGTAATTGGAGCGATGTTAATATCTCCGTTGATGGGCCCAATCTTAGGAATTGGTAGTGCTTTTGCTATTAATGATATCGATATTTTTAAAAAATCGGCAGTAAGTTTAGCAACGATGATTGTGCTAAGTTTATTAGCATCATTTGTATACTTTTATTTTTTTCCTGGTGGAGGAGAAGATACTTCAGAATTATTAGGAAGAACAAAACCAGATATTAGAGATGTATTAATTGCGTTTTTTGGAGGTTTAGCATTAATGGTTGCTAGAACTAAAAAAGGTACGGTAGCGTCAGTAATATTTGGTGTAGCAATTGCTACCGCTTTAATGCCGCCATTATGTACAGCAGGTTTTGGGCTGGCAAAAGGTTTTTCTGGTGAAATGATAGGGTTTAACTATGCGTTAGGCGCTATGTTTTTGTTTACTATTAATACTATTTTTATTGCCCTAGCTACTTTTATTGTATTAAAATTATTGAGTTTTCCAATGCATAAATATGCCAATGCAGCTAAAAGAAAACGATATGCTACAATTGCTACCATTGTAGGAATTGCAGTAATGATACCTGCGGTGTACACTTTTATTAATGCTTTGGATGAAAGTAGAATGCAAGCTCAGTTTAAAAATTATGTTAAGAATGAAATTGATGCAATTCCTAATTATCAATTAATTGATGAGAATTTAGATATTGATAATAAAATAATTAGCCTAAACTTTTTTAATGAAGTTACCGAAGCTGAAGAAAATATTTTGCAAAATAAATTAGTGAGTGATCCTCGATATTCAAATTTAAGTGAAGTTAAAATTCAAGTAAAGGGTAGTGATACAAAAAGCTACAATTTAATTACAACTGCTTATAATGAAAAGCGTCAAGAGTTACAAGAAAGTAAAAATGTAATAGATGGTTTACATAAACAAATTGAAGGTTTGCAGGAAACGATTTCATCTTTAAATAAGCGTATTGAAAAAGATGCTTTAAATAAGAATGAGAAGTTTGTAGCTTTTAGTAGAATAGCAAAAGATGCAAAAATACGCTATAGTGACATTCAAGAAATTGGTTTTGCGAGTGTATTGTCTTCTAAAGATTTTATAAAGATTGATACGATTCCACAAGCAATTATAAAATGGAATAGAAGTTTGCCAGATAGTATCATTTCTCCAAAAGAAAGAGAATTAAGGACATGGTTACAATCGGAAATGAAATTAGATACGCTCTTTATTAAGAGAGGTAATTAAGCTGAATTAGAGTAAGAAATTATTTTAAAATTTGATATAATTATCAATATGTTTAAAACATATTATCATTCCTGCGAAAGCAGGAATCTATGAAAACATTGGTGTTTAGATTCCCGTTTTCACGGGAATGACATTAAATCTTTAAGATGTATTCGTAACTAATTGACAAACTGTTGTTAAATGTATCGAATTTGCATTAATTAGCATAAAAAAAGCATCCATCTGGATGCTTTTTTATTGAAGTATAACTTTTTTAAACAAAATCTTCTCCAAAAGTACCTCTAACTTCAGAAGTTATTTGTTTGATGTCTTGTTCATCTTTTTTAGGACAGATTAAAAGAACATCATCTTTTTCTACTACGATATAATCTTTCAGTCCTTGAATAACAACTTTCTTGCCGTTTTGTGTTCGTATCATATTTCCGTTGGCGTCTCTAAAAATTGTTTGACCACCAACAGTAGCATTTTCTTCAGAATCTTTTTCAAGTTTATTGTATAAAGAGCCCCAAGTACCTAAATCATTCCAACCAAAATCAACGGGTAAAACATGTACGTTTTCTGCTTTTTCCATAATACCAAAGTCAATAGAAATGTTTTCGCATTTTGCATAATTTGTATTGATAAAATCGTCTTCAAAGTCAGAATTATAGACATTATTTTCGTCATCTAAAATATCAATCATTTCAGGTAACGAATTCTTAAAAGCTTTGATAATACTTTTTACAGACCAAACAAAAATCCCTGCATTCCATAAATAATCACCACTAGAAATAAACTCTTTTGCAGTTTCTAAATTAGGTTTTTCAGTAAAGTTTTTTACTTTTTTAATTTCAGTTTCGTCTTTATTAAATTGAATATATCCATAACCTGTATTAGGAGAATCTGGCTGAATCCCTAAGGTCATTAAAATGTCACTCTTAGAACATGCTTTATAAGATGTTTCTATATTTCTTGTAAACTCCGCTTCGTCATCAATCCAATGATCAGAAGGTGCAACAAGCATTACGCCATCTGGATTTTGATTGTATATTTTTAAAGCAGCATATAAAATACAAGGTGCAGTATTACGCATTGCAGGCTCTAATAATAATTGATTTTTTGTTGTCTTAGAAAGTTGTTCTAACACTAAATCTTCGTAGCGTTTGTTTGTTGCAATTAATATATTTTCTGAAGGAACTAAATCATTAATTCTTTCAAATGTTCTTTGAATTAAAGATTGACCAGCTCCTAACATATCATGAAATTGCTTGGGAAAGTTTGACGTACTCATTGGCCAAAATCTTGATCCAACTCCACCAGCCATTATTACTGCGTAATAGTTATTTTTCATATTTTTCTACTTCTACATTCTGATTAAAAAGATATACTCTTTTATTATTGGTGTTTAAACACTCAAAACGAGTTCTACGTTTGTTACCTCTTTTGTAAATAGTGTTTTTAAATCGGAATAAACTTCCATATGGAACTTCAAAGATAAAATTCTTTCCCATACTAGAAACATTTCCTTTTAAAGCTAATGATAATTTAACATCGCTATCCGTACTTGCTTTAGGGTTTTTTAAATAATTGGCAAGAAAAGGTAAGATTTCCTTCGAATAAATAGCTGGCTTTAAAAACGGTAACATTAAATGTTGAAAAATCGTTTTCCATTCTTTACCATGCGGTTGTACGCGTCCAAACTTTTGATGCGTAACATGATGTGAGATTTCATGAATCAAGGTTAATAAAAATTGATGTTTATTAAGATTATTATTAACAGTGATTTGATATTTTCCGTTTGGTAATTTTCTAAAATCACCATGTTTTGTTTGACGCTGTTTTACGATTTTTAAAATAAAATTATGCTGATCAATTAAATATTGAACGGGTAAAATTGCTTTCTCTGGTATGTGATTTTGAAAACTCAATAAGTTTATGGTGTAGAACTTGAAACTTGTAAAACTTTTCCGTTATAATGCTTATACCCCGTTAAAGCAAAATTAAAAATATAATCTGCCATTTCTTTAGCTGTTGTTGGTGCTTGATACCCAGGAAACGCTTCTTCAAGCATTTCTGTTTGTACTGCTCCTAAAGCTAAAACATTAAAAGAAAAGCCGTGTTCTTTATATTCTTCTGCTAATAATTCTGATAGTGTAATAACGGCACCTTTAGCAGAACTATAAGCTGCTAATCCAGGAAATTTCATACTTCCTTGAATTCCTCCCATGCTACTTATCGTAACAATATGACTTCCTTTTGTGAAAAAAGGAATACATTGTTTTGTGAGTTCTGCTACGCCAAAAACATTCACTTTATAAACTTCTAAAAAATCATTAGAAGTTAAATCGGTAAAGGGTTTATTAATTAGTTTTCCTGCATTATTAATAAGAATATCAACTTTTTTCCAACTAGTTTTTATAAAATTAACTACTTTTTTAAAGTCAACATTATTAGATAAATCAACAGAAATTAAAGTAATATTTTTATGATTTATTTTTTTTAAAGGTTTAGTATTTCTTGATAAAGCCAACACTTTATGTCCTGTATTAGCAAATTGTTGTGCAAGTTCAAAACCAATTCCTCTACTTGTACCAGTGATTATAATATTCTTCATGAAAATAGAAAAATTTAAAAAAGCAAGCTACTTAAAAAATTCTTACATTTATAAACTTAATTAAATTTTTTATCATGAAAAAAATCAGTTTTATTCTTTCTTTTTTATTCGTTATCACTTGTTCGTTTGCCCAAACAACGTATTTACATTGTGGTAAAATAATTGATACTGAATCTGGAAAAATTCAATCAAAAAAAACAATTGTAGTTCAAGGGAATAAAATTGTGAATGTTTTAAATGGATATGTGAGTCCGAAAGACAAAAACTCAGATACCATCGATTTAAAAAGTAAAGTTGTGATGCCTGGTTTAATTGATATGCATGTACATATAGAAAGTGAACATAGTCCAAAAGCGAGGATTAATAAATATATATTAAACGAAGCTGACAGAGCGTATAATTCTGTTGGTTTTGCAAAAATCACCTTGTTAAATGGATTTACAACAGTTAGAGATTTAGGCGGAACAGGAGTGAATATTTCTTTAGGAAAAGCAATTAAAACTGGAAAGGTTATTGGACCTAGAGTGTTCACAGCAGGAAAAGCATTGGCTACAACTGGAGGTCATGCAGACCCAACAAACGGTGGTAGTAGAGAATTAATAGGGAATCCTGGACCAAAAGATGGAGTTGTGAATTCTGTTGAAGATGCAAAAAAAGCAGTAAGACAACGATATAAAAATGGAGCTGATTGGATAAAAATAACAGCCACTGGAGGCGTGTTAAGTGTTGCTAAATCTGGACAGAACCCACAATTTACAATAGAAGAAGTAAAGGCTATTTGTAATACCGCAAAAGATTACGGAATGAAAGTAGCTGCGCATGCACATGGAGATGAAGGAATGCAGCGTGCAATTATTGGAGGCGTAAAAACAATTGAACATGGTACTTTTATGAGTGATAAAACCATGGAGTTAATGAAAAAGCACAATGCTTATTTAGTACCTACGATAACTGCTGGAAAAGAAGTAGTTGAAAAAGCAAAAGTAAAAGGGTATTTCCCTGCGATAGTAGTTCCAAAAGCATTATCTGTTGGGCCACAAATACAAGGAACGTTTGCAAGAGCATATAAAAAAGGAGTCGGAATTGCATTTGGAACAGATGCAGGTGTTTTTAAGCATGGTAATAATGGAAAAGAATTTGGATTTATGGTTGAAGGAGGTATGCCAGCAATGGAAACTATCCAATCTGCAACTGTTACAAATGCAGAAATTTTGGATATGAAAGACGCCTTAGGTCAAATTAAAAAAGATTTTTTGGCAGATATCATTGCAGTAAACGAAGACCCAACAAAAAATATTTCAACGATGGAGAATGTTGTTTTTGTTATGAAGAATGGTACGGTGTATAAAAAATAAGTATTTTCGTTTTTTTTAACTAACTAAGCTTCAATTATAATGAAATTATTTTACTTTATTAAGTATAAGTTGCGTTTAGCAATTATAAAACCCTTACGATACAGAACATTAATTAGTGAAATTGCAAAACAAAAAAGCAATTCAATATTAGAAGTTGGAGTGTTTAATGGGAGAAACTCTAATAGAATGATTGAGACTGCTAAAAGTTTCCATAAAGCATCTACAATTAATTATTATGGTTTTGACTTGTTTGAAATGTTAACAGAAGATGAGTTGAAAGAAGAGTTTTCTAAAAGACCATTATCAAAAAATTCTATACAAAACAAATTAAACCCTACTGGAGCAAATATTAATTTATATCAAGGCTATTCTCAAAAAACTTTACCAAAATTTGTGTCAGATAACCCAAACATTAATATAGATTTTATATTTATAGATGGTGGACATAGTATTGATACAGTGAAGTCTGATTGGGAAAACCTAACAAAAATTATTACAAAAGATACTGTCATTATTTTTGACGATTATTATGAAAATACCGAAAAAGAGATTCTTGGTAAAGGATGTAATGAATTAATTGATGCTTTGGACAGAAATAAATATCAAGTTGAATTATTAAATCCAATTAATAGTTTTCAACACGATTGGGGAGTTTTAAATGTTCGATTTGCTAAAGTTCAACTCAAATAAAATAAAGACTAATCTTTTTTAAACTCAATATGTTGGTAGGCACCAATGTCAGGATTAGTGGTTCTATCAGTTCCTAAAATATCTAAAGAAATACTAGTCGCTTTTGCTTTATTAATCGCTGCACTTTGTTCGCCAATAATAAAATCACTTAGTGAAGTACCTCTAAAATTTGGACTACCATTAATAATATTGTTTTGAAAATGTATTGTATCATCAAAATTCATTTCAGCAATATCATTAAAGTCATTATTACTATCTGTAAATTCAATTAGAGAATTGCTAATATTATAATTGAATAAACTTCCCTCAACTTTATCTAAAATTAGTTCTATATTATTATTTCCGTTAAAAATGCAATTGGTAAAATTAGCAGCATGTAAATCTCTAGTCAAAATAACTTCTTGATCGTTTTCATCATTAAAAGAAACGAAGTTATTAATTAAAACTGCAGGTAAAGGTCTAATTCCATTACTCCAATAATTTGCAAAAGTTGAATGTGTGAAATTATAAGTTCCACCAATAGTAGCGGCTAAAGAAGCTTGACCAGCGTTACCAATAACAACATTTTCTCCTATTATATTTGCTTCTCTAGAGAGAATTCCGAAACTAGCATTATTATAAATTTCGGTATTTTTTAGTGTTAAGGTAGGAGTAGAATTTGAACCAATACTATCAACTAATACACCAATAATTCCGTTTTTAATTTGTACGTTCGTTAGCTCGTTGTCTCTACTACCTGCACGCATCCAGATTGCTCCCCATTGCCCAGGTACTCTACTAAAAGAATGTTCTAATCGATCGCCTTCAAAAACTACTTTTTCAGATAATGTTCCGTTGGCTTTTAAAGTGGCGTTTTTATCAATAATTAAACCAGAATTATCATGAAAATGAATCTTAGCTCCAGCATTTACAGTTAAGGTTTTATTTTCTGGTACAGCTGCATATCCATAAATTATATAGGGTTTTGTATTGGTAAAAGTAAGTTCGGTATCTGTTAAAAAACGACCTTGAATTGATGTTGGTTTGCCATCTAAAGAAAGACTATCAATTTTCATTGAGATTGGATTTCTACCCGGATAAATAAAAGTTGCATCTTGTACCAAGGTAACTAAATCCACATCTTGTTGATTAGTTCCATTATCAAATAAAATCCGATCTGTATATAATGGATTTGCTACAGAAGTAACATCAATGGTGGTTTCAACAAAAACATAAATACTATCGTTAGCTAACAAATCAATATTTTGAAATGATTTTCCAGAAATTCCATCAACATTTAATCTATAGTTAGAACTGTTGCCGTTCTCTAATTGAATAGAAGGGATGCTTATCGCTTTATTACTCTTGTTGTAAACCTTTAAATTATAGGTGGCAGAACCAATATTCGAAAAAACAGTATCTAAAAAAACAGTGTCTTTAGAAAAAGTTAAGTCGCCAAAACTAGCCACTGTATTAAAATCTTTTCTACAAGAACTAACAGAAAATAAAAGAACACAAATAAGAAAAGTAATAATATATCGCATTGATTGATTTTGGTTAAAAGTATAACTTTTTATTTAATGGATTATTGCTTTTTTACAAGTTCAATTTCAAATAACTTACTCCAATGTTTTCCAGTTACAAAGAGTCTGTTATTTTCATTGTCAAAAGCAATTCCGTTTAAAACATCATCATCTTCTAATTTCTGAGATTTTAAAACTTCTTTACGTAAACCATTAAGATTTGCAAGGCCTTCAACCACGCCATTTTCAGGGTTCACAATTACAAAAATAGACTTTACAGGTTTCTCTGTCATCCATCTATTAATATACAATTTTCCGTTAAAAAATTCAGCTTCATTTAATTTATCAACTGCATATTTGTTCGTATAAGCTTGAATTTTTCTTTTTTCTTTTTGTGTTTCTTGATTTAAAAACCAAATATTGTGAGAACCATCAGTTTTAATTAATTCAGTAGCATTATGAGTTAACCCCCAACCTTCTTTACTTCTATTATAGTTAAATTCTCCAACTTGTTTAAAGTCGTTTAAATTGTATACAAACCCTTTTTTAGCCTGCCATGTGAGCCAGAAAATTTTATCTTTTACAATAGTCATTCCCTCGCCAAAATATTTTTTATCTAAATCTATTTTCTGAATTACTTTCCCAGATTTAATATCAACTTTTCTTAAAGTAGATTGTCCTTTTCTTCCTGTAGTTTCATACAAATATCCATTATGATATTCTAATCCTTGCGTATATGCTTTTGCATCATGCGGGTAGGTGTTGATTAATTTGTAGCCATAAACTTCTGGCGCTTTATTTGCAAAAATTTCAAACGAATTATTTGTTTTTTTAGTTTTTCCAGGATAAAAAGTTAATGCCGTAATATATTGTTTACCTACACCAATAGATTCAGTATTAATTGTAATACTATTATTTTTACTTGCAAGTTGTTTCCCGTTTAAGAAAAATTGAACAGAATCAATTGGATTATTGTTTTTCTCTTTTAAAGTAGCAGTAACAGTTTTTCCTATAGTTGTCTTTTTAGGAACTTCTATGCTAAATTTATAGGTGGTTTCACAAGAAGATAAGGTGATGGCTGTCAGTAATAAAATAAAAAAATACGTTAGAATTTTCATGGATATTATTTTTATACAAATAAAATAAATTATTTGTTTGCAAATTAAAAAAAAGGGTTAAATTTGCACCCACTTAATATTTAAGATTAAAATGTTAAGCAAATAACGTGTAAAGCTTTACCAACTTTACTATAAATTAAGAATAAAGTATTAAAATTATATATCATGAGAAAAGGAATTCATCCAGAAAATTACAGAATGGTTGCTTTTAAAGACATGTCTAACGGAGATGTTTTCTTAACACGTTCTACTGCAAATACTAAAGAAACTTTAGATGTAGAAGGAGTTGAGTATCCGTTAATAAAATTAGAGATCTCTAGAACATCTCACCCATTTTATACTGGTAAATCTAAATTAGTAGATACGGCAGGACGTATAGACAAGTTCAAAAACAAATACGCAAAATTCAAAAAAGAGTAATTCTTTAAGAATTTTAACCATATTTAAAACTCCAACATGTATTTGTTGGAGTTTTTTTTATGCTGAACTTGTTTCAGTATCTACGAGTTTATTTCAAAGTCTTATAAGTTGGGCGTTACCTTTTAGGTCGGGCTTTACGCTGCAATCTTTTTATAACTTTTATTACCAAGTTTATTTTTTGTAAACTGTGGCAACCTCATTATTATAAAGAGATTACTTCGTAAACTCGTAAAGACACTTATAAATTTAGCTTATAAAAAGGATTTCCACTACAATCCCTAACGCAGATATTTGCCAAAGTAGTTGTGTAAATTAAGATGAAAAGTTTATTTTTAAGCCCCTTTAAAATTAAAACCTAAAAATGAAAAATACCATATTAGCTGTTTTATTTATAATAACTAGTGCTTGCGGAGCATTGGTTTATTTTATGCCACAAATAGGAACAATTATTTTACTATCTATTTTTGGAATTTTATTGCTTATAGCAGTATATGATAGCATTCAAACAAAACATTCACTATTAAGAGCATTTCCATTAGTAGCACGTTTACGTTGGTTATTTGAAGAAGAAAGAGAAAAAATTCAACAATATTTTATAGAAGACGATTTAAACGGAACCCCTATAAATAGAGAAAAAAGAAGTATTGTATATCAACGATCAAAAAAAGAAATTGAGACGATTCCATTTGGAACTCAGCATGATGTATATGCAAAAGGGTACGAATTTGTAAAGCATTCACTATTTCCAAAAGATCATCATCATATTACTGGAGAAATGATTCAATTCGGCTCCGATAAATGTACCCAGAAATATACATCTTCAATTATTAACATCTCAGCAATGTCATTTGGTTCTTTAAGTAAAAATGCAATTAAAGCGTTAAATCAAGGAGCAAAAATGGGTGATTTTGCACATAATACAGGAGAAGGCGGAATTTCTCCGTATCATTTACAAGGAGGCGATTTAATTTTTCAAGTTGGAACAGGATATTTTGGGGCAGGAAAATCTGATGAAAACGGAAAAAGAATCTTTGACGATGAAATTTTTAAAGAAAATGCCATCAGACCAGAAGTGAAAATGATAGAAATTAAGTTTTCACAAGGAGCAAAACCAGGACATGGCGGAATTTTACCAGCCAAGAAAAATACTGAAGAGATTGCTAAAATACGATCAGTAAAGCCTTTTACACGAGTAGATTCTCCGCCAAGTCATTCGGCGTTTTCAGATTTTGAAGGGATGATTTCTTTTATTCAAAAAGTAAGGGAATTAGCGGAAGGAAAACCAGTAGGAGTTAAATTTTGTGTAGGAGATACTTCAGAAATTGAAGCCATGTTTAAAGCATTTTCAGAAGCAAATAATTATCCAGACTTTGTTTCTGTAGATGGGGCAGAAGGTGGTACAGGTTCTGCACCATTAGAGTTTTCTAATTATGTTGGAACTCCGTTAATAGACGGATTGGTTTTTGTAAATAAAATGCTAAAGAAATACAACTTAAAAGAACAGATTAAAATTATAGCAAGCGGAAAAGCGATCGATGCTTTTGATATTGTAAAATACTTGGCTTTAGGTGCAGATGCAATTGGTATGGCGCGTAGTTTTATGCTAAGTTTAGGTTGTATTCAAGCACGTGAATGTAATTTAGATACCTGCCCTGTTGGTGTGGCAACACAAGATGATGATTTAGTAAAAGCATTGGTTGTAGAAGATAAAAATATCCGTGTTAAAAACTACCATACTAAAACAATTTTAGCAGTAAAAGAATTAGTTGCTGCTATGGGAAATAACTCTATTTCAGAAATAAAATCAACACAAGTTTTTAGAAGAACGAAAGAAGAGGTTGTAGAGAGTTTTGAAGAGGTTTATTTTAGATGATTAGCTAACGTTGTTGTCTATGCTAGTGGCGTGTTTAAGCAACTAATTTAGCAAATAATTATGGGCAAAGAAAGTCCGCGAGGACTTTCGTAAACTAGCTAAAACCAGCAATTAATTTTATACGGAGTTGTAAAACGTTTTTTTATTTATCCAAATTATATTCGGGTCTCGATATTTCTTTGACAAAAATCAATCCGTCATATGTTTCAGTATAAATTTTACTTATCATAATTTTGTGAAGTGGTTTAGGTTGATACCCTCCACCTGCTATTAATAAATGTTTGTTTTTCTTACTAAAAAATTTTGAGGAATCATTTTCAATTGCTTTTTGCAAATCAATAAAATAAATATCTTTATTTATAGACATTAGAGTTTTAGCATATGTTCTTTTGAATGGTTTTTCTATGTCGTAAGTTTTCCAATGATTTCCCTTTTTTTTATCTATAATGAAACCATTTATTTCTCCAATTCCAAAGTCAAAACCTACACTATAGTAATTATCTTTATAATAATCTTTCAAATGACGACCTAAATTTATTATATCGCTCCCAGTATAATACATTTCCTTTTTATTAATATGTTCGTTATGAGCCCAAATAAAAGCTTTTCCATTTTTAGATTCGTTTTCTACTATCCATTTAACGTTTTCAAACATTTTTAAATCTCTAAATTCAGTATTTTCTGGATATTTAGTTTTAACTTTTGATGCATATTGAGTATAGCTTATTAAATAATCTAAACTTCTGATTACAGGATTGTAGTCTTCATCTTTTATTTGTGAATTCAGTATTTGTTTTTTCAATTTATTTAATTTTGGAATTTGAATTTTCCACCAAATGTCAGATTTACTATAATCTATACTTTTGGTTGAGCAATTATCTACAATCATTAGAAGCTTTTCGTCAATAGTAATTTTATGTGTGTTAACAAATTCACGTATTTCTTGACTAATGTTTTTTCCTATTTGGATATCCATTCCGTAAAATCGAATTTGATTTTCTTTGGCTTTATTCAAGTTATAGTTTCTCATCCATTGTAATAAATTTACAATTTCTTTAGTGTACCAAAAACCAATATTAAAATTGTTAGCAATTGTTTTAATATCTCCTTTTCCACCACTTATCCATTCGTTTATTCCAGATTCAGCTTGATAAGATTCTTCCATTATGAAAGTTTTCAAACCTTCATTTTTTACTAAATGCTTGAAGAATTTGGCTTTTAAGTCGAAAAATTCCTTTGTATTGTGAGAAGCTTCTCCAAACCCGAAAATTTTAGCATTTGCGAATTTAATAGGCGTATTATTTTCGAAATGTTTTAGTTCAGAATTAGGATTTGCATTTTCTATTTCTATCGAATTATTAGTTATCCAATCTATCGTTTCCTTGTTTTGAGAATTCATTAGGAATGGTAAAATAAATATGAAAATTGAAAGTGTCTTTTTCATCCGAAATGTTTATTTTAAATGTTTTACAACTTAATTAATATGGTCGAGTTTTAATTCGTTATATCAAGAGTTAGCTAAGTTAGTTTTTAAAATTAAGAAAATCAATAAGGAGAAATATCTATTCTTAATAAAAATACTTTCAATTTGTATGCATAGTCAGTTACATATAATCCTCAAGTGAATTAGAATAACAAAAGAAGAAGTTTTTAAGAGTTTTTTTACTGAAAGTTTTAGAATGTAATAAACATGTCTCTTTTATTAAAAAAAAGCTACTATTTTCTTATAGATTATTATCTGCTGGTTTTTTATTTTTAATGGTAATAGCACAAGTAATTACCCATATAATAAATACGAGTTCTACCATTCGTTGATATAATCCAATGTATTCAGAATTCGAATTAGAGACCAATAAGAATACAAATAAAATACTTATTACACCATATGCAATTGATAGTATTGAGAACCTATTGTGATTTGAGAACCTTTTTAATCCTACTCCAACTAGTATCATACAAATAGGAACAAATAAATATGTTAATAACCCCATTAAATTATGAATGATTTGAGAAGTGCTTGGGTCAATTAATTGTTTATTACATCCACTATCACAAGGAAAGATTCCAACCATTATTGTAGCTAATCCATAAAATATTCCGATACCATAAAACCCAATTTTGATTAGTTTAGAAGGTTGAAAATAAGTTGCTCCAAAAAAACAAAATATGGTAAGAAGAATTCCACTTGGAATATACCCAAAGGCTCTTAAAATTACGCCATATATTGTATCAATTGCATAAGTTTCACTTATGTATTGACTCAATATACTGTAGTTTTCAATTAGAATTCCACCAACAATAGATGAAATAATAAAGAGGCTAACTCCAAGTATTCCTATTAAAAAAGTAGTGTTTTTTTTCATTGGTTTATCCTTATTTTATTAGTAGTTAATGTTGTTGTGTACAGTTAGTAGTCTAATCTTGCATTTGGTGCATATCTTCTAACAGCTTCGATTCCTCCAAGCATTGAATTCTTGTTAGAATACATTTGACTAGTTGCTATAATTTGTCCATTCTGTGATTTCAAGTTGAAGTAATATTTTCCGTTTGAAGAAGTCTTTTCAATAAATTGATTACCTCTAACAGCATTAATTTTGACAGCATCAACACCATTCATACAGCCAGCCTTACTTGTGTAACCTTCACTTGTAACCAATACCTCTCCATTTGAAGCTTTTAAGTTAAAATAGTATTGTCCATTGCTCATTTGCCTAATTAGAAATTTTCCCATTTTTAAAATCTATATTAATATTTTGAAAGGTCAGTAAAGTAGTCCTTATTCCAAGGTAAACTTGCTGTTCTTGTCATTACTTGTAAAGTGTCTGCCATATTTGAATCAATATTTATCACATTATTTACAATTAAATCCTGATAAGCTCTTAATTTAGTCATCCTAATATACGAAGCTTTGTTTCCATTATGTGCAATATTACCTCTATCAGAAACAAAAAGATCAATTTCAGTCGAATTATTCACAGTCCACAATCTAGTATAATCAGGGATTCCTAGATAAGTCAAGTATAATTCTCTTAGTTTATTACCCTTTGGTGTGTTTAATAATTTAGTTTCATCCAACGCATAATTTTTCCAAACCTCTTTCCAGCCTAAACCAGCTAATTCGATTGGTTTGTTATTATGTTTATCAGATTTCACCTTTTCACTTATCGTATTCTTGATGCCATCATTTAATTGATTTATATCATTAACTGAAAGACAAATTTTATCAATCGATTCTAATAGTAAATCCTCGTTATATCTTTCCCAAGCTGCACAAAGCATAACCACAGCACTTCTAGTCAAATGCCCTAAACTCTTTCGTCCTGGTCTATTATTTGTATAGTAAGTATGAGTCTCGATTAATTTCAGAACATCTATTCTAATGTGAAGGAAATTAATGTAAGATTCTGATGGCATATGATATTTTCTTAATTGCACACAACTTAATTGATACGCGTCGTTTTAATGACTTATACCAAGGTTACTGAAACAGGTTCAGTACATGTAGCTAAGTTATCTTTTTAAATTGATAAAATCAATAAGGAAAAACACTCATTTATAATAAAAAAAACCGTTTCAAAACGAAACGGTTTAAAATAGTTAAAAGACACTGCTTGTCCTACATATAATCTTCAATTGGGTTACAAGAACAAATTAAGTTTCTGTCACCAAATGCATCATCAACTCTTCTAACAGAAGGCCAAAATTTATTTTCAGTAATATAATCCAACGGAAAAGCAGCTTGTTTACGTGTATAAGGTAAAGTCCACTCATCATCCGTTAACATCGCTTGAGTGTGAGGCGCATTTTTTAAAAGATTGTTAGTATCCTCTTTAGTAGCTTCTGCAATCTCTTTTCTAATAGCAATCATAGCATCACAAAAACGATCTAATTCATCAATACTTTCAGATTCTGTAGGCTCTACCATAATAGTTCCGGCTACAGGAAAAGAAACTGTTGGTGCATGGAATCCGTAATCCATTAAACGTTTGGCAATGTCTACAACTTCAATTCCGTTTTGCTTAAAATCACGGCAATCTAAAATCATTTCGTGAGCTGCTCTGTTCAATTCACCAGTATATAAGGTGTCATAATGTCCTTGTAAACGTTCTTTAATATAGTTTGCGTTTAAGATGGCATTCTTTGTCGAATTTGTTAATCCGTCAGCGCCCAACATGGTTATATATCCGTAAGAAATTAAACATGCTAATGCAGAACCCCAAGGTGCAGCAGAAATAGCGGTAATCGCATTTTCACCACCAGTTTCAATTACAGGGTTTGTAGGTAAAAAAGGCACTAACTGTGGTGCAACACAAATAGGGCCAACTCCTGGGCCACCACCACCATGTGGAATGGCAAAAGTTTTATGTAAGTTTAGGTGACATACATCAGCGCCAATCGTTGCAGGATTTGTTAATCCTACCTGAGCATTCATATTTGCTCCATCCATATAGACTTGTCCGCCATTATCATGAATAATTTTCGTAACTTCTTTAATGGCTTTTTCATACACTCCGTGTGTTGAAGGATAGGTGACCATTAAAGCTGCTAAATTATCTTTATGTAATTCAGCTTTAGCGCGTAAATCATCAACATCAATATTTCCTTTTTCATCTGTTTTAGTAACAACCACTTTCATTCCAGCCATTACTGCCGATGCAGGATTTGTTCCATGTGCTGACGCAGGAATTAAACAAATATTTCTATGCGAATCATTATTTGATTGATGATAGGCTCTAATTGTCATTAATCCAGCAAATTCACCTTGTGCACCAGAATTTGGTTGCAAAGAAGTGCCAGCAAAACCAGTTATTATATTTAACTGATGTTCTAGGTTTTTTAAAACTTCTTGATATCCTTCCGCTTGATTTAAAGGAGCAAAAGGGTGAATATTTCCCCATTGTGGATTACTTAAAGGCAGCATTTCTGAAGCCGCATTTAGCTTCATCGTACAAGATCCTAAAGAAATCATTGAGTGGTTTAACGCTAAATCTTTACGCTCTAATTTTTTAATATAACGCATCATATTCGTTTCCGATTGATACGTATTAAATATTTCGTTTTCTAAAAATGGTGTGTTTCTTAGTAAATTTTCAGGAATTACTTTTATTGGTAGAGGTAATTCTCCTTTTTTAAGATTGAACGCTTTTTCAAAACAACTTACAATTGCTTTTATTTCTTTAATACCGACAGTTTCATTTATAGAAATAGAAACATGATTATCATCAACATAATTAAAATTGATATTATTAGCTTCTGCTACAGCTTTTAATTTTGCAGCTTCAACTTCAATCAAAATAGTGTCAAAATAAGCGTTGTTTACCTGTTTAAAACCTAAATCTTCTAATTGAATGGACAGGGTTTTTGTGTATGTATGAACGCTATTGGCAATATATTGTAAACCATCTTTTCCATGATATACCGCATACATTCCAGCCATAACAGCTAATAAAACTTGGGCTGTGCAAATGTTGGAAGTAGCTCTTTCACGTTTAATATGTTGCTCTCTGGTTTGTAAAGCCATTCGTAAAGCCCTTCCACCATTTACATCTTTGGTAACACCAATAATGCGTCCTGGAATACTACGTTTGTATGCTTCTTTAGTTGCAAAATAACCAGCGTGAGGCCCTCCATAACCTAAAGGAATTCCAAAACGTTGTGTGGTTCCAACAACTACATCGACACCAAATTCTCCTGGAGATTTTAGTTTTACTAACGATAAAATATCTGCTGCAACCGCAACCTTTATATTGTTTTCATTTGCTTTCGTAACAAAATCTGTATAGTCAAATACTTCTCCGTGTTTTCCTGGATATTGTAAAATTGCTCCAAAAAAGGCATCAGAAAAATCAAATTCTTCATGATTGCCAATCACTAATTCAATTCCAATCGGAGTAGCACGTGTTTGTAAAACCGATAATGTTTGAGGTAAAATTTCTTCTGAAACAAAAAACTTAACAACATTAGATTTTTTTTGAGATCGTTCTCTAACATCAAATAACAAAGCCATGGCTTCTGCAGCTGCAGTTCCTTCATCTAGTAAAGAAGCATTTGCTAGTTCCATTCCTGTTAAATCACAAACCATGGTTTGATAATTTAACAATGCTTCTAATCTTCCTTGGGCAATCTCTGCTTGATAAGGAGTATAAGCGGTGTACCAACCTGGATTTTCTAAAATATTTCGTTGAATTACACTAGGTACAATTGCTTCATGGTATCCTAAGCCGATATAACTTTTAAAAACCTTGTTTTTGGCACCTAATTCGTTAATATGATTTAAATATTCATATTCACTCATTTCTGGAGCTAAATCTAATTCACCTTTTAGACGAATATCATCTGGAATGGTCTCGTAAATTAATTGCTCAAGTGTATCAGCTTTAATAGTTGATAACATTTTTTCTTGTTCCTCTTTATTAGGTCCAATATGTCTTTGTTGAAACGAATTTGTGTTCATCTATACTATCTAATTTGTCCTTAATTCAATCGTTTTAGTTTAAGATTTTTCAATCAATAAACAGTGTAATTTTTAGAAGCTCAAAATTACATATTTTCTATTGATTTTTTAGGTAAGATTTTATCAAAAACAGGTAAATTATTAACCAAATTATAAGGTTATGAACATTAAATGTATTTTTACAAGATGAAGCTTTTAAAAATAGCCTTAGATTTTTATGTAAATGCAAGTATTCATGTTGCATTATCTGTGTATTGTTTTGTGAGAATAACAGAAATATATTTTAATCTATCGTATAACGAATCCCTAGATTATTTTATGTTTTATGGAACAATTACTGGGTACAATTTTGTGAAATATGCCGGTGTTGCAAAATTGCATCATCGAAGTTTGACTAATAATTTAAAAGCAATTCAAATTTTCTCATTTATTTGTTTTTTATTGATGTGTTTTTACGGCGTTAAATTATCTTTTAATACACTACTGTTTTTAGTCCCTTTCTCTTTATTAACCTTGTTATATGCGATTCCATTTTTAAGTGGGTTTCAAAAAAATTTAAGAACTATTAGTCATTTAAAAATTATTGTAGTTGCATTAGTTTGGACTGGTTTTACAGTTTTAGCACCGTTAGTGGATGTTCAATCTGAATTATCTGAAGTAGCATATTTAGCTGCATTTCAACGATTTTTACTGGTGATCGTTTTAATATTACCTTTTGACATTAGAGATATAAAATACGATGCAATATCCTTACAAACCATTCCGCAAAAAATAGGTGTAGAAAACACTAAAAAGTTAGGCTATTTTTTGTTGATTATCTGCCTTGTTTTAGAGTTTGTAATTGCACCAAATTCATCCATTAGAAATTTATTTTTAATTTTCTTTTTTGCACTTTTATTTTTATTGATGAGAGCCAAAGAATCACAATCAAAATATTATAGTTCATTTTGGGTGGAATCATTACCTATATTTTGGTGTATAATTCTCTTTTTTATTGCTAATTAATTAATTAAAAACGTCTTTTTTATCAATTTGGTAAAAATTAATAAGTAGAAAAGCTTTCTTGATTTTTTTGTCAATTTACTTCGTATTTTTGTAGCTTAACTTTAGTTAACTATGAGCAGCACACTAAAAAGAAGTTTTGTTTTTGATTTTGATAGCACCTTAACACGAGTGGAAGCATTAGATGTTTTGGCAGAAATCACCTTGGCAAATAATCCTAACAAAGAAGAAATTATTCAAGAAATAATTAATGTTACTAATTTAGGAATTGATGGCGAGATATCATTTACAGAATCATTAGAAAGACGTATCAATCTGTTAAAAGCAAACAAGGCAGATTTACCATTGTTAATTAGTGAATTAAGTAAGCTGGTATCATCTTCTATTGAAAGAAATAAAGAGTTTTTCGAAGAATTTTCTGATGATATTTATGTGATTTCTTGTGGTTTTAAAGAATTTATAGAGCCAATAGTTGCCGAATATAATGTACCAGCCGATAGAGTGTATGCGAATACTTTTGAATTTGATGCAGACGGACAAATTGTAGGTTTTGATAGAGATAATGTGTTGTCTACTCATAATGGAAAAATTAAGTGTTTAGGTGATCTAAATCTAGATGGAGAAGTTCAAATGATTGGAGACGGTTATAGCGATGCAGTAACTAAAGAAGCAGGTGTTGCCGACAAGTTTTTTGCTTATACAGAAAATGTTTCTAGAGAAAAAACGACTAAAAATGCAGATCATATAACGCCAAATTTTGACGAGTTTTTATATGTAAATAAATTACCGAGAAATATATCATATCCAAAAAATAGAATAAAAATTCTATTACTAGAAAATGTACATGTAGATGCTTTTAGTAAATTATCTAAAGATGGTTTTTCTGTTGAAACTGTTTCTAAAAGTTTGTCTGAAGATGAATTAATAGAGAAATTAAAAGGCGTACATGTTTTAGGAATTAGATCTAAAACTCAAGTCACTAAAAAAGTGATTGAAGCTGCTAATAAATTAATGGTTGTTTCAGCTTTTTGTATCGGAACAAAACAAATTGATTTAGACGCTTGTAAAGAAAACGGAATTGTAGTTTTTAACGCGCCATATAGCAATACACGTTCTGTGGTTGAATTAGCAATTGGAGAAATTATTATGTTAATGCGTAGTGTTTTTCAACGTAGTTCAGAATTACATAATGGTCAATGGCAAAAAACTGCTGCAGGTTCTAGAGAGGTACGTGGAAAAAAACTAGGAATTGTTGGTTATGGTAATATTGGTAAGCAATTGTCGGTTTTAGCAGAAGCCTTAGGAATGGATGTTTATTACTATGATGTTGAAGATAAATTGGCTTTAGGGAATGCAACTAAATTAAATACCTTAAAAGAATTATTAACTATTTCTGATGTAGTTACGCTACATGTTGATGATAATGCAGCTAATAAAAACTATATAGGTAAAGAGGAGATTGCGCAAATGAAAGATGGCGCTCATTTAGTAAATCTTTCTCGTGGTTTTGTAGTAGATATTGAAGCTTTAGTAGTTGCTCTAAAATCAGGGAAATTAGCAGGCGCTGCTGTTGATGTATATCCAGAAGAACCAAGAAAAAATGGTGAATTCTATACCGCTTTAAAAGGATTGGATAATGTGATTTTAACACCACATGTTGGTGGTAGTACAGAAGAAGCTCAAAAAGATATTGCCGACTTTGTGCCTAGTAAAATCATGGCATATATTAATTCTGGTAATACAGTAGATGCAGTAAACTTTCCAAATATACGTTTGCCACACCATAAAAATGCTCATCGTTTTTTACATATTCACCATAATGTTCCAGGGATTATGGCTAAAATTAATTTAGTCTTAGCAGAATTCGAATTAAACATTACAGGACAGTATCTATCTACAGATGCTAAAGTGGGTTATGTAATTACAGATATCAATAAAGAATACAATAAAAAGGTTATTAAAGCTTTAAAAAAGATAGAAGGTACTATTAATTTTAGAGTTTTATACTAGATAAATTATTTAGTAAAAGTTTACTTCTGAAAAATGATTGTTTTATATTTGAGAACAATCATTTTTTTGTTTAATGAAATACCAAAATAATTTAAGCTACGCACAACAATTAGATGCAAAAGACCCACTTTCTTATTTAAGAGATCAGTTCCATATTCCTAAAGATAAAAATGGAAATGACTGGTTATATTTTACAGGGAATTCACTAGGGTTGCAACCTAAACAGACTCAGAAATATATTCAGCAAGAATTAGATGATTGGGCAAAATACGGAGTAGAAGGTCATTTTGAAGCTAAAAATCCTTGGTTGCCCTATCATGAATTTCTAACAGAGAAAATGGCTAAAGTTGTGGGTGCAAAACCACTAGAAGTTGTGGTGATGAATACCTTAACAACCAACTTGCATTTATTAATGGTGTCGTTTTATCAACCCACAAAAACCAAATATAAAATAGTCATTGAAAGTGATGCTTTTCCTTCGGATAGATATGCGGTGCAATCGCAATTAAAATTTCATGGATTTGATGCCGAAGATGGATTGATTGAATGGAAACCAAGAAAAGGTGAGGATTTATTACGAATTGAAGATTTAGAAGAAATTGTAAAAAAAGAAGGAGATGAAATCGCTTTACTTTTAATTGGAGGCGTAAATTATTATACGGGACAATATTTAGACATTAAAAAAATTGCAAAAATTGGTCATTCTAAAAACTGTTTTGTTGGAATTGATTTAGCACATGGAGCAGGAAATATTCAACCTAATTTGCACGATTCTGGAGTAGACTTTGCAGCTTGGTGTACTTATAAATATTTGAATTCTGGCCCTGGAAGTTTAGCAGGATTATTTGTGCACGAAAAACATGCAAATAATAAAGATTTACCGCGTTTTGCTGGTTGGTGGAATCATAACAAAGAAACACGTTTTAATATGCGTATGCCTTTTGATGTGATGAATGGGGCAGAAGGTTGGCAATTGTCGAATCCGCCAATATTATCGATGGCAGCTATTCGTTCATCGCTTGACGTATTCGATAAGATAGGAATGGATGCGCTGCGTCAAAAGTCAGAAAAATTAACAGGTTATTTTGAGTTTTTAATCAACGAGATAAATTCTGATGATATAAAAATTATAACACCAACTAACCCAAAAGAAAGAGGTTGCCAATTATCTATTCAAGTTAAAAATGCAGATAAAAGTTTACATCAAAAACTAACAAAAAACAATGTTATAACAGATTGGAGAGAACCTGATGTTATACGTTGTGCGCCAGTACCACTTTATAATTCTTTCGAAGATGTGTATAGGATGGTTACTATTTTAAAAGAATTGTTATAGATGAAAAATAAAAGTTTAATTTTTTTCATGTTTATTAGTTTTAGCTTGGTAAGTCAAACTAAATATCAAAAAGATTTTAATTATTTGTGGGATACTTTTAATGATTATTATGCATATTTTGATAAGAAACAAACAAATTGGAAAAAAGTTAAAGAAATTTACCAAGATAGAGTTGATTCAATAAAAACTGATGGGCAATTTATTAGTGTTTTAGAAGAGATTATTTATGAGTTTTATGATGCCCATATTTCTTTAAACAGAAATAATAGCTCTTCTTTTCGTCTTATTCCAACTTCTTTAGATGCCAATATAGAAATTAAGAATAATAAATATTTTATAAAAGATATTAGACAAAACTTTGAGGCTGAAAAAGCTGGTTTAAAAATTGGTGATGAAATATTAATGATCAATGGTAAAAAAATAAATCAATTAATAACTGATATATTACCAGAATCTTTTAATAAACCTAAAAAGAATGTAAAAGAATTTTTTGCAAATTTATTGTTTGCAGGAAGACATAATGAACAAAGAGAAATTTCTATAAAAAGAAGAGGAGAAGATATTATATATAAACTTGGTAAACCAAAAGTAGTTAGAAAAGAAGAAGGTATTCTAAATTCTAAAATCATAGAAAAGAATATTGGCTATATCAAATTTAATAACTCTCTCGGAAATAATAGTGTTATTAAATCCTTTCAAGAAAAAGTAGATGAATTTGAAAATACTAGAGCAATTATTTTAGATTTAAGAGATACACCTAGTGGAGGTAATGCAGAAGTTGCTAAAAGTATAATGGGTAAGTTTATTACTAAGACAATTTCATATCAAAAACATGAAAAAGTTAGTTTAGAAAGAGAATTTGGAATAAAAAGAAGCTGGATTGAATTAGTAACACCTTTGAAAAAACCATATAGAAAACCTGTTATAGTTCTAGTTGGAAGATGGACTGGAAGTATAGGTGAAGCTATTGCCCAAGGATTCGATAATATTAAATCAGCAAAAGTAGTTGGAACAGAAATGGCAAAGCTTTTAGGAGCGATAGGATGTAATAGATTACCAGAAACAAACATAAATATATGTTTTCCAATTGAAAGGCTCTATCATATAAATGGAATGCCTAGAGAAAGTTTTAAGCCTGAAATTCAAACTGGAAGTAGTAAAGAAGCATACAAAAAAGCTATTCAAATTTTAAATGAATAAAAAAGACAACATATTAATTATTGGAGCAGGTTTATGTGGTTCACTTTTAGCTTTACGTTTAGCACAAAGAGGCTATAAAGTTGAGGTATACGAAAGTAGACCGGATTTACGAAAAGTTGATATATCTTCTGGACGTTCTATAAATTTAGCCTTATCAGATAGAGGTTTTAAGGCATTACGATTATGTGGCGTTGAAGAAAAGGCTAGAGAAATTTGCATCCCAATGTATGGGCGATTGATGCATAATAGAAAAGGGGAAACGTTTGCTTCAAATTATTCTGGACGAGAAAATGAGTATATCAATTCAATTTCGAGAGGAGATTTAAACGGGATTCTACTAACTGAAGCTGAAAAGCATGAAAATGTAAATATTCATTTTAATAAAAAATGCACTTCGGTTGATATAGAAAATACCGTAGCTCATTTTAAAGATTATAAAACCGAAGAAACTTTTTCAATTGATGGCGATGTCATTTTTGGAACAGATGGTGCAGGTTCTGTATTAAGGAAAAGCTATTATTTAGAAAAGAAATTTCTATTTAGTTACGGTCAGAATTATTTAACACACGGTTATAAAGAATTAGAAATTCCAGCTGATAAAGTTGGAAGTCATCAAATTAGTGCAGCACATTTACATATTTGGCCCAGAGGCGATTTCATGCTAATTGCTTTGCCAAACTTGGACGGAAGTTTTACTGTAACACTCTTTTTGAGTTATGATGAAGGTGAATATAATTTCAAGAATTTAACATCCGAAGAAAAAATCACAACATTTTTTGAGAAAGAATTTCCAGATGCTTTAGCATTAATTCCGAATATTAAAGAAGAGTTTTTTAATAATCCCACAGGAGCTTTAGGTACCGTAAAATGTTCGCCCTGGCATTATCAAAATAAAACCATTTTAATGGGGGATGCAGCGCATGCTATAGTTCCGTTTTACGGACAAGGAATGAACGCGTCTTTTGAAGATGTTACAGTTTTTGATGAAATACTTTGTCATTTCGAGCCTTTCGTCTCCGCTCAAGATAAACTCCGTCGAGAAATCTTTGATTGGGAAGATGTTTTTAAAACTTTTGAGAATGCTCGTAAAAAAGATACGGATGCTATTGCAGATCTAGCTGTTGATAATTTTCATGAGATGAAAGATCATGTTGCAAATCCGCTTTTTAAAGAAAAGAGAAAAATAGAAATGGATTTGGAAAAAACGTTTCCTATGGAATATTTTTCTAAATATTCTATGGTTACTTTTAATGAAGATATAGGATATCATGAAGCGATGAAAAAAGGTAGAGCGCAAAATAAAGCGATACTAAATTTAATAGCTGATAATGAGATCTCGACTGCGCTCGATTTGACAAAAGAAGAGTTGGGAATCATTTTAGAAAAAGTCAAAAAAGAAACTCATGAGATTTTAGATGAAGATAAAATCGCAGGATTATAAAATAACGTCATTCTGAACTTGTTTCAGAATCACATCAATAATAATGAGAAGCTGAAACAAGTTCAGCTTGACAAAAATAATAGTTTGACTAGATTTATTATTTTATTAAGAGGAATAAATGTATCAGGAAAAAACAAACTCCCGATGGCTGATTTACGTCAATTATTGAATGATTTAGAGTTTCAAAATGTGCAAACCTATATTCAAAGTGGGAATATTATTTTAGATTCTGATAAATCAAAATCAGAAGTCTGTCAAAAAATAAAAGATGGAATTGCATCTAAATTTGGATATGATGTTCCTGTAATTTCTAGAACAATTTCTGAATGGAAAAAAGTAATTAAAAATTATCCTTTTCCAACGGAGAATGAAAAAATTGTAGCATTTACTTTTTTAGATAAAAAAACTGTAGCTCAAGAAATTGAAATTAAAAATCAAGGTGAAGACCAATTTAAAGTAGTTGATGATTTGGTGTATTTATATTGTCCTAACGGATTTGGAAAATCAAAAATCACTAATAACTTATTTGAAAGAAAGTTAAAAGTTACAGCTACTACTAGGAATTTAAGAACTACGTTAAAATTAATAGAATTAGCCGAAAAAGAATAGATGAAATACACAATTATTGGTGCGGGAATTGGAGGGCTTACAACAGCATTAGCTTTTGAAAAGAAAGGAATTCCGTATCAGGTTTTTGAACAAGCACCTGAATTAAATGAAGTAGGTGCAGGAATTTGGTTAGCGCCAAATGCATTACAAGTTTTAGAAAGTTTAGATGTATTAGATGAAGTTATTGCTTCTGGGAATTCAATTGATAGAATTACGATAGGTAAGCCTGATTTGTCACCAATTTCAGACAGCTTTCAAGATGTTTTTAAAGATAAGTTTGGGTATAATACAATTGCTATTCATAGAGCTAAACTTCAAAAACTATTGTTTGATAAAATACCAAAAGAGAAACTATTTTTAAATAAAGGTTTTCAAAGTTTTAAAGAATTAAGTTCAGGTAGAATTGAAGTGAATTTTGTTGGAAATTCAAAAATACAAACTGATTTTTTAATTGGAGCTGATGGAATAAATTCTAAAGTTAGAAAACAACTTTTTCCAGAAAGTACTACTAGATATTCAGGGCAAACTTGTTGGAGAGGTATTGCAGATATAGAGCTTGATAAGGAATTTTTACATCGAGGTTTTGAGTTATGGGGAAACCAGATTCGATTTGGAATCTCTAGAGTCGCCAAAAACAAAGTGTATTGGTTTGCAGTTGTCTTGTCGGATCAGAATAGAAAAGTCGATTCTAGTTTAGCTAAAAAAGAGCTGCTTAAGCTTTTCAAGGAGTTTCATCCAATAGTGTTAAAATTGATTTCAGAAACTGAAATAAATCAGATATTAAAAAATGATATTAACGATTTAAAACCACTTAGAAAATGGTATCAAAATAATGTTTGTTTAATTGGCGATGCAGCTCATGCAACAACTCCTAATATGGGACAAGGTGGAGCACAAGCAATAGAAGATGCTTATTATTTAAGTAACTTGTTTGCTCATAAAAGAGATGAAAATGTGTTTGAACTGTTTCAACAAAAGAGACAGAAGAAAGTGAATTTAGTTGTAAATCAATCTTGGACTACTGGGAAAATGGCGCATTGGTCTTATGGTAGAGGTTTTAGGAATTTTATAATTAAGAATGTACCTAAAAAGATGATAGAAAAGAAAATGGTAGAATTGTATCAAATTGAAAAAATCAATAGTTAGGAATACTACTTTAGAAAAGAATAAAAGTATTAAAATATGTCAGAAAAAAAAGTAACACCAAGAGGCGCATATCCACATGTAAAAGTTGTGGGTGATTTTATTTTTGTTTCAGGAACAAGTTCTAGAAGAGCAGATAATACCATTGCTGGAGTTGATATTATTGATGAAATGGGAACCAAACACTTAAATATTGAAACTCAAACTAGAGAAGTGTTAAATAACATCGATAAAAATTTACAAACAGTTGGAGCTAGTTTAAAAGATGTTGTAGATGTTTCAACGTTCTTGGTAAATATGAATGATTTTGCAGGTTATAATAAAGCCTATGCAGAATTTTTTGATGCAGCAACTGGACCAACTAGAACTACAGTGGCTGTGCATCAATTACCGCATCCAGATTTAGTGGTGGAGATTAAAGTAACTGCTTTTAAGAAACAATAAATGATTAAATTCTTCAGATTATTGAAACGAAATTTTGTTTTTACAAAATCAAAAGTCTTGTAGACTTTTGGTGAAAATAGCCGCTTGCGGTTTTAACAAATATAAATATGATTAAATTCTTCCGAAAAATCCGTCAAAACCTACTTATGGAAAACAAAACATCCAAATACTTTAAATACGCAATTGGCGAAATTGTATTGGTGGTTATTGGTATTTTGATTGCTTTACAGATTAATAATTGGAATGAGAGTAGAAAGCAAGTTAATACTCAAAATGCAATATATCTCATTGTAAAAGAAGATTTAGAAACTGACATCTCTGAATTTGAATTATTCATTCAAGAATATAATAAATTACAAAAGCCTGCTTTTGATGCAGTATTAAATAAAGAATTGACAAAAGAAGATTGGAAAAATAATCCTAATTATATGAAAGTTATGTATGGTTATGAAGATATAGGAATTAGTCAACGTGGTATTGATCAATTAAAAATAATATCAGATTTTTCTAATAATCTAGGACAAGGTCTTACTTCAGACATAAATAATTTTTACAATAAACATATGTTGGAAGTTAACATATCAACTGATGAGTTAGGGAAACAGCATGAAAGAAATTATATCTATTTTCAGAGTTTTGGTTGGTATGCATCTTTTTTAATGCAGAATAAAACTGACGGCTTTATAGATAGTTTTTATAAGGATCCAACAATAAAAAGTAGAATAGCAACTTATTATTTTATTTTTCGAATTTATATAAAAGAACTCCAAAATTATATAACCAATGCCAACGCATTAATTGTAAAAATTGATTATCATTTAAAAGAAATATAATGATTAAATTCTTTAGAAATATCCGTCAAAAACTATTTTTAGAAAACAAAACATCTAAATACTTCAAATACGCAATAGGAGAAATTATTCTGGTAGTTATTGGAATTTTAATTGCGTTGCAAACCAATGAATGGAAACAAAACCAGAACTTAAAAAAAGAAAGAACAGAATTGATTAATGATTTATTAATAGACTTTACCAACACCCAAAAAAAGTTAGATTCATTGTCTATTTTTCAAGAAAAATCATATAAAAATATGACTCTATTTTTTGAAGATGTATATATTAAAAGAAAAGAATTAAGTTTAGATTCTTTACAGAGCTTGGCTCTTAATTTTTTTTCAACTACAAATTTTAATCCAAGTTTAACAACATATAATAACGCTAATTCTAGTGGTAAATTAAGTCTATTAAAAAACAAGAAAATAAACTATTTGTTTTCAGATTTCTTTGAAAAATACAATTCTTATAAGCAAATAAATACATCAGATAGTAATAATTTTTTCTCAGGGACCATTTGGGATTTAAAAAAAGAAATCGGTTCTGTTTCTCAGTTATTTGATATCGCTTATTATGAGAAAGTGAGACATACCAAAATTTCATTAAAAAAATATATGGATTTAGTGAATTCTAAAATTGTATTTATTGCTTTGGAAAACAGAAAAGTAATAGTTTCAAATTTAAAATACGAAATAAATACCTTATCTAATATAAATAAAAAAATTATTGAAGAATTAAAAAATAGTTATGATTAAATTTTTCAGAAAAATTCGTCAAAACTTACTTATGGAAAACAAAACATCTAAATACTTTAAATACGCTATTGGAGAAATTGTACTAGTGGTAATTGGTATTTTAATTGCTTTGCAGATTAATAATTGGAATGATTATCAAAAAAATCAAAAATATCAAAAAGAAATTATTTTGTTAATAGATCAGAATTTGAAAAGTGACTCAATTGCAATCTCAAAATCATTAAATAAATCAAAAATAGCTATTAATTATACAAATCGTTTGTTAAAAGAAGTTACTTCTAAAAATTATGCTGACAGTTTAAATTTTTGGATGGGAAAAATTATTCGTTTTGAAAGATTTAAATCTCAATCTAGTGCTTTTGAAGTATTAAAATCAAAAGGGATAGACATAATTGAAGATAATGAACTGTTATTAGCATTGATATCTTATTATGACCAAATTTTATTTAATGTTTATCAATCTTTAAATGATGTAGAGCAATCATTTCAAGATGATTGGATGCCAGTTTTAAGAAAAGAAATGATAGATTATAAATGGGATAAATTTTGTAAACCTATTAACTCTAAAGAATTCCTTGAAAAGAGCTCCACAATTACTCTTTTTAAATTATATAATGATAATAGAGAAGGAGGAGTTTTTAATTTAGAATCTGCTTTAAGTAAAATTTCAGAAATCAGACAACTTAATAAAAAGTACATTAATGATTAAATTCTTCCGAAAAATCCGTCAAAACTTACTTATGGAAAACAAAACCTCCAAGTATTTTAAATATGCCATTGGAGAAATAATTCTTGTGGTTATTGGTATTTTAATTGCTTTACAGATTAATACTTGGAATCAACAAAAAAACAATCAAGAAATCTTAAAACAGTTTACAGTTGAGTTTAAAGAAGAATTGAGGTTAAATATCAGAGACTTTAAATTTGATTTAGAATTGATTAAAAATCAGAAAAAATTAAAAAATAATTTATTAAAAAATAAAAGATTAGATACCATTCCACTAGATTCTCTAGAAAAATATGTTGAAACTTTTTATATAAATGTAGCTTATAGTCCAGTTTTATTAAATCGATTTGAGAATACTCAAATATCAAATTATGGGAAATACGATTCAATTTTTTTGGACTTACAAGAGTTTTATGGATATCATTGGCCACAATTTAGAAAGGAATTAAATGAACATAATAAAGCAGTAGATAAAGAAGATCAATTTTGGCGTTATCAACAAAATAAATATGAGCTAAATTTTTCTAGTGATAATGATACATTTATAAAAGATTCAATTCAACGAAAAAAAGAATTGATTAAGTTAATCAAATCTCCTATTGTTAGAAATATTTTAAAAACGGATCTTAGAAGAAAGAAATTATTTAAAATAAGAATAGAAAGGAAAATTTTGTTGGGAGAAAAGATTCAAAAACAAATTGATGAAGCTTTAAAAGATTAATTTAGATAAAAGAAACGTGAACATTAAAAACTACATCAACGGAAAATTCGAGAATCCAATACATGGAGATTATATTGATAATTACGACCCATCTGTTGGAGAAGTGTATGGACAAATTCCAAATTCAACAAATGAAGATGTAGAAAAAGCGTATGAATTTGCATCAAAAGCATTTCCAAAATGGAGTAATACCACTTTAGAAAAAAGAAGTAGAATTCTTATAAAAATATCAGATTTATTAGAAGAAAATTTAGTTCGTTTTGCAAAAGCAGAAAGTATTGATAATGGGAAACCATTAAATTTAGCCAAACAAATTGATATTCCTAGAGCTGCAAGTAATTTTCGTTTTTTCGGAAATGCAATTTCACAGTTCTCATCAGAATCTCATGAAAGTGTAGGTTTAAATGCAGTTAATTTTACGTTACGTCAACCAATTGGAGTTGTAGGCTGTATTTCTCCCTGGAATTTACCATTGTATTTATTCACATGGAAAATAGCGCCAGCAATTGCAGCAGGTAATTGTGTAGTTGCAAAACCAAGTGAAGTTACTCCAATGACAGCCTTTTTGTTAGGTGAAATTTGTAATGAAGCTGGTCTCCCAAAAGGTGTTTTAAACATCGTTCATGGATTAGGAACTACAACTGGTCAGGCAATTATTGAACATCCGAATATTAAAGCAATTTCATTTACAGGAGGCACTAAAACTGGTGCTCATATTGCTAGAGTTGCGGCTCCAATGTTTAAGAAATTGTCTTTAGAATTAGGTGGAAAGAATCCAAACATCATTTTTGCAGATTGTGTTTATGAGAAAATGTTGGCAACAACAGTTCGTTCTTCATTTGCAAATCAAGGTCAGATATGTTTATGTGGAAGTAGAATTTTTGTAGAAGAAAAAATCTATGAAAAATTCAAGAAAGATTTTATCAAAAAAGTATCTGAATTAAAGGTTGGACATCCTGAGAAATCAGATACAGATATTGGAGCATTGGTTTCTGCAGCACATTTAGAAAAAGTAAAAAGTTATATTGATATTGCAGAAAGTGAAGGAGGTAAAATTCTTTTTGGCGGAAATAAAGTTGAGGTTTCAGGAAGCGAAAATGGTTATTATTTACAACCCACAATTATAGAAGTTTCAGACAATCAATGTAAATTGAATCAAGAAGAAATATTTGGACCCGTAGTTACAATTATGTCATTTAAAACTGATGAAGAAGGGTTATCCTTAGCAAACGAAGTTAAATACGGATTGTCTGCAACTTTATGGACAAATAATTTAAACAGAACTATGCAATTTTCTAAACTATTACAAACAGGAATTGTTTGGGTTAACACTTGGATGTTACGTGATTTAAGAACACCTTTTGGAGGCGTAAAAGAAAGTGGAGTAGGAAGAGAAGGAGGATTTGAAGCTTTACGTTTTTTTACCGAACCAAAGAATATTTGCATTAAGTATTAAAAAACTAAAGAATTAAAATATTTAAAGATTGTTTTTAATTTTTGAATTATTTAATCTTTAAATTTAGAAAATGAATAAAGAAATAAAAGACAAAATTATTCAGGTTTGTGAAGAGAAAATCACAAAAAAAGGAGATAACGTAGGGTTGTCATTTTATGCATTTTTCAAGAATAAAAACGACAATCCAAAATTATTAATGGAAGTTGCTACATGGTGGATAGAAACTCATCAATTAGATCATTTTGAAAAAGCAGTTAAGATTAAAGAAATGATTGAAAATAAAATATAAAATTAAAATGTCTCCTCGAGCGCAGTCGAGAGGTTATTATGAAAACTTATTATGTTTATATATTAAAATGTTCTGATGATTTTTTATATGTTGGAATTACAAATAATATTGAAAGAAGATTTGAAGAGCATCAAAAAGGATTAAATAAAAATTGTTTTACTTTTAAAAGAAGACCTTTAGAGTTAATTTTTAGTCAAATTTTTAATGATGTAGAACAAGCAATTTATTTTGAAAAGAAAATAAAAAAATGGAGTCGCAAAAAGAAGTTAGCTTTAGCAAATGAAAATTTTGATATGGTAGAAATTTTATCAGAATGCAGAAATGCAACTCATTCAAAATATAATTCAGATAATTAAATAGGTTTCGACTGCGCTCAACCAGACATACAGATAAAAATATAAATATGAATTTAAACCTAAAAAACAAAAACGCATTAGTTTGCGGAAGTTCACAAGGAATAGGAAAAGCAACTGCTATTTTATTAGCAGAAGAAGGAGTAAATGTAACCTTGGTTGCAAGAAATGAAGAGAAACTAAAAAAGGTTGTATCAGAATTGCCAAATAATAATCAAAGCCATAATTATTTAGTTGTAGATTTTTCTAATCCTGAAGCTTTAAAAGAAGTTTTACATACTACAGATTTAGAATTTCATATTTTAGTAAATAATACCGGAGGACCAAGAAGTGGATCAATCTTAGAAGCAACTTTAGAACAGTTTGAAAACACGTTTACTCAGCATTTAAAGTGTAATCATGTATTAGCACAAGCAGTTGTTCCTTTTATGAAAACGCAATGTTATGGTAGAATTATCAATATCATTTCAACGTCTGTAAAAGAACCAATTCCAGGATTAGGAGTTAGTAATACTATTAGAGGTGCAGTTGGTAATTGGTCAAAAACATTAGCAGAAGAAGTTGGTAGTCATGGAATAACAGTTAACAATGTGTTACCAGGATTTACAGATACAGAACGATTAACAGAAATTATCAATATTAAAGCTAAAAAAGCAAATACTAGTATTGAACAAATGACTGAAATTATGAAAAATTATACTCCTGCAAAACGCTTTGCAAAGCCAGAAGAAACTGCCAACGCAATTGTGTTTTTAGCAAGTGAAAAAGCGAGTTACATTAACGGAATTAACATTCCTGTTGATGGTGGAAGAACAAAAAGTTTGTAAATTGTCTTAAAAATTAAATCTATTTAATATGAATTTAGTACAGCCTTTAAATTTTAAAAAGTGGATTGATGAAAATCGTCATTTATTAAAACCACCAGTTGGTAACAAACAAGTTTGGGATAATGGTGAATATATAGTGATGGTTGTTGGTGGTCCAAATTCAAGAAAAGATTATCATTATAATGAAACTCCAGAATTTTTCTATCAAGTTGAAGGAGATATGATTTTAAAAATCATTGATGATAAAGGCGAACAAGTAGATGTAGAAATTAATGAAGGTGATATTTACTTGTTACCTGGAAAAGTACCACATTCGCCACAGAGAAAAGAAAATACTGTTGGTTTGGTGATAGAATATCCACGTTCGGAAGAAATGGTAGACGCTCTAGAATGGTATTGTGAAAATTGTGATGCGCCATTATATCGAGAAGAATTTAAACTTGATAATATTGAAACTGATATGCCAATCATATTTGATACTTATTATTCAGATAAAAAGAAATGTACGTGTGATAATTGTGGAGAAATAATGGAAACGCCTAAGAAAATTAAATAAATGACTAGAAAATTACGTATAAACGGACACTCACATTTGTTGCCTTATCCAGAACAGATTCCTCAATTTATGAAGGAAAAAGAAATCTTTTGGGTAGATGATGAACGTAAGTATATGTTGCAAAAAGGGTGGAAACGTCCTGTAACAGATTCTAGTTTTTTCTTAGATGAAAAGTTAGAGTGGATGGAAAGAAATCGTTTAGATCATGCGGTAGTTTTAAATTTGTCTCAATTATATGGAAATGGATTGCGTTTAGAGGAAATGAAAAAAGCCTTGCGTTTTCAAAATGATTTTAATGCAAAAGTTCAGCAAGATCATCCATCTAAATTCACTTGTGGATTTGTAGTGCATCCAGGTTTTATTTATGGTGCCTTGTATGAAATGGAGCGTTGTGTAGAAGAATTGGGCTTAAAAGTTTTGTGTTTGCCAACACATTTTATGGATTCAATTGGACAATGGCGTTCAGTTTTTGATAAAGAGAATGATCGAATTTTTGAATTGGCTGATAAATATAAATTAGCCATTGAAATTCATCCATATGATGGCGATCAAATGATAAAATTAGAAAACACTAATTGGCGTTTTCATTTAATTTGGATGTTAGCACAATGTGGAGATGCCTATCATTTTTATACGTTAAACGGAATGCAAGAGCGTTTTCCAAATATTAGAACTTGTTTTGCGCATGGTGGTCAGTTAGCACAAATGAACTTAGGAAGGCGTATTCAAGGTTTTGATGGGAGACCCGATTTATTTGAAGGGAAAACACATCCTAGAAAAGCAGTCGGACACCCAAATATCTTTTTCGACACTTTAGTGCATGATACAGATTCGTTAAAATTGATGATAGAACGTCAAGGATCTAATCAAGTTTTAATGGGTTTAGATGATCCATATCCACTTGGTGAAATGGAAAGTGACGCACAATCTTCATATCCAGGTAAGATTTTAGATTTAGCTATGGATAGAAATATTATTGATCAAAAACAGTATGACCAAATTTGGGAAGACAATACTTTACGTTGGTTGTTTGGAGATGATGAAAAAGCAAAAAAAGAACTGATTTCGAAAATTTTAAATTGATACTACTTAGTTTTTAGTCACTTGGAATAAACTAAAAACTAAGTAGTAATAATTAAAGATTATTTTTCGCATTGTTTTAAAACTTGCTCCGCTCTTTTTAGCATAAATCTAGGATAAAATTCAATTTCATTTTTTTCCTTTTTACCTAATTCAATTGCTTTTTTAACTTGCTCGCAATATGGTTTTGTAGATTTCCCAAAAAACTTTGCAGCTCCCATTTCCCATTCTGCTTTTCCTAAAATTACTCTTGGATTGTTTGGTTCAATTTCTAATGCTTTTGCATATAATTGATTGTTTTTTCCAGATAAAGTCATTCCATACTTCTGTCCATCAAAAGCAATATAACCAAGGTTTAAAAGTGCTTGTGTAATTATAATCTCTGGATTGTTTTCTGAATTTGATTTTGCAATATCTAAAAATTCTTGAGCCTTTGTTAATTTAGCTTTTAAAACAGCTTCATCTTTTAACCCAAAACTACCTAAAATTTCTATAGTTGCTGCATAATACGACGGTAACCAATTTGTTGTTTCTACTTTAGATATTCTTTCAAAAAGTTGAGAAGCTTCTTGCATTTTCCCAGTTTCCCAAAGAGAGAATGCTTTTTGCATTCCTTTTTGATAATTTGATTGCGCAGAAATTCCTAGAGTAAATATAAGTGCTATTAGTGTGATTATTTTTTTCATGATAAGTAAGTTTATTTTGATAATTTAAATTGATATTTAATAATTAGAAAAGCAACAAATAAATTAGGTATCCAAGATAACCATGCAACAATTCTGTATGCAGGTAAAAAACCACCAAAGATATTTCCTAAAATTGGTAACCATATTCTTAGTGTTACTGCAGAGAAACATACTGCATAACTATAAATCATTAATTTTTGATGCTTAATTATATTGCCATTTTTAATTGCTAAAAAGCCAAATAATGTTGTGAAAAACCAAACAATAGCCATAGAAGCAAAACCAAGTTTTGGACTTATTCCTCCTGTTGCATATAAAGCGATATAGAATCCAGAGATTCCACTTAATAAACAAGAAACTACATATACTTTACCAATTTTTCTATGTAGTTGTATTTTTTTTACTCGTAATTTTTTATTGAATTGTAACCAGCCAATTATTAATGCAATTCCACCTAAAATTATATGAGTGTAAAACATGGTATTCCATAATATATCTGCTAAAAGTAAGTCAGATTTACTTGCTAACAATCCAAATTTTCTATCTACAATAAAATATATAGCAGGATATAATCCAATTAATATTGCGCAAAAAGAAATTATAAAATAAGATATTTTTCTTAATAACATTAGTTGATGTTTATAATTATTGTTTTGTTTTCTTCTAAATTAAATTTGGCATCTTTAAATTTTGGTGGGCCCATAAAACCAGTAGCATCATTAGAAAATCCATAAGGTTCTTTAGGTATTCCAAAAATCTTGGTATCCATTTTTTTGTTATTGTTTTCATCGTGAAATAATGAAACCGCATACGTTCCTTTCTTTAAGTTTTTAAAAACACCTGTAGCTTTTTTATTTTTTATGTCAGTAATTATTCCAGATGCTTTCTTAAGAAAAGTTTCTTCGCTATCGTAAATGGCTAGAAAAATTTTACCATTGTTTGATTCTATTCCTTTTACTTCAATTGATAAATTAAAAGTTTCTTCTTCTTGAGCTTGGATTGAAATAATCCCATTAAAAATAAGAAGTGCGATAAGTATTAATTTTTTCATGATGTTATTTTTTGATGATTCAAAGATCTGATGTTTTTCTTGTTTTTCAACAAGAATAATACCGAGTTGTCATTTTTTGTTGATGAGTTGTTGTTTTATATCATTACGAAGGAGAAACGATTGAAGTAATCTACTTTAGTTATAAACAGATTGCTTTATTTTATTCGCAATGACAAATCATTATAAATTATTTAATTGATTGTCTTTTTTATTATCGCTAATCGTCCAGAATAAGCCAACAAAAAAGAAGCTGTCTGTATTTGGTATAATTGCTTGTCTTTCGAAATTCCCATTCATGTTTGGAGTGTTTTTGTAGTTGTATCCAAATACATTTTGAGTTCCAAACACATTATTTACAGAGAAATATAAAATCTTTTGCTGACTAATTAAATATGCCCAATTTAAACTGACTGAGTTATAATTTTTGGTTTGATTGTTTAAGAAGCCAGGTTCGTTTGGATTGGTGTAATTTCTTCCTGAAGCAAAATTATATGACATTCCAAATTGACTTTTCCAGTCTTCAATCCAATGTTTAGCAACAACAGATAAATTGTGTTTTGACGCAAAACTTGGTCTAGCAGTAGTAGGATAATTTCTATAATCTCTTTCTGTTTCTAAAAATGAGTAAGAAACCCAATAATCTGTGTTTTTAATTTTACGATTTTGTCTCCAGAAAATATCAAACCCTTTTGCAAAACCACTTCCGTTATTGTTATAGTTTGCATTAAAATTTGCTATTTGTGTATCGAATTTTACTAAATCTTTATAGTTCTTGTAATAACCTTCTATTCTAAAAATTTGCCCTTGTTTTACCGATTGAAAATTAGCAATTAAATGAGAAGTGTTTTCAGCTTTAAAATCTTGATTAAATTTTAAATATTCATTTTTAGGGTTTTGATAAAACTGACCGTAAGCCAACGAGAATTGAGAACTTTTACTTGACTTAAATGATATTGATGCTCTAGGTGAAATTGTAAATTCATTCAATAATTCAGAATGTTCTGCTCTAACACCAATTTTTGTTGCTAGATTTTTTGAAAAGAAAATATCTGTTTCTGCAAATGAAGCAAAAATATTATTATTAAAACCATAATCAAATTTTCCAACAGTGTTAGAAGTATACGTTTCATCGAATTTTGTAATAAAATACTCTGAACCAAAACTAATTTTAAATCTGTTTGAAAACTGTTTTTTTAGCTTTAGTTTAAAATGCATTGAGTTTTCATTGTCAGTTACTAGATCATCAATAATATTGATATTAGAATAATCATTTGTAAAACTTAAACCAGTTTCAAATTTCCAATTATCTCCAAATTTATTTTTATATGAACTATTAAAATATAGATTTCTGTTATCTAAACCGAATCTAAAACCATCCACAAAATTAATGTCATCTTGTATTAAATCGAAATTTGTATAGCTAAATGCACCATAAACTTTAAGTAAAGATTCATTCTGAAATTTATGTCTATAAATCATTTCTCCACTTAAAGCTTGTACAGGTTTTTTCCAAGTATTTCTATCTGGAAAAGCTTTTTGATAGGGTGCGAGATTAATATAAGATGTATTTACACTAAATGAATTTTTTCCCCATATTTGTGTATTTCCGACTCCTAATCCTAATGTCATAAAGGATAAATCTGTTTTTTCTTCAACAGGTTCATCAATTGTATTTAATAATAAAACACCAGACAATGCTTGTCCATATTCTGCAGAATATCCACCTGTAGAAAATGAAATTCCTTTAAATAAAAATGGAGAAAATCGACCACGTGTTGGAATATTTCTTGCAGCAGGTGCATAAGGTGTAAATACTCTAATTCCGTCAACAAAAATTTGTGATTCTTCAGCATCACCTCCTCTTATAAATAATCGTCCATCTTCACCTACAGTAGAAGTTCCAGGAAGTGTTTGTATAGCGCCAAAAACATCGCCAAGAGCACTTGCAGTTGTTACAACATCTAAAGGTTTTAAAACCGTGACTTTAGCTTTTGCGCCAGTTTCAAATGTACCAGCATTAATTGTTACAGCATCTAAAGCATTTACATCTTCTCTTAGGATAATTTTTAGGTTTTTTAATTTAGAAATGATATCGGTTTTAGTATAGGTTTCAAAAGATATAAAAGAGACAACAATTGTTTGTGTTCCTTTTTCTGATGTTGTAAAACTAAATTCACCTGTATCTGAAGTTGAGGTTCCATCATAAGTTCCATCTAAATATATATTAGCGCCTATAATCGGATTCCCTTTTTTGTCGGTTACTTTTCCTGAAATTGTGTTTTGAGCAATTGCTGAAAAATGTAAAATAATTAAAAGAAGTGGTAGTATGTGTTTCATCGTTTTGTTATTTGATGGTACAAAGATGTAGGGTTATTCTTTTTTAAAATAAAAAGAAATACCGAGTTGTAAATTTTGAATGATGAATTGTTATGCTGCTATCTTAACTTGAACCTTAAAACTGTTTTTAATTTTTCTGGAGCAACTTTTCTAAAATCTGATAAGTATATTTCTTTATGAACTTTAGAATCTCTTTCTAGACCTTCACTTTTTGCAAATTCTTCCATGATTTTAAAAGAAGCAGGTTCATTATCATAAGAGCCAATATGAAGCATTTGAATACATTTTCCTTCCGTAATTTTCTTGAATTTAACTTTATCAAACAATAGGTTTGTTTTCTTTAGTTTTACTTTTTCAATAGCTTTTAATGCGTAATTTTCTGTAACAAAATTAGGTTGTCTTATCATTAATGTAAAAACCAAATCGTTTTTATTCAACTTTGTGTTTTCTGTGTATGTTTTTTTTGCTTCATCAGAAATATCCCAAACTCCTTCTAAAGGATAGACAGTGTAATCGTAATAATCTTTTAAAACAGGATTCTTTTTTAAGCCCATTTTGATACCATAACAAATAGGATATAATGCTCTAATATATGCTGAAAATTCTGGATTATTGGGATTTCCTTTTCCAGATATTGTTAAATAATTATATTCAGGAATTTCTATAATTTCTGGTTTAGTTTTAGGAATGTAAACTTGTTTTTCCTTTTTTCTCCACTCGTGTTTCATCAGAATAATATTAAAGAACTGGAATACATAGATCTACAATAAATTTGTTCTCTGGATGCTCTGCAGCGTTATTGTAATAAATTTCAAAAGGATCAACTTCAGATTTTTTGTAACCATTTTCTATCATCCATGCAAAGCTAGACTCCCAAGCTTGTTGAAATTGAAAAGGCTTAATCTCTAATCTAGAAACAATACATTTTGTTGGAGTTAATACTTTTAAATTTACTTGTTCGTCAAAATCAATAGGATCATTTAAAACAATGCAAGCGCTCATTCTTAAATTATTAGGATCTGTAATTTTGGGGCTATCATGATAAATAGTTACCATTCTTGTTTGCTCATTGATCAAACCTTTTGGAGTTGCCCATTTTACTAACCTACCATACACACTTCCAATTGCTTCAATTTTTCCTTTATGAGAAATATAAGCTAAATCTAATCTAGGAATTTTTTTAATTTCTGTTTTTGCATTCATCTGTAACCAATTTAAAGCGTTGTTTATATTACAAATATATTGCTCAAAAGTGGTTTGTATTATTCCATTCTTGCTTTCAGTTTTGCAAATCTTGCTATATTTTTCTGGGCTTTCTTTTTTGAAATTTACAGGAGATATTCCATAAAATTTTTTAAAAGCTTTAGAAAATGAAGAAATACTAGAAAAACCAACTTCTTCAGAAATTTCTGTAACAGTTTTTTCTTTCTGATGTAATAAAAACGATGCTGCTTTTTCAATTCGCTTTCTTACTATAAAATTATTTACAGTTTCTCCTGTTACAGCAGAAAAAAGACGATGAAAATGATAGGGAGAAAAAAAAGCTTTTTTAGAAACTTCATATAAATCTAGTTTTTTATCTAGATTATCTTCAATAAAAACTATTGAGTTTGATATTCTTGTAACTATTTGATTTGTTATTTTAGAAGATTTCATGAAATCTATTTAATAAAATTTAAGAAGCAATTTATACAAAAGTTATAGAATTTACTTTGTAAATCTTGCTACATTTTATTTTTAAGACGAATTTTTTTATTTTTCTTATAAGGTCTAATAATCAATCTAGTTTCTCTGTCAAAACGAATATAATTATAGACCCAATTTAGAAAAACAATTGCCTTATTTCTAAAACCAATTAAAGAAAATAGGTGTACAAACATCCAAACAAACCAAGCAAAAATTCCTTGAAACTTCCATTTAGGTAAATCTACAACAGCTTTATTTCTACCAATTGTTGCCATAGAACCTTTATCATTATATTCAAAAGGTTTCATTTTCTTTTGATTGATTTTAGCTAAAATATTTTTTGCTAATAATTTTCCTTGTTGAATAGCGGGTTGCGCCATCATAGGATGTCCTTTTGGAGTTTTCTTAGAACTCATACAAGCAACATCACCAATGGCGTACACATTTTCATATTGCTCTATTTGATTGAATTCGTCAACTTTTATTCTTGCTGCTCTTTCAATAATACACTCAGTTTCTAATCCGTTAATTGTTTGCCCTTTTACACCAGCGGCCCAAATTACAGTTGCAGATTTAAAATGATCTTCTCCGTTTGTAGTAACCGTTGTTCCATTATAATCTAAAACACGTAAATTTTTCCAAACATCAACACCTAAATCAATTAAAAAATCTTCTGCTTTTTTAGAAGCTTTATTGCTCATACCTTTTAATATTTCTCCAGAACTTTGAATCAAGTTTATTTTCATTAACCTGATGTCTAAATCAGGATAATCTTTTGGTAAAATCCCTTTTTTCATTTCTGCCAAAGCACCTGCTAATTCAACACCAGTTGGCCCACCACCTACAATAATAAAATTCATTAAAGCATTTCTTTCTTCTAGATTTGAGGTTAATAAAGCTTCCTCAAAATTTTCTAAAATAAGACTTCTAATATTTAAAGATTGCGGAATTGATTTCATTTCCATTGCATATTTCTGGATATTAGTATTTCCAAAAAAGTTTGTAGTAGAGCCTGTAGCAATAATTAATTTATCGAATTCTAAATCGCCTATAGAAGTTTCAATGCTATTTTTGTTTGCATTAATTTTTAGAACTTCTGCTAATCTAAAATAGAAATTATCTACATCGTTAAAGCGTTTTCTTAATGGAAAAGCAATTGAGTCTGGTTCTAATCCGCCAGTGGCAACTTGGTATAATAAAGGTTGAAATGTATGATAGTTATGTTTGTCTATTAAAACAACTTGTAATTCTTGCTTTTCAAGACCTTTTGCAGCAGCTAAACCTGCAAATCCACCTCCAATGATCACAACTCTTGGAAAGCTAGTTTGTGGAATATTCATCTAGATTTTAACGGTTTTAAATCTATAGTAAATTTACGAAATAAATAAGAGTTTCTTTTACTTGTAAGCTAATTTAATCTCCTGGAAAGTTTTATTTGTATTAATAAATTTAGAAATAATATTGAATCTTAACGTTTCAATTTCTTCATTAAAATAGCTAGCCCATTTATTATCTTTAAACAAATGATTTATTTTTTTTGTTCTGTTTTGTGCTTCTGAAAATGTAAATAAATAGTTTGTTGATTTTTCTTTCTTAGGTTGAATTCTTGCAGTTTTTGATTCAAAATCAACTTTTATATAAAATGTTTTTTCAGTTGAATTGATTGGATAGAAGTTTGTCCATTTTGCAAAACCAATAACTGTTTGTTGATTTTTATAATTTTCATCAGAAATTAATTTCCATCTACAATTAGCAACTCTTCCCCAATGATTTGATTTTCTAAATACACCTTCTTCAGTATAAAAATAAATGCTTTCTGATTTACTTTTATAATTTGTGTTTTCTGGAAATTCAAAGTCATCAACTTGTTGGAATTCGCAAAAAGTATGTTTAAAAAAGTTAGTTTGATTGTAGGTTTTCAAATGAAAATAGATTGAATTAAAAAACGCAACCAAATTAATGATTGCGTTTTATATCTATAGTAATTAAATTACTTATTTAACTTCTTCGAAGTCTACATCTTCAACATTGTCACCTTGCGCATCTTCTGTTTGAGGTTCTCCTTGTTGAGCTCCAGCATCTGCACCTGCAGCACCTTGTGCAGCATACATTTCTTCTGAGGCAACTTTCCAAGCTTCATTTATCTTTTCCATTGCAGCATCAATTTGTGCAAGATCTTTAGATTCATGAGCAGCTTTTAATTCAACTAAAGCAGCTTCGATTGGTCCTTTTTTCTCATCAGATAATTTCTCTCCAAATTCTTTTAATTGCTTTTCTGTTTGGAAAATCATTCCATCAGCGCCATTAATTTTTTCTGCAGTTTCTTTTGCTTTACTATCAGCTTCAGCGTTTGCTTCTGCATCTGCTTTCATTTGTGCGATGTCTTCTTCAGATAATCCAGAAGAAGCCTCAATTTTAATGTCTTGAGATTTTCCAGTTGCTTTATCAGAAGCAGAAACATTGATTATTCCGTTTGCATCAATATCAAAAGTTACTTCAATTTGAGGTACTCCTCTTTGTGCTGGTGGAATATCTGTTAATTGGAAACGACCAATTGTTTTGTTATCCGCAGCCATGGCTCTTTCTCCTTGTAATACATGAATGTCTACAGAAGGTTGATTGTCTACTGCTGTAGAAAATACTTGCGATTTCTTTGTTGGAATGGTTGTGTTTGCATCAATTAATTTTGTGAAAACATTCCCCATAGTTTCAATACCTAATGATAAAGGAGTAACGTCTAATAACAATACATCTTTTACATCACCAGATAATACTCCACCTTGAATTGCAGCTCCTAAAGCAACAACTTCATCAGGATTTACACCTTTACTTGGTGCTTTTTTAAAGAATTTTTCAACAGCTTCTTGTACAGCAGGGATTCTTGTAGAACCACCAACTAAAACAACTTCATCAATATCAGATATTGATAAATCAGCATTTTTTAATGCAGTAGCACAAGGCTCTATTGTTCTTTTTACTAAATCGTCAATTAATTGCTCAAATTTAGCTCTAGTCATTGTTCTTACCAAGTGTTTTGGGCCACTAGCAGTAGCTGTAATATATGGTAAGTTTATTTCTGTAGAAGTTGTGCTAGATAATTCAATCTTCGCTTTTTCTGCAGCTTCTTTTAAACGTTGTAAAGACATTGGGTCTTTACGTAAATCCATTCCTTCTTCTGCATTAAACTCATCTGCTAACCAGTTGATTAATTTTTCATCAACATCATCACCACCTAAATGCGTATCTCCATCTGTTGCTAAAACTTCAAAAACACCATCTCCTAATTCTAAGATAGAAACATCATGTGTTCCTCCACCAAAATCAAAAACAACAATTTTCTTATCTTCACTAGCCTTGTCTAAACCGTACGCTAAAGCTGCGGCAGTAGGCTCGTTTATTATTCTTTTAACTTTTAATCCTGCAATTTCACCTGCTTCTTTTGTAGCTTGTCTTTGTGCATCGTTAAAATATGCTGGTACCGTAATAACCGCTTCAGAAACATCAGTTCCTAAATAGTCTTCGGCAGTTTTTTTCATTTTCTGTAACACCATAGCAGAAATTTCTTGTGGTGTATATAAACGACCATCAATATCTACACGTGGTGTATCATTATCTCCTTTAACTACTTTATAAGGAACTCTCTTTGCTTCTTTAGAAGACTCAGAAAATTTATTCCCCATAAAACGTTTTATAGAATATACTGTTTTTGTTGGATTGGTAACGGCTTGTCTTTTTGCTGGATCACCAATTTTACGCTCTCCACCTTCTACAAATGCTACTACAGAAGGTGTAGTTCTTTTTCCTTCGGCATTAGGGATTACCACTGGCTCGTTTCCTTCCATTACAGAGACACAAGAGTTGGTGGTACCTAAATCAATTCCAATAATTTTACTCATAACTAATATTTATATTTAAAAATTTTAATTCAATTTTACTTTTATACCATTGACAATATGTGTGCCAAGGGATTTTTGACTAAAAATTGGCAGTTTTGAAAAAAATAATTAAAAAATTGTGACATATTGACACAAATTGTATCTAAAATAATAGAAGGATACATTTTTAAGCAGTGCCTTTTTTTAGTATATTTGGGTAATTGCTTAATTTTAATATAATTAAACCACAAAAAAAACAATAAATCATGAGTAAATTTGACGAAAAAGTAGCTTTGTATAAAAAATTTATGGACGATAGAGATCTACGTTCAAACACAGAATTATTAGCAGCTGTAACAAAAGGTTTAGGCCCATCTATTTATAAAGCAGATGCAGAGACTGTTTCTGGTTCTGATCCGAAAGAATTAGCAACTGTTAAAAATAATTACTTAATTAAAAAATTAGGGTTAAAGGATAGCAAAGAATTAGACGCTGGTATTGAAGAAGTAATGGATAGAATTGGAAAGTCTGAAAGAAAAAAATATAGAGCTGTAGTGTACTACATGTTAATGAAAAAATTCGATAAAGAATCTGTTTACGGATTCTAAAGATTTCTTCTTTTAAAATAATAATAAAAATCCAACTCATTGAGTTGGATTTTTTACATTTACGGCATTATTATATGTAAAAAATAAGAATGTGCAATTTATTAGTGTTTTTGATATGCTTAAGGTTGGTGTAGGCCCATCTAGTTCTCATACCTTAGGTCCTTGGAGAGCTGCACAGCAATGGATTACAAGAATAAAAGAAACAAATCTCTTTGATTCTATCGATGGAATTAAAATAGATTTATATGGTTCGCTTTCATTAACAGGAAAAGGTCATGCTACAGATTTTGCAATACTGTTAGGGTTAAGTGGAACGGACCCAGAATATATTCCGATTGCAGATATTGATACAATTATCAATCAAATTAAAAGTAATAAGAAGTTACATTTTAATAATGAGAAAGAAATCAATTTTTCGATTGAAAATGTTGTTTTTAATAAAGACTTTTTACCATTTCATTCTAACGGACTTACCTTTAGAGGTTTTTCTAAAGGAAAAGAAATTTCAACAGAAACATATTATTCTATTGGCGGTGGTTTTATTGTGAAAGAAACCGATTCACTATCAGAAGAAATAGCAATAACTAAGCAAAATTTTCCATTTCCAATTAATAGAGCTGTTCAATTAGAAGAATATTGTGAGAACGAAAATCTGTTAATTTCTGATATTGTTTTAAATAATGAACTTGAACTTAGAAGTAAAGAAGAAATAGATATCGAGTTAAAAAGAATCTGGGATACCATGCTAGAATGCATGTATATTGGTTGCCATACTGAAGGAAAACTTCCTGGAGGATTAAATGTAAAACGAAGAGCTTTCGATTCGCATAAAAAGTTGATAAAAGACGGAAAGTATACCAATGCAAACGAATGGATTTCTGCCATTAGGAATTCGGAAGTAAAATTTAGAGAAATTTTAAAGTGGGTGAGTTGTTTTGCGCTTTCTACCAATGAAGTAAATGCCTCTTTAGGAAGAGTTGTAACTGCGCCAACAAATGGAAGTGCTGGTGTAATTCCTGCTGTTTTAATGTATTATTTAGTGATTGAAAATCACGAAGCTGATTTTGAACATATTAAAAAATTCTTGTTAACGGCTGGAGAAATTGGAAGTATTTTTAAGAAAAATGCTACAATTTCTGCAGCAATGGGAGGTTGTCAGGCAGAGATTGGTGTTTCTTCGGCTATGGCGGCGGCGGCATTAACAGAATTGTTAGACGGAACTCCTGCACAATGTTTAGTGGCAGCAGAAATTGCTATGGAACATCATTTAGGTTTAACCTGTGATCCAATAGGAGGTTTGGTTCAAGTTCCATGTATAGAACGGAATGCAATGGGGGCAATAAAAGCAATTAATGCAGCAGAATTAGCTTTGGAAACAAATCCTAAAGAATCATTAGTCCCATTAGATAAAGTAATTGATACGATGTGGGAAACCGCTAAAGATATGAACCGTAATTATAAAGAAACTTCTGAAGGTGGATTAGCTGTTACAGTTAGAATAGTTGATTGTTAATTTGTTATCTAAAGGGAAACATAATAAAGCGCCAATTGAGTAAGCTAATAAATCTAGCCAATCGAAAGTTGAGCCTAAAACTATTTTTGCAATTTTATTATTTTCTAAACCCAAGAGAGAAGCAAATTGAAAATATTGCAATATTTCAATTATAAAAGCAAATATTAAAACTCCAATAATTAATTTTATTGAATTTCCGTGATAAAAAATTCTACAAAAAGAGAATAATAATATCACTACTAAAACATCACCTAAAATAGGTCTTATAAATTTATCTTTAAAAAAAGTTGCTATCAATACCTCTATTAAAAATAAAAGTAAGGTTATATAAATATATTTTTTGTCGATTTTCACTATCGTGTAAATACCAATTCCGTTTCTGAAGACATACTCTCTGAAAACCCGTATTTATCTACATTAAAACCTTTTAAATCTTCTATGGTTTTAATATTATTATCGATGATATAACGTACCATTAATCCACGTGCTTTTTTAGCAAAAGTCATAATGGTTTTGTATTGCCCGTTTTTAAAATCTTTAAAAACAGGAGTTATCATGGAGACTTTTAATACTTTTTGATTTACTGCTTTAAAGTATTCTGAACTGGCTAAATTTACAAGTAACTCATCATCTTCTATTTCGCTGTTTAAAGTATTGGCAAGTTCGTCTCCCCAGAATTTATACAAGTTATCTTTTCTTCCAACCTTTATGCGTGTACCCATTTCTAAACGATACGGTTGAATTAAATCTAACGGTTTTAATAAACCATATAAACCTGATAAAATGCGTAAATTGTTTTGCAATAAAGGCAATTTTTCTTCGGATAAAGTGGTTACATCTATTCCTCTAAAAACTTCACCAGTAAAAGCATAAATAGCTTGTTTAGCATTATCTAAATTAAAAGGAGGTTGCCATGTTTGATTACGCTCGTAATTTAATTCGGCTAACGCAGAAGAAATACTCATTAAATCGCCCAACTTTTTTCTAGACAACGTTTTTAGTTTCTTGTTTAGTTTTTCTGATTGATCTAAAAACTGAGGTTGTGTATGCAAGCTTGTGTTAGCTTTAGTCTCAAAATCTAATGATTTGGCTGGAGATATGATTATTTTCATACTGAAAAATGTTGATGCTTTTAAATGTTGAATTGTTATAATGTAAAAGTACAATTCAAATAAAGAAAATTCAAATTTTAGTGATTTTAAAATTGATAATAGTATTTGTGAAATTTATAAAAAAAATAACCTTAAGTTTTTTTTACTATTTTAGTATAAAAATATAATATGCATAAGAAAAAATTCTCAAAGCTTATAGGGCTTAAATATGAAGATTTTTTAAGCTTTAAAGAATCTGGTCAAATAATCTCTCAAGAGGCAAGATTGATTCCATTGCTTAAAACTGGAGATGAAGGTGCTTTAACTTCAATTTTTTTATCATCTATTAAATTAATTAGAGAGTATAGAAACTCAATATTTAAGGAAATTAAGCTTAGTAAAATTGGAAAAATTTATTATTTAACAGAAGTGGTCTTTAATGATATTAATACAAGCTCTAGAATAGATGGGTTGATATTAGTTGTTTCAAAAGGAATAATTAAAGATGCAGTTGTTTTTGAAATGAAAAACAAAAACAATAGTGTGGATAAAAATCAAGTTGAAAAATATATTAATCTTTGTAAAAAGATTGGTGTTTCTAAAATGGCTACAATTTCAAATGAATTTGTTTCTGATTCAAGCTTGTCGCCTGTGAATGCAAAAGCACCAAGAAATTTTTCTTTATATCATTTTTCTTGGACATATCTAATGACCAAAGGTCAATTGTTGCTTTTTAAAAATGATGCAAACATAAAGGATGAGGATCAGGTAGAAATAATGAAGGAAGTTTTATATTATTTTGACAGTCCAACTTCAGGTATCAATGGTTATCATATGATGAAAAAAGGCTGGAAAGAAACTGTTGATAATATTTCTAACAGAATTCCTTTAAGGGTTACAGATACTAGTCTTATTGAAGCTGTAGAAAGTTGGCATGAGGAGGAAAAAGATATGGCTTTATTCTTAAGTAGAAAACTTGGGGTTTTAGTTAAATCTACAAATAGAAATAAAGACAGTGTTAAGGATGATGTAAGAAGAATTGTGAAAAGTGAAGAATTATTTGGTAACTTAAGTGTGAAAAATTCTGTTTCAAATATAAAAATAAGATTAGATTTTGAAGTTAAAACAGTTTCTATGGCGGTAAAGGTAAACCCTCCGCAAAATAAAGGAACAATTGCTAAAATAACTTGGATAGGAAAACAATTAGAGTCAGCAAAAAAGAAAAATGAATTAGTGTTTTCTACTTTAGAAAAAGATTTATTAATTGAAGCAAATGTTAAGCATGCAAGAGAAAATATAAGAATTCCTATAACGGGTTTTGAAATTTTGTTACAAGATACCAAGGGAAAAGAAATTCAGGCATTTAATATTGTTTTAATGTCAAAATTTAATGCAAGTTTTGGAAGCAATAAAAAATTTATTGCATTAATAGAGAAAATGGTTATTGAATTTTATTCAGGAATTGTTCAACATTTAGCTAATTGGAATCAACCAGCTCCAAAACTTTAATCTATATCCTTAGAATTCTCAGAATAGGTACGCCATTTTTCTAAACAGTTGCTAATATCCTCAGGAACTTCAGAATTAAATTGCATAAACTCTCCAGTAGTTGGGTGAGTAAATCCTAGGGTTTTTGCATGCAATGCTTGTCTTGGCAATGTTTTAAAACAGTTTTGTACAAACTGTTTGTATTTAGTAAACGTAGTACCTTTTAAAATATCATCTCCACCATAACGTTCGTCATTAAAAAGAGTATGTCCAATATGTTTAAAATGCGCTCTAATTTGATGTGTTCTTCCAGTCTCTAATTTACACTGTACTAGGGTAACATACGTTAATCTTTCTAAAACTTTAAAATGAGTGACTGCATGTTTTCCAAAATCACCATCAGGAAAAACAGACATCTGTAAACGGTTTTTTAAACTACGTCCAATATGTCCTTCAATTTTGCCTTCATCTTCATCCATATGTCCCCAAACCAAAGCGTAATACAAACGCTCTGTAGTTCTGTCAAAAAATTGCTTAGATAAGTGTGCCATGGCAAATTCCGTTTTGGCAACTACTAATAATCCACTGGTATCTTTATCAATTCTATGAACCAAACCTGGGCGTTCGTTAGAATTGGTCGGTAAATTTTCTATATGATGAATTAATCCGTTTACCAAGGTCCCAGAATAATTTCCATGACCAGGATGCACAACCATTCCTGCAGATTTATTGACAACAATTACAGTATCATCTTCATAAACAATGTCTAACGGAATATCTTCTGCAACCAATAAATTTTCGTGTGGTGGATGTGCCAAAACTACTCGTACAACATCATTAGGTTTAACTTTGTAGTTCGATTTTACGGCAACATCATTTACCAAAACATTACCCGCTTTTGCAGCTTGTTGCACTTTGTTTCTAGTAGCATTTTCTACAAAATTCATTAAAAATTTATCGACACGTAATGGTTCTTGACCACTACCTGCAGTAAATCGATAATGCTCGTATAATTCGTCGTTCTCTAAATCTTGTGGATTATTCTCTTGCACTTCTATAATTTAAGGGAAACAAAGTATTTAAACTTTATTGTTTTTACTAACATCTAACTAATACCCATTTCCATCACCTAAAACTAAGTCTATCACAGAGTTTTTAGGTAATTTATCTCCTGGATTTACTTTTTCGCCTTTAAATCGGAAACCTCTTACAACGTTTTTTCCTAAATCTGGAATAAATGTAAACTTACCAACTTTAAAACCAATAGCACTTAATTGTGTAACTACTTGACGTTTAGTTCTTCCTAGTAATTCAGGGATTTTAACATCTCTAAATCTAGACGGATTTAAGGTTAAGTATATTTTACGTTGCTCTTTTACAAAATCGCCAGCTTCTGGATTTTGCTCAATCACAGATTTTATAGGGTAATTTGGATTAAAACTTGCAGAATCAATCACAATAAAGTCTAATTCTAAATCGGTTAATTTTTTTTGAACTTCAGCCAATGACATTTTTTGTAAATCTGGAACTTGAATTTTTTGACTATGATTTGTGCTAAAACCCAACCACCAATTTAAAATAAAAATAAAAGCTAACAATCCTAAAATTGCCAATCCTATTTGTTTTAAAAACGCCTTGCTTTTTAAGAACTGAAGTAAACTCATGTACTGATTTTTTGGTTTCACAAATATATAAAAAGTAAACGTTGTGGATTCTATTTATATTTTGATAAATTTGTTTTATTGATCCCAAATTATGAAAAAAAATATTGCCATCATTATGGGTGGATATTCTTCGGAAGTTGATATCTCTTTAAAAAGTGGAAATGTTGTCTATAATCATGTAGATAAAGAAAAATATAATCCATATAGAGTTCATGTTTTACAAGAAGGTTGGACGGTTTTAGATGATGAGAATACTGAATATCCAATTGATAAAAACGATTTTTCTTTTTCACGTAATGGTAGTAAAGTTATTTTCGATTGTGTATTTAATGCAATTCACGGTTCGCCAGGAGAAAACGGAACTGTTTTAGCGTATTTTGATTTAATAGGATTAAAACATACGTCAGCATCTTTTTATCAAATGGCGTTAACGTTTAATAAACGTGATACCTTAAGTGTTGTAAAACAATACGGAATTCCTGCTGCAACATCAGTATATTTAAATCAAGGTGATGCAATAAACTTAGATGCTATTATTGAAAAAGTTGGTTTGCCTTGTTTTATAAAACCAAATAATGCGGGTTCTAGTTTTGGAATTTCAAAAGCTCACACAAAAGAAGAAATGAATCCTGCGTTAGAAAAAGCGTATGCAGAAGATTCAGAAATTTTAATTGAGTCTTTTTTAGATGGAACAGAAGTTTCGGTTGGAGTAATTCAATATAAAGGAAAAACGAAAGTATTGCCAATTACAGAAATTGTTACTGAAAATGACTTCTTTGATTATGAAGCTAAATACGAAGGGAAATCGCAAGAAATTACACCAGCAAGAATTTCTGATGATGAAGAGAAACGAGTACGAGAAATCGCTAAAAAAGTATATGAAATTTTAAATATGTCTGGTTTTTCACGATCAGAATATATTTTGGTAGATGGAATTCCACATTTCTTAGAAATGAATACAGTTCCAGGTTTAACAGAAGAAAGTATTTTACCTCAACAAGCTAATGAAGCAGGGATTTCTTTACAAGCGTTATTTTCTAATGCTATTGAAACCGCTTTAAAAGCAAGTTGATTTGTTATATGTTTATTTGTAAAACAGATGAATTTTTAAACAAATAAACGATTAAACATTTTTATTATGAAAAAAGCTGTATTCCCAGGGTCATTTGATCCAATAACATTAGGTCATGTAGATATTATTAGAAGAGCCATTCCACTTTTTGATGAAATAATTATTGCTATTGGCGTAAACGCTAAGAAGAATTACATGTTTTCTTTAGATGAACGTAAGAACTTTATCGGAAGCACTTTTTTTGCTGAAGACAAAATTTCTGTAGAAACTTATTCTGGTTTAACAGTAGATTATTGTAAAAGCATCAATGCTGATTTTATTTTACGTGGATTAAGAAATCCTGCCGATTTTGAGTTTGAAAAAGCAATTGCACAAACCAATAGAAAATTATCAGGCATTGAGACTGTGTTTTTATTAACTAGTGCAGATACGTCTTTTATTAGTTCTTCGATTGTGAGAGATATCATGCGAAATGGAGGTGATGCAACACAGTTAATTCCTCCTTCGGTTAAAATAAAATAGCAATATTTAACTGTTATATCAAGCGGAGTCGAGATATCTTATATAATTAACTAAAAGTATTTAATTTTGAAAAGGCTACTACAATATTTTCTGATTTTTATTTTGATAGTTTCATGTCAGCAAGAAAAAAAAGAAGCTGAAAAAGATTTTACAACCCTATTTGAAAAATCAGGCGGAACTGAAACTCCAGAATATGAAGCCGTAATTTCTTATTATAAAGATTTAGCCAATAGTTTTAGCGAAATTTCATTATTTGAAATAGGTGAAACCGACTCTGGAAAACCTTTACATTTAGTTGTTTTTAATACTGATGGAAAAACTGACTTAAATAAAATAAAGACTAGCTCTAAAAATCGGGTATTAATTAATAATGGAATTCACCCTGGAGAATCTGACGGAATTGATGCTTCGATGTTATTATTACGTGATATAGTAAAAAATGATTCGTTAAAAACTAAATATAAAAACTCCTTGATTTGTGTAATTCCTGTGTATAATATTGGTGGTGCATTAAATAGAAATTCGCATACGAGAGCAAATCAACAAGGACCAAAAGAATATGGTTTTAGAGGAAACGCTAGAAATTTTGATTTAAATAGAGATTTTATAAAACAAGACACAAAAAATGCTGTTGCTTTTGCAGAAATATTTCATGCTGTGAATCCAGATGTATTTGTAGATAATCATGTAAGTAATGGAGCAGATTATCAATACGCAATTACACATTTGTATACGCAACATAATAAATTAGGAGGGAAGCTAGGTGCTTTTTTGGAAGAAGAAATGCGACCTGATTTAGAAAACTCTCTCAATAAAAAGGGAATTGATATTACACCCTATGTTAATGTTTGGGGTACAACTCCAGAAAAAGGATGGAGTCAGTTTTTTGATTCGCCAAGATACTCAACAGGATACACAACCTTATTTAATACGTTTGGTTTAATGGTTGAAACTCACATGTTAAAACCGTATAAAACTAGAGTAGAACAAACGTATGAATTACTATTTTCTACCTTAGATTTTACAGAGAATCAATCAGTAAAAATTAAAGAATTAAGAAAAAATGTAGTTCAAGAATTAATCGATAAAAAAACATATCCGATTACTTTTAAAGTTGATAAAGAAAATCCATCAACATTTTCTTTTAAAGGCTATGAAGGAGAAATAATTGATAGTAAGGTAACAACTGGTAAACGGTTGTTTTATGATAAAACGAAGCCTTTTAAAAAAGAGGTTAATTATTTCAATAACTATGTTGCTACAAAAAAAGTAACGATTCCTAAAGCATATATTTTACAACAAGGTTGGCATAAAATTATTGATCGATTAGAAAACAATAACATCGAATTTACTCGAATAAAAAAGGACACAGTTATAACTGTTGAGGTGAATCATATTGCAGATTATAAAACGAGAAAATCAGCCTATGAAGGTCATTATTTACATTACAATACTTCCGTAACAAAATCAAAAGAAGAGATTCATTTTAAAAAAGGTGCTATTTATATTCCTACGAATCAAAATGGAATACGATATATTATTGAAACCTTAGAAGCAGAAGCGGTAGATTCATTTTATAATTGGAATTTTTTTGATACAATTTTGCAGCAAAAAGAAGGATATTCTCCTTATGTTTTTGAAGATGTTGCTGAGCAATTTTTAAAAGAAAATCCAGCAATAAAATTAGCTTATGAAGAGAAATTAAAAAGTAATGTTGATTTTGCTAAAAATTCTAGAGCGCAATTATATTGGATTTATAAACAAACGCCACATTATGAAAAGGCGCATTTAAGAATGCCAGTTTTTAAAGTTTATTAATTTTCTAAAACAGAATTTATCACTTCTAAAAGCTCATTTGACGTATAGGGTTTAGAAATTACTCTAGAAAAACCAAGTTTTTTATAACGTCTAATATCATCTACACTTGTGTTTCCAGTAATTGCTAATGCAGGTATGGTAGCATTATGTTTTAAAAACAATTCTTTTTGCTTTATTAACTCTTCACCTGTCATGTGCGGCATGTGAATATCTAATAAAACAAGGTCGAATTTTTGTTCTTTTAGTTTATTAAATGCTTCTAAACCATCGTTTACAATAGTTGTTTTTGCGCCCATTTTCTTTAATAAATGAACGGCAATCATTCGGTTAAACTCATCATCGTCAGCATATAAAATTTCTAAACCGTTAACTTTAGAAGTGTCGTTTACTTTAGTTTCAACAACTTTTTTAGTTTCTAATGGTTTTTCGAAAGGAATATTTATAGTAAAGGTCGTTCCAATATGTAATTCGCTATCAACAATAACCTTACCTTTCATAGATTCGGTTAACAATTTTACAATGGATAAACCTAAGCCCGCACCTCCAAAAACTCTATTATCATCTATATCTGTCTGCTCGTATTCTTTAAAAATCTTACCTAATTGTTTAGGTGTCATCCCTCTACCAGTATCCTTAACCTTAAAACTTAGGATAACTTTATTTTTTTTAATAGACTGTACATCAACTTCTATAGTGATGCTACCGTCGTTGGTGAATTTTAGAGAATTACCAATTAAGTTTATAAGGATTTGAGAAATTCTAACTGAGTCTCCAATAACAGATTCAGGTATTTCGTCTGAAATAGCACTGCTTAATTTTATATGACTTTTGCTGTTATGAAGTTTAAAATTGTTAATTACATTCTCTACAATCTCTTTAATTGAAATTGGTGTTTCAGATAAGTCTAGTTTACCTGCTTCAATTCTAGAGAAGTCTAAAATATCATTTACAATTACTTTCAAATTTTTGCCAGAAATAACTAAAGATTCTGCATACTTTTTAATCTCAGGATTTTTAACGTTAGAAAAAATTAAATCAGCAAAACCTAAAATTGAATTTAAAGGATTTCTAATCTCATGACTCATAATCGCTAAAAATCGAGATTTTTCTTTGTTCAATTTTTCTGCACGTTTTTTTAGTGTGTCAAGCTCTTTGTTTTGTTTATCAAGTTTGCTTTTTACTAAAAAAATATCGTTTCTATTCTGGTTTAATTTTGTGATGTATTTGTAGGTAGAAGTTCTATCTAAAATAGTAACAGTAATGGAATCTTCATTTTTTAATAGCTCAATATCTATATTAAATTCTTTATTGGATGAGGTAATTACCATACCATCCATTTCAAATTCTTTATTAAGAATTAAAGCATCTAATGTAGCTTCTAAAAAAGAACAGGTTTCATAAATAGAATCGTTAATTTTAAATTCTTTTTTTGCAAAAGTACCCGAAAGAATGTTTTTAATAACACCAGAAAAATCTAATTCTAATTGAATAAATGTTTTTTCTATTTTAGGTGATATTATCAATATTAATAAGGTTTATTTTAACGATTTTTCTGCTAAAAGCTGAAAAGCATCTTCTACATTTTCATCTTCTTTTGCACTGGTAAAAAAATCTACGTTTACTAAGTCTTTAATTTTATTTAATTCTTTAGTAGTTACTAGATCTTTTTTGTTTCCTGCTACTATAATGTTTTTTAAACCCGATAATTCTTTAACGCTATCTAGGTTTTCTTTAATATTTTCGTAAGTTTCTTTTCTGCTTAAATCAAAAACATACATGGCAGCGCTTGCGCCTAAAAAGTAAGATTTTGGTAGCTTTTCTTTCCCAATAGTTCCAGAAACGTCCCAAATTAATAGCTTAATAGTGTCATTTTTATGCTCCACTATTTTTGTGCTAACTCTTACGCCAATAGTACTTATATAATCTTCGGAAAAGACACTTTTTACAAACCTTCTTATTAGCGAGGTTTTGCCTACTCCAAAATTACCAACAAGTAATACTTTTTTTGCAGTCATTCAGTTTGGTTATAGTTACTAAATGTAGTAATTATTTATTGTTAATTAAACTTTCTTCTATTAAACTATTTAATTTAGTTTCATCAGATAAAAAAGAACGATCTCTTAAAATGATTTCTGCTAAACTATTAATGTCATCAGAAAGTTTGTTTTTAAATCCAGGGGTTAATATACCAGAACTTGCAATTGCAATGTATATCGATTTAAAATTATGTATGGTTAATTGAAATGTTTCAAATTTAATATCTTCTAAGTTTTGTCCTTCTTTAGAAAAAGCATCTTCAGCAAATGATTTAATTGCTGTTAACATGCCAGAAACCATATCTTTATCAGCAATATTACCTCTAGAATAACTTCCCGCTAATAAGCCAGAATCTTTTTCTATAATAAATATCTCTTCTAAGATAGGCTCAAATACATCTTGTAAAATTTCATCACCTTGATTAACATTTTTATCATTTCTGAAAAAACGTTTTATTTTTTCTTTAAAAGAAAAGGACTCTTTTATTTTTTGATTGATGCTATCTGATAAGTCAGCAATTTCTTTAACAATAAATTTCTTGATTAATTTACCCATAATAGGGTACAGGGCTTCTACAACTTCGTCTTGAGAATCTCTAATTTGAATTTTAATAGTTTCGGTAATCGTATCTCCAAAATATTCTGGGAAATTTTCACGAAGATCTTCTATTTTTTCATCTACAAGAGGAGAAACACGTCCAGAAAATTTCTCTTGAACTAAAACCTCTTCTTTTAAGGTGTTAAAGTTTTCTCTTTCATCTTGTAATAAAAGGTCCTTGAGAATTTCAAAACGTTTGTCAATAATATCTTTATTGTCAATAGTTTTTTTCATTTATCCCTGTAACGTAAGAGCTATTTTTTCTAATGCTTTTCCTAGTTTTCTTCTGTCTGCTTTAGTATCGTCTAATTTTTCAAGTCTTTTGTCAAGGTCTTTGGTAAGTGCGTCAAACCTACTTTCCATAAGGTTTTGTAGATCTGCTAACTTTTTCTCAATACTTTGAGTAGTTTGATGAAGATTGCTTTCTGTTTCTTTTCTAAGAGCTTCAATTTTTGAGTTAACATCATTAAATTGTTCGTCGTATTGTTGAATATTTTCCGAAAATATTAAATCTCTTACTGCAGCTATTCTACTATCAACCGAGTTATTAGCAACTGCTCCATTCTGTGGTGTAGAAATATTTTTCCCCATTTAATTATCGTTTTAGTTTTTATTAAGGTATCATTACAAATATACATTAAAATAAATGTTATATCAAGTAACAAAAAAACTAAACATAATTAAGCAGTAATTTTATATGCTAGAATTATAAAAGAGAAATTTAAAATGATTTTATTTAGTTGATGATTATTGTGTTTCTACTTACAATTTTTTGATCCACTTTAAAGATAAAATAATACATACCTTTATTTAGATTTGAAACATCAATTGAATCTTTTATGGTTGATTTTTTTACTAAAATTAATTTTCCCATAACATCAAAAATATTGATTGAGTTAAAGGGGTGCTCATTTGTTTCTTTAATGAAAAGCCTTTTTTTAACTGGGTTAGGGTACGTTTTAATAGTCTGAGTGTTTTGTGATAATTCTTCTATTGATAAAGGAGAAACTTGCTCAATACTAAAATCTGCAAACAATACTTCTTCATCCCTTAAATCAGCAACGTTTAATAAACTTCTATAAATTCCCCATTTTGGTCTAACAAATTCGGCTCCATTTTGCCAATTTATTGTATTGTTGTTACTGTATTCAAAAACAGTATTTTGGTTATCGACTCTTTTAATTATTAACGAGTAATTTTTATTTGAGCCATAACTAATGTCTTCAGTAATTTCTACCCAAGTCCCTTTTAATAATGATAAATCTACTTTCTTTATGGTACTTTGACTGTTAGTATTTGTATATCTTAACTCTAACTTATCAGGATTCCCTTTTCTTGCAGTTAATGTATACATAGGTATTGAAGAATAATCACCACCTACAGATTTTAATTGATGCAAATGAGTAAAGTTAGGAGAAGCTTGAAAATCTTTATCAACTTTCATTTTCCATTTGTAAATTACACGCTCGCCAACAACACCTAATAAATTTTCTGGACTTTTATCATAAGCTTTTATTTCATTCCGTTGTCTATCAAATTTCTGACAACGGTCATTATCATTCTCAGTATGAATGATAAATCTGAAAACATGTTTATTTAAATCTGCGTCAAAAATTTCATCAATATGCCTTCCAAAACTAACGTGATTACAATCTGGTACTTCAACCACATTATAATTTGGTGCTAAAACCGAATTGATTAATTCGTATGTATTTCCTTCTCCATCAGCAGTTAATGTAACTTGAGAAAACGAAGAATAACTAAGCATTAATAATAAATAAAGAACTTTTTTTTGTGACATAAATTAAAATATAAATTGGTTAACCAATTTTTAGTCCTCAAAAATACTAAATAATATTTTTAAGTATTTGATTTTAAAATTTAATTAACATCAATTTTAAAAGAATTTTCAAAAAAGTTGTAAATTGAAAGCATTAAAACTACAAATGTGCAAGAAATAACAATCAACGGAAAAAGTCATCGTGTAGATGCTCCAGACGACATGCCATTATTATGGGCTATTAGAGATATAGTTGGACTAACGGGAACAAAATTTGGATGTGGTGTAAGCCAATGCGGAGCTTGTTCTGTTTTAGTAGACGGAAACTTAACACGCTCTTGTAGCATTCCAGTTTCCTACGCAGCAGGCAAAGAAATATTTACTATCGAAGGAAGTTCAGAAAATTTAGAACATCTTAGAGAAGCGTGGAATGATGGAAATGTTCCACAATGTGGCTATTGTCAATCTGGGCAATTAATTGCTGCTACCGCTTTATTAGATAAAAATTCGAATCCTACAGACGAAGATATTGACAAAGCAATGAGTGGAAATATTTGTAGATGCGGAACCTATACGCGTATCAGAAAAGCAATTCATAAAGCAGCAGCACTTAAAAACAATCCATCATGAAAACAAACTATAATTTAGATCGAAGAAGTTTTGTTAAAATACTTGGTTTAACCTCTGGTGGATTAATCTTAGGTTGTAATGTTTCTAGCGATAAAAAAGAAATAAAAAGAATAGATGATGGGACGTCTTTTGAACCCAATTTATTTGTGCATTTAAAAAAGGACGGAAGTCTGTTATTAGTTGCTTCACGTTCGGAAATGGGACAAGGAATACGAACTTCTTTAGCTTCAGCAATTGCTGATGAAATGGAAGCCGATTGGAAATATGTTTCTTTAGAACAAGCAACAGGTGACGAAAAATACGGGAATCAAAATACAGATGGTTCTAGAAGTGTAAGAACGATGCTTGAGCCTATGCGAACCATGGGAGCTATGGCAAAAATGATGTTGATCTCGGCTGCGGCTACAAAATGGGGTGTAGAAACATCTGTTTGTAAAGCAGAAAATCATTTTGTAGTAAATTCAGTTAATAAAAAGAAAATTTTCTTTGGTGATTTGGTTGATGATGCCATGAAATTAGAAGTTCCTTCAGCTGAAGATGTTACATTAAAAGAAGTAAAAGACTTTAAATATATCGGTAAAAAATTAAAAAGTGTCGATTTAAAAGATTTCACACATGGAACTGCTAATTATGGAATTGATATCCGAATTCCTAATATGAAGTTTGCAGCCATTGCACGTTGTCCAGTAACTTTTGGAACTGTAAAAAGTTATAAAAAAGAAGATACTATGGCAATTGCTGGTGTAGAAAATGTAGTTGAAATGGAACGTGTAGAAAGACCTTTCGGAATGTTAGGTGGTGTTGCCGTTGTTGCAGGAAATACATGGTCTGCCATACAAGGAAAACGTGCGTTAGAAATTGAATGGAACAAAGGAGATAATGCATCGTTTAATTCAGAGAGTTTTCAGAAAAAAATAACGGATCGAGTTCATAAAAAAGCAAAAGTAATCCCTGGAGGAAAAGGTAATATAAATACAGCGTTTAAAAAAGCAGCAGAAACTGTAGAAGTTACGTATCATGTACCACATTTAGTACATGCGCCAATGGAAGTGCCGAATGCAACAGCGTGGTTTCATGATGGAATTTGTGAAGTTTGGGCGCCGTCTCAAGATCCACAAACGGCAAGGGCAGAAGCCGCAGAATATTTAGGGATTGATAAAGAGAATGTAACAATTAACGTTACTTTTTTAGGAGGTGGTTTCGGAAGGAAATCAAAACCAGATTATATTGTTGAAGCAGTTGCATTATCAAAAAAAATAAATGCACCCGTTCAAGTTGTTTGGACAAGAGAAGATGATATCAAACACAGTTATTATCATGCAACTAGTGCGCAATATTTTAAAGGTGCGTTAAATGATAAAGGAAATGTTACAGGTTGGTTTCAGCGAATTGCGTTGCCATCTATTGTGTCAACCTTTAAACCAATGTCTGATTATGCCTCTGGTTTTGAATTAAGTGCTTTTACAAATGACACCTACCAAGTTGATAATTTTAGAACAGAAAGTGCCAAGGCAGAAGCGCATGTTAGAATTGGTTGGTTGCGTTCTGTGGTACATATTCACAGTGGTTTTGGTATCAATTCTTTTGTAGATGAATTGGCGGCGAAAGCAAATAAAGATCCGCTACAATTTCAGTTAGATTTAATGGGGAATGATAGAGTTTCTAAAGGAAAATCTCCGCATCCATTTGAGTCTAAACGATTAAAAAATGTATTACAAACTGTTGCTAAAAAAGCCAATTGGGGAAGAAAATTACCCGAAGATCATGGTTTAGGACTTGCTGTACATTATAGTTTTTACAGTTATGTTTCCAGTGTGGTAGAGGTCTCTGTGAAGAATGATAAAGTAAAAGTAGAAAATGTTTGGTCTGCGATAGATTGTGGTTTGGTCTTAAATAAAGATAATGTTATCAATCAATTAGAGGGCGCTGCAATATTTGGAATGTCGATTGCTTTGCATGGAAAAATAACCGCAAAAGATGGTGCAGTTGAGCAAAATAATTTCTTTGATTATCAAATGACACGAATGAAAGACGCACCAAATATTGATGTTACTGTAATTGATAATATGGAAACCGAACCTACCGGGGTTGGAGAGCCAGGTGTGCCACCAATTGCCCCAGCAATTTGCAATGCTATTTTTAATGCTACTGGTAAAAGAATTCGTTCTTTACCATTAAGTGATCATGGGTTGGTGTAAAGAAAAAAATAAATTGCTAATTTTTGATGAAAATTGTTAAATAATGTTTGGTAACAAAAATAAAATTACTCAAATATTATGAATATAAAAGATACCATTAGGCTACATAATGTTGACGCATTAAGAGGTTTGGCTATTATCTCTATTATGTTACTTCATAATTTAGAGCATTTCGACGTGTATCATTTACCAAAGAATTTACCAATTTGGATGGTTCAGTTCGATAAGATTATATGGGATGGTTTATTCTTTCTGTTTGCTGGGAAATCGTATGCTATTTTTGCCTTACTTTTTGGGTTAACCTTTCAAATTCAATATGATAATCAAGAAAAAAAAGGAAGTAGTTTTAACTCTATATTTGCGTGGAGATTGATTTTACTATTTGGCTTTGGCATTATAAATTCTGCTTTTTTTCAAGGAGATATTCTTACTCTTTATGCAGTATTTGGTTTTTGCTTAATACCTTTTTCTAGAGTTTCTAATAAGTTAGTTTTTGCTGTAATAATTGTCTTGCTATTACAACCTTTAGAGGTGCTAAATTTAGTTCAAGCAATTAAAAATCCAAATGCAGTGGTTTCTAATCCTGAATCTTGGGCGTATTTTGGTAAAATGAATGAGTATATTAAAGGAGATTCATTCATAAATACTGTTTATGGGAATTTAACTAATGGAAAAATTGGGGTATTAAGATGGAGTTATGAAAATGGTCGGTTTTTTTATATTCCAGCGTTGTTTTTATTAGGGATGTTAGGGGGTAGAAAAAAGGTTTTCTCATTAACGACTAAGAACAAAATATTTTGGAAAAAAGCATTGATTATTTCTTCAATATTATTTGTTCCTTTATTTATTTTTCAAAAAAACATAGACACTTTTATTGAAAGTAAAGCCATTCAACAACCCGTTAAAGTTATTGAATCTGCATGGACTAATCTAGTTTTTATGATTGTTATTGTTTCTGGTTTTACCTTACTGTTTCATAATAAAGTATTTAAAAAAATATTAAATGTTTTATCGCCGATTGGTAAAATGAGCCTTACTTGTTATATAATGCAGTCTGTTTCAGGATCAATTATTTACTATGGATTTGGTTTAGGATTTTATCAGTTTACGGGTGCAACATACAGTTTGTTAATCGGTCTTTTTCTATCTGTTTTAATGTGGAGTTTTTCGTCTTGGTGGATGAAGCATCATAGAAGAGGTCCTCTAGAAGCATTATGGCATAAAGTAACTTGGATGTTTAAATAAACAGAATAGCATAAAAGATATAGTAAGCTGTATTAAAGGTTTTACTTAAGAAGTACTTGTTGAACAAAAGAAAAACTCTTGTTATTTCACACGAACTTTATTCAGTATGTTACAAATTCCCTAAAACTTATATTCTCCCAAACCTTTAGGGAATGCTTCTGGATTTTCTGCTAAATGATAACGAGGGTCATCAACATCTTCTATAATAATATCGTGAAATTTATCACTTGCTTTATACATTAGGACTTTACAGTCTTCGCTAAGGTGTTTTAGTTTAATAGTTTTGTTTTCTGCTTGGTATTTTTCTACCAATACAAATAGAGCCTCTAAAGCAGAATGGTCAGAGATTCGAGCTTCAATAAAGTCAATTTCTACTTTATCTGGGTCGTTTTTAGCATCAAACTTATCATTGAATGCAGAGATACTTCCAAAGAATAAAGGTCCCCAAATCTCATATACTTTAGTTCCGTCTTCTTTAATACGTTTTCTAGCTCTAATACGTTTCGCATTTTCCCAAGAAAAGACCAATGCAGAAACTATTACACCAGCAATTACTGCAATAGCTAAATCAAAGATTACGGTTAATGAAGAAACTAAAATCAGTACAAATAAATCTGTCTTAGGTATTTTATTCATAATTCTAAAACTAGACCAAGCAAACGTCCCAATTACCACCATAAACATAACACCTACTAAAGCTGCAATAGGTACTTGTTCTATATAAGAAGAGGCAAAGAGGATAAATAATAATAACATTACTGCAGCTGTAATTCCAGACAAACGTCCACGTCCGCCACCTTTTATGTTAATTATGGATTGTCCAATCATGGCGCAACCACCCATTCCGCCAAATAAACCTGTAATAACATTTGCGCCACCTTGTGCGATACATTCACGGTTAGAATTACCACGTGTTTCTGTTAAATCGTCAATTAAATTTAAGGTCATTAAAGATTCAATTAAACCAATTGCGGCTAGAATTAATGCATACGGAAAGATGAATTTTAAGGTTGCAAAATTCAACGGAATTTTAGAAAATGTTTCTAAAACAGGAACTGGAAATCCGCCTTTTAAACCTTCGCCACCACCATCTCTAATAAAAGAACCAACAGTTGCAACATCCAAATTTGAGAAAATTACAATGGCAGAAACAACTAAAATAGCAATTAATGCTTCAGGTAATTTCTTGGTAGCTTTTAGTTTTGGTAACCCCCACATCATTAGCATGGTTAAACCAACTAAACCAATCATATACCATAAACTATTTCCTTCTAGCCAAACTTTCTCACCGTTTACAGTTTGTTTAAACATCCCTAATTGAGATAAGAAAATTACAATTGCTAAACCGTTTACAAAGCCCATCATTACTGGGTGTGGAATTAATCGTACAAATTTACCTAGCTTAAAAACTCCAGCTAACATTTGTATAACTCCCATTAAAATTACAGTAAGAAAAAGAAAGTATAAGCCTAAGTTTTCATCAGGACTTCCCATTGCATTTCCTTCCGCAACTAAAGAAACCATTACAACCGCTAGGGCGCCAGTTGCTCCAGAAATCATACCTGGTCTTCCACCAAAAATAGAAGTAATTAAACCTATCATAAAAGCAGCATACAAACCTACTAAAGGGTCTACGCCAGCAACAAATGCAAATGCCACAGCTTCTGGAACCAATGCTAATGCAACTGTAATTCCTGATAAAACATCATTTCTAACGTTTTTTACTCTTTTTCTGATAAATTCAGTCATAACTTACTATTGTTTCTTAAAGTTGGCAAAGATATAAGTTTCAATAGAATGGAACTATGATTAAAACATATTTCTATATTGTGCTTTTTTAAAAAATAGGATCATAAAAATATATTGATTTTCTTAAGAATTGATTCAGATTATTGGTTTGTCATTTACAAAAACTTTATACATTTGTGGAATATGGTTTTAGATAAAGACATTTCAAAAAAAACAGCAGAATTATTGCTGAAAATAAAGGCGATTAAATTAAGTCCAAACGAACCTTTTACTTGGGCGTCTGGATGGAAATCACCAATTTATTGCGATAATAGAATTACACTTTCATATCCATCGGTTCGTAATTTTTTACGAATAGAAATTGCAAAAATTGTTGATAAAGAATATGGTAAGCCAGATGTAATTGCTGGTGTTGCAACAGGAGCAATTGCTATTGGGGTTTTAATTGCCGAAGAATTAGGCATACCTTTTGTGTATGTTAGACCAGAACCTAAAAAGCATGGTAGAAAAAACCAGATTGAAGGCTATTTAGAAAAAGGTCAGAATGTAGTGGTTATAGAAGACTTAATAAGTACAGGAAATAGTAGTTTGCATGCGGTAGATGCTTTAAAAGAAGCAGGAGCAGTGGTTAAAGGAATGGTTGCTATTTTTTCTTATGGATTTGATGTTGCTGCTGAAAACTTTAAAAATAAAAATGTTAGATTAACAACTTTAAGTGATTATCAAAACTTATTGGAGTTAGCTTCAGAAAATAGCTATATTTCTGATGAAGAAATGGTTGCTTTAAAAGAGTGGAGAAAAAACCCAAATATTTGGAAACAATAAATATCGAATAAAATGAATATTGAAGGAAAAAAAGTATCAGTAAAAAAATCTGGAAAAGACTTGTATGAGTATTTTTCTGACTTGTCTAATTTTGAAGGTTTAATGCCAGAAAACACTCAAAAATTTGAGGTTGATAAAGAATCTTTTTTGTTTCAATTGAAAGGAATGCCAGAAATTAGGTTGATTTTAAAAGAAAAAACCCCGTATTCTAACATTACTTTAGGTGCTGCAAGTAGTAAATTACCTTTTACATTAGCTGCTGATATAGATGAGGTTTCTGACAATGAAAGTGAAGTGCAATTAAAATTTGTTGGAGATTTTAACCCTATGATGGCAATGATGATTAAAAAGCCATTAACGAAGTTTATTGATACTTTGTCTGAAAACTTAGAGAATTTTAAATAAACGTAATCTCTTTAATTTCAAATTCTTTTATAGAATCATCTTCTAGCTGAACACATAATTTTCCCGTTTTAGAAATATCTTTAACAATACCCATAAATTGATTGTTGTTTTGATCTTTAAACATACTTGGCGTGTTTATTCTGTATAAAACCTTCAAATAATTTTCTTTCAAAATTTGAAAATCATCACTAATTAAAATATTGATTTGATGTTTTATTTCAAGTAGAATTTCATTTAGTAATTCATCAAGATTGAGTTCTTTTTTTAAAATTTTTGTTAAAGAAGTTGCTTTAGAAAGATCGTTTGAAAATTTTTGCTGATTTACGTTTAAGCCAATTCCAATAATAGTTGAATCAATTTTGTCAGTTTTAAGAGTGTTTTCTATTAAAATACCACATAACTTTTTGTTTGCTGACAGAATGTCGTTTGGCCACTTTATTGAAAGTTTAGGAATTTTATAGTTGTTTAATGTATTGAAAATAGCCAATGAAACTGCGAAATTTAGGTAAGACTGCTGGTCGATTTTTAAATCGTTAAATTTCACAAAGACACTAAATAATAGGTTCTTTCCTGCTTCAGATTGCCAAGTAGCACCCATTTGTCCACGCCCTTCTAATTGGTTTTTTGTAACAACACATGTGTAGTTTTTTAGGGCAGAAGTTTGAGATAATTCTTTTAAAAAAGAATTAGTAGAGTTGGTGGCACTAAGTTTGATTATTTTCAACTGTTAAATAAACTGTAAACTAGTTCAATAATACATAAATTAGTCACAAAAAAATAATAACTTTGCTAAAACTTAAAAAAATTTAATGGCAGAAAAAAAAGTAACTGCAGATGAGTTAATATCTGTAATAATTAAAGGGATTGATGAAGTAAAAGGTGAAAATATCCAACTGTTAGATTTAAGAGAAATAGACAATACCGTAACAGATTATTTTATAATTTGTTCTGGTAATTCTAATACACAAGTTAATGCCATTTCTGGTTCGGTACAAAAAGCTGTGAGTAAAGAACTAAAAGACAAACCTTGGCACATAGAAGGATTAGTGAATTCTGAATGGATTTTAATGGATTATGTGAACGTAGTAGTTCATGTTTTTCAAAAACACATTAGAGATTTTTATGATCTAGAGAGTCTGTGGGGCGATGCAAAAATTACCGAAATAAATACAGTTTCCTAAAAATTTAGAAACAACAACTACATGAGTACGAATAAGAAAGATAATAAATCAAATATCCCTAAATTTAAGTTTAACGCTTATTGGATTTACGGAGCAATTTTTGTTGCGTTAATCGGGATTCAATTTTTTAGTAGCGGAGATTTAGCTTCAAAAAACATTTCTAAAAATGAATTTTATGAAGTGTTGAATGAAAACGATATTTCTAAAATTTTAGTGATTAATAATAATGTCGCTCAAATTTTTATTAAGGAAGAATCTATTGAAAAAGAACGTTTTAAGAAACAAGTAAAATCACCTTTCTATAGAAAAGGATCGCCATTGTTTGAATATAATTTTGGAGATTTACAAAATTTTGAAAATAAAATAGAAACTGCTAAACAATTAAATTCTTTAGATTTTGATTTAAAAAATGAAAATCAAACAAGTATGTTTGATACGATAATTGGCTTTTTACCTTTTATCATTTTAATTGGAATCTGGTTGTTTTTTATGAAAAGAATGTCTGGCGGCGGAAGTGGTGCTGGAGGTGGCGGACAAATTTTTAGCATCGGAAAATCTAAAGCTAAATTATTTGATAAAGACACCAAAGTAAAAACATCGTTTAAAGATGTTGCTGGTTTAGAAGGCGCAAAAGAAGAAGTTCAAGAAATAGTAGATTTCTTAAAACATCCAGAAAAATACACCTCTTTAGGAGGTAAAATACCAAAAGGAGCATTATTAGTAGGACCTCCTGGAACAGGAAAAACCTTATTAGCAAAAGCTGTTGCAGGTGAAGCAGATGTGCCGTTTTTCTCTTTATCTGGATCAGATTTCGTAGAAATGTTTGTTGGTGTTGGAGCGTCTAGAGTTAGAGATTTATTTAAACAAGCACAGCAAAAATCACCTTCAATTATTTTTATTGATGAAATTGATGCAATAGGTAGAGCTCGTGGAAAAAATAGCATGACAGGTGGAAATGATGAACGTGAAAATACATTGAATCAATTACTGACAGAAATGGATGGTTTTGGTACAGATACCAACGTAATTGTTTTAGCAGCAACCAATAGAGCAGATGTTTTAGATAGTGCGTTAATGCGTGCAGGTAGATTTGATCGTCAGATTTATGTGGATTTACCAGATATTAAAGAAAGAAAAGAAATTTTTGAAGTGCATATTAAGCCTTTAAAATTAGCTGATGATGTAAATGTTGAATTTTTAGCGCAACAGACTCCTGGTTTTTCTGGAGCTGATATTGCTAATATGTGTAATGAGTCTGCTTTAATAGCTGCGAGACATAATAAAAAATCAATTCATCATCAAGATTTCTTGGATGCGGTTGATAGAATTGTTGGTGGTTTAGAAAAGAAAAATAAAGTAATCACTCCAAAAGAAAAAGAAGTAATTGCTTTTCATGAGGCAGGTCACGCAACGGTAAGTTGGATGTTAGAGCATGCAGCACCATTGGTGAAAGTTACCATTGTTCCAAGAGGGCAATCTTTAGGAGCAGCTTGGTATTTACCAGCAGAAAGAATGATTGTTCAAACAGAACAAATGTTGGATGAAATGTGTGCTACTTTAGGAGGTAGAGCAGCAGAGAAAATTATTTTCGATAAGATTTCTACTGGTGCTTTAAGCGATTTAGAAAAGGTGACTAAGCAAGCAAGAGCGATGGTTACGGTTTATGGATTAAATGATGAAGTAGGTAATATTACATATTATGACTCTTCTGGTAATGATGCTTTTGTAAAGCCTTATAGTGAAGAAACTGCAAAGAAAATTGACAAAGAAATTTCTAAAATGATTGAAGCTCAATATCAGAGAGCTATTGAATTGTTATCAAACAACAAAGAAAAATTATCTATTTTAGCCAAGTTATTGTTAGAAAAAGAGGTTATTTTTAAAGATGATTTAGAGAAAATTTTCGGAAAAAGACCTTTTGATAAAGAAGAAAAGATTGAAGAAGTAAAAGAAACACCTCAAGTAGAAGAAAGTACAGAGGAAAAATAAAGCTTTAATTTTTTATATGAGTTTTTTTAAGAAACTTTTTAAAGTTGTTACCACAACAAAAGATCAGGAGATAAAACAACAAGAAGTTAATTTATCTTTAGACGATGCTTTTGTACATTATTTTATTAAAAAAGGTGGTAAGTTTTTGTATTGTACAAAAAAGAATGAGATTGCAGAAAGCTTGAAAAAAATTATTAAGGAGAATAATTGGAATACATTATCTGTTATCGATCAAGACTTAATTAAACTAGCTAAAAAAACGAATATTGCTTTAGTTGAAGAGTTTAGTACTACTGATCCCTTTTTTACTACTTGTGAGCATTTAATTGCCGATAATGGAGATATTTTATTTTCATCAAATCAAATAAAAAGTAAAAAACTTTCTGAGCTTTCAGATAACTTTATTGTCTACGCAAAGACAAGTCAGTTGGTAAAAGATACTGGACAAGGTTTAACTGGTATTAAAACAAACTGTAAAGAAAATATTCCAACAAATATTAGTGCTGTTAAAAAATACGCTATTAATAAAAACGATGATAATTTTTTAAATTACGGAAACAGTAATTCTAAAAATTTATATTTACTCTTATTCGAAGATTTATAATATGAGTAAATTATTAACAAGAGTTCTTACTGGTTTTATTTATGGTGTAGTCGTTATTTTTTCAATTCTTTATTCTGAGTATTCTTATATCGGATTAATTTCTGTTTTTGGAGTTTTATGTATTTGGGAATTCTCTAAGTTGATTGATTTTAAAAGCTTTGTTTCTTATTTATTTTTTGGTTTAATTATTTTTCTGATGTTTAAAAGGCCAGAAAACTATGCCTTAAAAGTAGTTTTAGGGATTACAATTTTATCATCCATTTATTTAATATATCAACTATTTTCTAAAACAGAAATTACCTACACTAATGATCGATCTAAATTAGGAACGACCATAAGATATGTTGTGTTTTCAATGTGTTTTCTTGTATTAATTCCTTTTTATAATCAAGAGTATCACCCGTATATAATCTTAAGTATTTTAATCTTAATTTGGGTAAATGATAGTTTTGCTTTTTTTGTTGGTAAAAACATTGGGAGAACAAAACTTTTTGAAAGTGTATCACCAAAAAAAACCATTGAAGGTTTTATTGGAGGTATGATTTTCTCTCTAATTGCTGGATATATTATTTCAATGTATTTAACAGATTTTTCAATTATTAATTGGTTAATTATTGCTGCAGGAGTTTCAATTCTTGGAACAATTGGCGATTTAATTGAATCAAAATTTAAAAGACAAGCAAACGTTAAAGACAGCGGAACCATACTTCCTGGTCATGGAGGAATGTTAGATAGATTAGACAGTTTGCTGTTTGTTTCACCCTTTGTATATTTGTACATACATTTTATAATTTAAGCTATGATTCGTTTTCATAAAGAAGGATATACTATTATAACTATTACTTTTATTATTGCAATTGCATTAATATTAGCCGCAGAAAAATTCATTTCAACATTTTGGTTGATGAAAGCACTGCAAGGAGTTGTAATACTTTTTGTTTTATTGATTTTGCAATTTTTTAGAAATCCAAAGCGAAAAACAGTTATAAATGATAATCAAATTATTGCTCCGGTAGATGGAAAAGTAGTTGTGATCGAAGAGGTTGAAGAGCCAGAATATTTTAAAGATAAAAGATTACAAGTTTCCATATTTATGTCGCCTATAAATGTACATGTTACACGTTATGCGGCAAATGGAAAAATTAATTATAGTAAATACCATCCTGGAAAATACTTGGTAGCTTGGCATCCTAAAGCATCAACAGATAACGAAAGAACTACTGTTGTTATAGAAAACGAGTCTTTTGGCGAAGTTTTATATAGACAAATTGCTGGTGCATTAGCAAAGCGAATTGTTAACTATGCTAAAAAAGACGATGCTGTTGTGCAGGGTACTGATGCAGGTTTTATTAAATTTGGATCAAGAGTAGATGTTTATTTACCTCTAGGAACTAAAGTGAATGTTGCCTTAGGTGATAAAGTAAAAGGTGGTGTACAAGTAATTGCTGAAAAGTAAATTGCATCTTTATGAGTAAGGAGTTAGATAAAAAGTTTACTAAAGCATTTGATGAAGTTTCAAAATTAAGAATGAATCTTCCTCCAGATGTTAGATTGCAATTTTATGCTTTTTTTAAGCAAGCTACAACTGGAGATAATTTCTCTTTTAATAACGAATCTAATGTAATAAGTGCGTTTAAATACAATGCTTGGATGCAATTAAACGGAATGCCAGCTGAAGAAGCTAAAAAGAAATACATTAAATTAGCAAAGAAAATTTTAACAAAAAAGAAGACTTCATGAAAAAATTAATCATTTATATATTGTTATTTTCTGTAACACCATATTTTGTTGGCTGTAAATCAGAAGCGAAAAAAGAAGTTAAAACAGAAGAAGTAGAGAAAAAAGTAAAAAGTACTGCTGCATTTTCTTTACAAGAAGCTTCAAATAAAATAAATTGGACAGCCTATAAAACTACTGAGAAAATAGGTGTAAAAGGACAATTTAAAAAAGTTAACATAACGGCAAATGGTGAAGGGAATACTGTAAGAGAAGCTATAAATAACGCAGAATTTTCAATTCCGTTAACAAGTATTTTTACTTCAGATACAAGTAGAGACTATAAAATTAGAAAGTTCTTTTTTGGTGTGATGGAAAATACTGAATTACTTTCTGGTACATTAGTTTTAGAAGATGATGTAAAAGGACATGCTTTAATAACTATGAATGGCGTAAGTCAAAAATTACCTTTTGTTTATAGTTTAGTTGATAAGGTCTTTACTTTTTCTACAATTATGAATATCAATAATTGGAATGCTCAAAAGGCATTGACGTCTTTAAATGAAGCCTGTAAAGACTTACATAAAGGAACAGATGGTGTTTCTAAAACTTGGAATGATGTTGAGATAAAAATTACTTCAACATTTAAGTAATATTTTATACTACTTTTTGTTTAAACTATAACTCCTTTATTTTTATAAAGTAATTTCTATCTATATTAAAATTAGATGAATTTGTTTTAATGGTTTTCCAGCTTTTGGTTGGATGTATCATTTTTGTTTTACGATCAATTTCTACTTTTAAAGGAATCATAAATCCGTCAATGATATTATTCCAACGATATGAAATAATATTATTTTCAATTTTATATTCTAAAACAGGGATTTTAGTTGTTCTTAAATATTGGTCAAAAAAAGTACTTAAATCTATACCAGATTGTTTAGAAATATAATTTTCAATTTCTTGTGTTGTAACTGTTTTATGATAAAAAGTACTATTTAATCCTCTTAAAATTGAACGCCATTTTTCATCATCATTTATAAGCTGACGAATGGTATGCAACATATTTGCACCTTTATAATACATGTCTCCAGAACCTTCACTATTTACATCATATTGACCAATAATTGGAATATCATTTGAAATATTAGAACGCGTACCTATTACATAATCTGCAGAAGCTTCTTTACCATAATAGTAATCTAAAAATAGATTTTCTGAATAAGCTGTAAAGCTTTCATGAATCCACATATCAGCTATATCTTTATAGGTAATATTATTTGCAAACCATTCGTGTCCAGATTCATGAATAATTATAAAATCAAACTTTAATCCCCAACCAGTATTAGATAAATCTCTTCCTAAATAACCGTTTACATATTTATTTCCATAGGTGATAGAACTTTGATGCTCCATGCCTAAATAAGGGGCTTCAACTAATTTAAAACCATCTTTATAAAAGGGATATTTACCAAACCAATGCTCAAATGCTTTCATCATTTTTGGAGCGTCTTTAAAGTGTTTTTTTGCTTTTTCTAAATTATCACGAAGTACATAATAATCCATGTCTAAAAGTCCAGCTTCACCGTTATATTTTTCAGAAAAATGAACATAATCTCCTATATTAATATTTACTCCGTAATTATTAATCGGATTGTCAACAAACCAATGATATGTTGTTGTTTCATCTTTATGTTTTTCAACTTTTCTTAGGCGTCCGTTAGAAATGTTCATTAAGTTTTTAGGCACTCGAACGCTTATAGCCAAACTATCAACTTCATCATACATATGATCCTTGTTTGGCCACCAAACACTAGCACCTAGACCTTGACAAGAAGTTGCTGCAAAATGATTTCCGTTGCTATCTTTTTTCCAAGAAAATCCACCATCCCAAGGTGCATTTCTAGCAACTTTAGGATTTCCTTCATAATAAACATCTATTGAATTTATTGAGCCAATTCTTTGTTTTTTATTTAGATGAATAAAATGTGCATTTCCTTCAGAAATAATTCTTAACGATTCTCCTTTCTGTGTTGCTTTTGTGATTTTTAAAGGTGGTTGTAAATCAATTTGTAAAACTTGATGTGATTTTAAAACTTTGTATTGAACGGTGTTTTTTCCTTTAATAAATTTTTTATCAGGATCTACTGCTACTTTTAAATCATAGAAAGTTACATCCCACCAGGCTCTTTCAGGTGTTATAGAACCACGTAAAGTATCTTGCTTGGTAAATGTCTTTGTATGTTCGAAAAGAGAAGTTTGGCCTAGTATTGAAAAACTCAATAAAAGAAGTAGACTATTTATTAAAATAGATTTTTTATACATGATTTATTTAGATAACAAGTTAGTTAATGCTTTGTTCAAAGTTTTGAATTCAAATTCAAATCCTGTTTTTGTTATTTTTTTTGATGAAACTCTACTCCCATATAGCAAAATCTTTGCCAATTCTCCAAAAACTGTTTTTAATACAAATGAAGGGATTTTAATAAGGAGTATAGTTTTAGATAAAACAGTTCCTAAAGTTCTTGTAAATGATAAATTTGTTTGATGTTCTGGAGCCACAGCATTATAAATTCCAGTAAATGTATTGTCTTCAATTGCTTTTATATACAGGTTGCATAAGTCATCGATATGTATCCACGGCATGTATTGCTTCCCGTTTCCTAATGAAGATAAAAAAATAGGTGTATTCATTTTAGATAATGCTCCGCCATTCTTTGTTAATACGATTCCAGTTCTTAAAATAGTAGTTGGTATGTTAATTTGATTATACTTTTTTACTGCATTTTCCCATAAAACACATACATTAGAAATAAAGTCATTTTCTGGTTTATCATCTTCTTTAAAAATAGTATCAGATGTCATTGCTCCATAATATCCAATGCCAGAAGCTGAAATAAAACCTTTTAAAGGTGTTTTTAATTCGGTAATTTTTTTAAATAATAAGTTTGTAGATTGGACTCTACTATCTATGATTTCTTGCTTTCTTTTATTTGTCCAACATTTATTTGCAATCCCAGCGCCAGCTAGGTGAATGATGAAATCTAAATCTGTAAAAACTTTTTCATCAATATACTTCTCTTTGATGTTCCATTTATATTCATTCGATTTTGTTGGGTTTCTACTAAGAATTCTTACCTCATGATTATTTTCTACTAACTTTTCATGAAGGATCTCTCCAATCAACCCAGTACCTCCAGAGATTAAAATTTTACTCATTTTCCGTTATAGGTTTCAATTCTAAAACTGTATCGGCAAAATCAAAAATAGCATCTTGTACCTTTAAATAATCTTTATAAAAAAATCGAGAAGCTATAGAATGATTTTTAGCTTCAGGAAAAGCTACTTTAATTTTTTTGTTAGTAGGGGTAGAAGTTTGCTCAAACATGTCTAGCATCCGTTTTACAGAAACCGTTTTATCTTGTTCTTTTTCATTTTTATAATAATAGCCAATAAAAAGAGGTTGATTAATTTTTTTGAAAGTCTCTTTTTTCATAGTAGTTTCAATCATAGCTTTTAATTCAATAATAGCTTCAATTCTATACTTTCCATACCAATATTTGTCAGCATCGTTTGGCGGATACCAAACTTGAAAATCACCTCCCATGACCGTACGTAATATTTGCTTACCCCAAGGTTTGGTGATTAAATTAGAATTTGTATCATATACATCTACATTCGGAGAAACAAAAATTAAACCTGCTATTTCAGGATGGTGCGCTGCTAAATATAAGCCAGCTGTAGCCCCAGTACTTGTGCAAAGTAGAATTACTTTGTCACCTATTTTTTTTCCGATTGCTAATGCTTTTTTTGCTGAATTTATATATCCTTCTGCAGTAAAATTTAGTAACGGGTTTTCTGTTCTCAATCCATGTTCAAATAGGCGAGGAGCATATAGATTTGTAGTATACCGTTTAGAAAAATTAGTGTACAACTCTTCATTTTCAACTGGACTTGCTGAGAAACCATGCAAATAAATGACAGCATATTCAGTTTTTTTAGCAATACTATCTACCCAAATTATTCTAGAATGATTGCCTTCTCTTATAAGTTCGTTTTTATTTTCTTCTAAAATATTGGTGTTAATTTCAGATAAGTTATCAGTAATTAATGGTAGATCTGGAGTTAATTGTGGAATGCTTGCTTTTGGCCCTAAAAAATAAATAAAGAGTAAGACTAAAATTAAAATTCCGAGAACTTTTAGAAGTTTTTTCATTATTTAGTAAATATAAAAAAAACCGTAATCAAATAAACGATTACGGTTTAATAAAAAAATAATCTGTGTTATTTAATATCTTTTAAGGTATTTGTAATTAATATTTTTAACTGGTTTTTATGTGCTTTTGTTGCAATATTACCAGTATTGTTACTTACCCAAGTTTTAATATTTTTCAAATTATACATCGCCATTGCTTTAGATGCATTTGTGTATCTAGAACTACTTTTTCCTTTAACCATATTGATTAACATTTTAGTATAGGTGGCTTGTAAATTTTGTCTAAATGAATTTACAGAACCATACACATCTGGTTTAAACATAGTGTTGTTTAAATCTGTCATAAACATTGATAATTTATATTGATTACCATATAATTCTGAATTAGATATTCTTTGAATAGTATTTGGATGTAAAATATGGTTTAGTACTCTTCTCTGGTATCCTAAAACTTGCTCATGAATTTTTGGGTCTTCTGGTCCGCCAAAGAAATTAAATCCTCTACGTTGTCTAGCTAAGAAATTATAAATTTCTTTCGGTGCTTTAAAAGCATTTGGAGCAAATACATGTTTTTTTAGCGCATTCATAGCTCTTTTTTGATCTGCTAAACTAACTGGAGTATAAGGTTGTGTTTCTCCCACTTGTCCAGACATTGCTCTATCTACATATACACCACCAATAAATCTAGAAATAACATCTCCAGCTCTAGCAGCTTGTCCATTTAAAACATAATAGGCTTGTCTTAATTCTTGGTACGATTTTCCTTTTCTAGAAAAACGATCTTTAATATCGTTCATCATGGTATTTACTAATTCAAATCTATTGATAGAATATTGAATTTGATCATTAGATAAATCACCTGTCATTACTCGTGGATCAATCGCTTTTCCAGGAGAACGCATATCATCAGCATCATTTCCGAAAATTAATTCTGGTTGAGTCGATTTATTTAATAAAGCATCTCTTTCTGCGTTGTTTTTAAAGTCTTGATATCCAAACTGAATTGCCCAAACATCATAAGGTCCAACTGCCATATCGTAATACTGTCCTTGTTTAGAGCGATCATTTGTTAAGTTTATTCCAGCATAATCCATTACAGAACCCGTTAAACATTTTCCTTTAATAAAGTCTGGATCAGCTAATTGTGCAGGAGTAAATAATTGACTCGCTTTCATATTGTGATTTAGCCCTAAAGTATGTCCAACTTCATGCATAATTAAAGAAATCATTCCTTCTTTTTTCATACCTTCCATTTCAAGATCTGATGCACCAGTTGCAGCCATTACAATTTTACCAAACATGGTGTTTTCATGCATTAAATGTCCTTGAGAACAATACATATGGTTCTCTTTATTATTAAGGAAATCGTTCTTTTCTACATCTTTATCAATATAATTAGCTGCAGCTGCATTGTTGAAAATCCTATCATAAATTACACGATTAGTAAAGTGTACATATTCTAACATGATATCTGCTCCTAAAATTTCTCCAGTTTTTGGGTTTACAAAACTTGGCCCATAACCACCAAAAGGAGGATTAGGTGAAGATGTCCAGCGCAATACATTATAACGCACATCACCAGCATCCCAATCAGCATCGTCTGGTTGAACTTTTACTTCCATCGCGTTTTTAAATCCAGCTTTCTCAAAAGCAACATTCCAAGCTAAAACACCTTCTTTAATTGTTTCTCTAAATTCTACAGGAGTAGAGTTTTCTATCCACCAAGTAATTGGTTTTATAGGTTCAGAAACTCCTAATTCAGGATTCTTTTTCACTAATTTCCAACGATGAACTAAATCTCTATAATTAAGAGTATTTGTAGTTGTCATGTCATTAGTTTGTGTGTGAAAATAACCAACTCTAGGGTCGTCAAGCCTAATTTTATAATCACCTTCTGGTGTATTCATAAATGTATGAAATACTTTTACAGATACATTTCTACCGTCTTTAACATCTCTACCACCACCATTTAAAACTGATGGATTACTGTAAACATATTCTGTTTTAACATTCGTGTTTTCTGGATAATTTTTTATTTCATTAATCTTAGATTTGTTTTTATCAAACCTACCTAAACTAAATGCATAAGGAGATTGTCCTGGACGTCGAGGAGCTTTTATTCTCGTAAAAGTTTCTGATAAGAATAAACTGTTCGCGTCTATTAAATACTCGCCAGTTTTATCATCTGTAGCTAAAATTTTAGAACTTGCAATAACTGCATCACTAATATTTGCTTTGGCAGATTTATGCAATGCATTATTTTCATCAAAATGAAAAGAAGTGTTAGGTGCTATAAATTCAATTTTATTAAAGTATTTTTTCACATTAAAAATTGAAGATCCTCTATAGGCACCTCTAAATGCTCTAACAGCAGTAATACCATCGGCAATCTGAGCAAAATAAATAAAATCTTTATCTAGCTGCTCTTTTTTTACTAGCATCTTTGTTGCACCCGTTACAGTATCTTGATAAATAGTAAATAACCCTTCTATTTTTTTACTGCTTTTAGTTAAGTCTGCAATAGTTTTGGTTTTCTTTTTTTTAGGTTTTGGCTTCGGTTTTGCTGCTTCTACTTTGTCTTTCTTTTTCTTTTTTCTTCTTTGTGCATCTGCGTCATGTATGCCTGTTATTGCTACAACTAGCAATAAAGAACATAGTAGTTTAAGTCTTTGTGAAAACATTTTGAATATTTGATTTGAATTAAACGTTAAAAATACCTAAAAAAATAAAGTATTTTGTTAACAATATTATAAAATTAACCTTTTGATTTTGTGTTTTTTTCGCAAAGTGATAAAATTTCTTCATCTCTATTTTATGGTATAGTTTCTCTTTTTATTTGATTTAACTATTCAAAATCATTTTAAAATAAAATTGTGGTCTTTTCTCGAACTTTCTCATTATTTATAGGTTCAATTTATGCAGTTATATACTAAAGCAATGTTAATCTTTTTTTATGTGATTTATAAAGGCGTATTTTTATAGCATAATGAAAAACAATACAAAAAGAAAAGGATTCGTTTTTAAAACCTACGAAGCAGAAAATAAATCTCCCTTTGAGATGCTTTTTGAAATATTTAAAGAACTAATAACACATACATCTGGCGATTTTGATGAAGCTATAGATTGGTTGCGCTCTTTGGATAAAGAATATAAACTAACTGATGAGAACTATACGATTGATGATTTTATAGAAGATTTAAAGAAGAAAGGTTATATAAAAGAAGAAATAAAAGGTGATGGAACAGGAGGTACTAAAATAACTCCAAAAACTGAACGCGCAATTCGTCAGCAAGCACTAAATCATATTTTTGGAAAAATAAAAAGGAGTGGTGCAGGAAATCATAAAAGTAAATCTCCAGGAATTGGAGATGAACATACTGGTGATTTTAGAAATTATCAATTTGGCGATTCGTTAGACAAGGTTTCGATGACAGAAAGTATTAGAAACGCACAAATTAATAACGGAATAGATAATTTTAGTTTAACTGAAAATGATTTAGTAGTTGAAGAGACACTTCATAAAAGTCAAATGAGTACTGTATTAATGATAGATATTAGTCACTCTATGATTTTATATGGAGAAGATAGAATTACACCAGCCAAAAAAGTAGCCATGGCTTTAGCTGAATTAATTACAACTCGGTATCCAAAAGATACATTAGATATTATTGTGTTTGGAAATGACGCTTGGTCTATTAAAATTAAAGATTTACCGTATTTACAAGTTGGGCCATATCATACAAATACTGTTGCAGGTTTAAACCTAGCGATGGATTTACTTCGAAGAAAAAGAAATACCAATAAACAAATTTTTATGATTACCGATGGTAAACCAAGTTGTTTGCGTTTACCAGACGGTCAGTATTATAAAAATAGTAATGGTTTAGACAAGTACATTGTAAACAAATGTTATGCAATGGCGCAACAAGCCAGAAAATTACATATTCCAATCACTACTTTTATGATTGCTCAAGATCCTTATTTAATGCAATTTGTAAGAGCATTTACACAAGCAAATCAAGGAAAAGCATTTTATACAGGTTTAAAAGATTTAGGAGAAATGATTTTTGAAGATTACGAAACAAACAGAAAGAAAAGAATTAAAGGTTAATTAAGATAAAAGAAACTAGAATAAATATTTAAGAGGATGAGTAATGTCACTTTTCTTTGTTCTAGTATCTAAAACAGAGAAATGAATTTAGAAAATATACAAACATTAGGAGATTTAAAGAAAGCAGGTTATCAATCAAAATCTATTAAAGATGAGTTGAGAGAAAACTTAATCAGTAAAATGATGAGTAAAGAAACTGTTTTTGTTGGAGTTCACGGATATGAAAATACGGTTATTCCAGAATTAGAACGCGCTATTTTAAGCAAACACAATATTAATTTGTTAGGATTAAGAGGACAAGCAAAAACACGTTTAGCAAGATTGATGGTAAATTTGTTAGATGAATATATTCCTGTTGTTGAAGGATCAGAAATTAATGATGACCCTTTAAATCCAATTTCAAGATTTGCTATTGAAATCATCAAAGAAAAAGGAGATAAAACTCCAATTTATTGGTTGCATAGAAATGATCGTTTTGCAGAAAAACTAGCAACTCCAGATGTTACGGTTGCTGATATTATTGGTGATGTAGATCCTATAAAAGCAGCTAATTTAAAATTGAGTTATGCAGATGATCGAGTAATTCATTATGGAATGATTCCGAGAGCAAATCGTTGCATTTTTGTGATAAATGAATTACCAGATTTACAAGCCAGAATTCAAGTTGCTTTATTTAATATTTTACAAGAAGGCGATATTCAAATTCGTGGTTTTAAATTACGTTTAGATTTAGATATGCAATTTGTATTTACTGCAAATCCTGAAGATTATACAAATAGAGGAAGTATAGTTACACCTTTAAAAGATAGAATTGGTTCACAGATTTTAACGCATTATCCAGAAGATATAGAAACTGCAAAAATAATTACACAACAAGAAACGAATAAAGTAAATTCTCAAAAAGAGTTTATTCAAGTTCCAGAATTGGCAAAAGATTTGCTTGAACAAATTGTTTTTGAAGCTAGAGAAAGTGAATTTATAGATTCTAAAAGTGGTGTAAGTGCACGTTTAAGTATTTCTGCTTTCGAAAACTTGTTAAGCACAGCAGAAAGAAGAGCGTTACTTTCTGGAGAAGATAAGACTATGATTCGCTTAAGTGATTTTGATGGAATTATTCCTGCTATTACAGGTAAAGTAGAATTGGTTTACGAAGGTGAACAAGAAGGTGCAAAAGTTGTAGCAGAATCGTTAATTAAGAAAGCAATTAAAACATTGTTTCCAACGTATTTTCCTGAAATAAAAAAGTTAGAAAAACAAGAAGAAGAATCTCCTTACGATGACATTGTTTCTTGGTTTTTTAATACGGATGAAGATTTTGAATTGTTAGATGATTTTACAGAAAAGCAGTACAAAGATGAATTAGACAAAGTAAAACCGTTAAAAGATTTTTTACTTAAATACCAACCAAATATGAATATAAACGATGCTTATTTTGTAAAAGAATTTGTGCTTTGGGCGTTGGTAGAATTTAAGAAATTAAGTAAATACAGATACGCAGATGGAACACAATTTAAAGATCCATATGGTAGTTTTATAAGTGGATTGTAGAAATCACCTAATTCCATGAGATTTTAAATTCTCATTACACAACCGAATTATTTCTGTAATTCGGTTTTTTCTTGTGGTCTCTCTTTTTGCTTGATTTAACCAATACAAATAGCTCTTTCTATAACTTGGAGCAAAGTTTTTATAGTTAATAAAAGCGTTTTTGTTTTTATCAAACTCAACTTTTAAATCTTCAGGAATTATTCCTTTTTCTACATCATCTAATGCCGTCCAAGAACCATTTTGTTTACCAATTTTTATAATTTCTAATCCACTTTCGTGCATTAAATTATTAGAGATTAATTCTTTAATATATTTTTTATTTAAAGCACTCCAAACACTTTTAGGGTTTCTTTGACAAAAGTACTGTTGACGTTTTCCATTACCTAAACTTTTTACGGTAGAATCTATCCATCCATAACAAAGAGCTACTTTTACAGCTTCTTCCCAGCGCATGGATTCTTCTTCATTTTCAACTTTGTAAAAAATGAGATATATGCCTTCAGAAGAACAGTAGTTTTCTGATAGCCATTTACGCCACTCAATATCATTTTTAAAATAAAGTTGAGGTCTGGTTTCCAATTATCTCATTATTTTATTAGGGAATGTTACTATGCTTTCATGGCCATTTTTTCCAACTGCAGCTACTCCAAACATGAAATTGTCTATGACAATTCCTTCTAAGGTAAATTCAGTAGAATTTTCAACATATCTAAAGTTGTCCCAAGTTGGAGACGTAGTATCTCGCCAGTAAATTTTATATCCTTTAGCTCCATTTACTTTAGACCATTTTAGTCTAGCGGATGCTTCTACAATTCCACCAATACCAACTTCTTTTGGACTTGAAGGAGCGGATGCTATCGAAGCAAGATTAATTGCATTTACAGCTGTTAACTTTTTTGCATACTTAAAGTTTACATATTCAAGTTTATCGCCATAATCTATACCGTTTTCTGTTCTTATATCTTGATGTTGCTGTGTGTAGTTTTCATGGGCTTCCATAATTCTAATTCCAGGAAAACCAGCATCATTAAAAGGTCTATGATGTCCGCCACGTCCAAAACGATCGAGTCTATAAATCATTTTCGGATTCATTTCTGGCATATATGTTTTGGTAGTTGTGTAAACATATCTAGCTAACTGACGAGAAACTCCATCAACTTCGCCACCATAAAACCGACGTGATTTTCTTTGACGTTCAGTTTCTGTTGGTGGAACAGGTTCGCTAAAAATTCTGAATGTACGATTATCAATGACACCGTCTACACCTGTAATATTTCCAATCATGTCATTGTTTAAAATTCCGATAATATTCCAACCTTTTTCTTTTGCGAAAGCAGCTAGTCCTTTACCACCAAATAATCCTTGTTCTTCACCTGATAATCCAACATAAATAATGCTGTTTTCAAATTTGTACTTACTTAACACTCTAGCGGCTTCAATTGTTCCTGCCATTCCTGAAGCATTATCATTTGCCCCTGGAGAATCTTCGGTATAATTGTTAGGATCGGAAACTCGAGAATCTATATCGCCAGACATAATGATATAATTATTTGGATTTTTAGTTCCTTTTTGAATGGCTACCACATTTACTACCCAAACATCTTTTGTAATTCTTTTGTTCGTTCCTTTTTTTACTAAATCTTTCTGATAAAAAACATCTAAGCAATTATTACATTTTGAAGCTGTTTTATCGAATTCAGATTTTATCCAACGTCTTGCAGCTCCAATTCCGCGAGTTTTAGAAATTGTGTCGCTTAAGGTATGTCTTGTGCCAAAATTTGCTAAAGTTGTAATATCTGATTGTATTCTATCAACAGAAACTTTATTAATAATATCATACATTTTTGTGTCTGTTTGCGCACAAATACATATTGAAAATAGTACTGTTACTAGTGTTAAAAATGATTTCATATATTTAGTTTTTATAATGCCAAAAAGGAATGTTAACATCGGCTCTCTGAATTGTATCTTTTTTGTTTTTTCTAATTCTCCATAATTGAAGAAGATGTTGCCCTTCAGAAAGACTTTTTGTTGGAATATAGGTTTCAAAACCTAATTGATTTTTCTTGTTTTTTGTAATTAAAAATGTACTATTATATTTTATTGAGTCAATAAAAATATCATGCGTTTTATTAAATATTTTAAGGTACTCTTTAGAAAGACTGTCGCGTTTACTCCATGTATTAGTTGGGTCTCCTGAAAACACAATATCAGAAGATAAACCTCGAAGGTCTTTTTCTGGTTTTAGTGATGGGTGATAATTGAAAATTCTATCCTCTAAATTTTTAGTAAATACTCTAAATACTTTTATGTAAGGTTTTGTAATAATTTTAGATTGAATTGAAGTGTGTTCAACAAAATCGCTATCTTTTAATAATAAGTCTTCGTACTTATTGTTTTTCATATAAATTTTAGATGATAAGCTATTGGTGTCTAAATAATTAGATTTTCTATTTTCTACCGAAATTAAAATACCAATACCAATATAAAAGGGAACTAAAATAAAACTTAAACGCTTTCCGAATTTATTGTCTAAGAAGTTATAAACCAGTGGTCTATAAAGAAATGATAATGTTAAAAAACTAAAGACCCAATAAAAAGGAAAATAAATTTTTGATAACCATTTTCTCTTTTTTAGAAAACCTTGGGTAATAAAATCAATGAATGATAATATTATTCCTACGACTAAAAAAATGATAATAGGAATTGCAACAAAGTTTTTAATATGTTGATTTAAATTGTAATCATTATCCATCAAATTAATAACAAATACTAATGATATTAGCACAATAAAAATTCCTAAAACATAAAAAATAAGTAGAAAAGACACAGCAAATAAAACACTACAATAATTTTCTAAGGTCGCTACATATTTGTCAAAAGAAACAATCTTCTTTTTTAAATGTTTCGTAAACCTATTATGGTAGTTTAATTTTTCAAAATCAATATCTCCAGAAACATAACGTAAGCCCAACGCTCCAATCCATAATCCTCTTAAAATTACATGTATTAACAAGTTGAAAATTAATATAGAGCAAGCAATGATTCCTATTAAACAGATTAAAGTTTGATAAATATCTCGTTGATTTTCAGCGACTTGAAATTGTAATTGTATTGGTTCAAAAGCAGTAAACAAACCAAATATTGCAAAACCAGAAATCAGTAATTCTAATTGCCAACTTTCTTGTTGTAGTTTATCTAACAGTTCTTTAAACTTACTGTCTTTATAATCGTTACTCATTTGGTTAGAATTTTGCTTAAAGATACAGACTTTTTAAAAACAAAAAAACCACTCCTAGTAAGAAGTGGTTTTAAATAAAGTTTGGTAAGAAATTATTCTTTTTCTAATTGTTTTGTTAAGGTAAATCCAACAAATAACCCAACACCAGCCATAAAGAAGATACAAGCTGGGTAAATTCCATCACTATCCATTGTTGTATACGTATCTAATATTAGCGCTAAAAACACTCCTAAACCAATTCCCATTAGTAATACTGCAAGGTTTAATATAAATACTTTTCCAAAAGAGCTTTTAGTGTTTCCCTTCATAAAAATTTTTGCATCTGCACCTTTTTCTATCAATGCTAATCGTTCTCTGTTTCTTGTAGAAAGGTATAAGTAGATTACGCCAAAAGTGGCTAAAAACATGCTTATTGGTATTAAAATTTCGCCGTCCATAATTATTATTTTTAAATGATTAATTTTATTGTGTTTGCTAGATATGACTGTAGCAATTAAAAAAAGGTTACAACTTTTATAAAAAAAAATATTTTTAAAGTTTTTCTGTAACCTTTTATATCAATTATCAGTCAAAAGAATAGAATGACAACAATTAACGACGAACCTATTATTGATGATGTCTTAAAAGGCAATACAAATGCCTTTTCCATTTTGGTAGAAAGGTATCAGAATATGGTATTTACGTTGGCGTTAAAAATGGTAAAGAGTAGGGAAGAAGCAGAAGAAATTGGGCAAGACACATTTATTAAAGCGTTTAAGAATTTAAATAAATTTAAAGGTGATTCAAAATTTTCTACGTGGTTGTATAAAATAGGCTATAGAACTAGTTTAGATTATATCAAAAAGAATAAAGAAAAGTACAATACTAGTTCTTTTGATGATGATTTTACTACGCAAAACATAACAAAAGGGTTAATTACTTCTGTTGATGATGCGTTGCAGATCATAGAAAGAAAAGAACGTGCAGCAGTTATTAATAAATGCATGTTAGCATTGCCAGAAGATGAACGTTCTATTTTATGGTTTTTTTATTTTAAAGAGTTAAGTTTAAAAGAAATAGTGGAGGTAACAGATTTGTCTGAAGCCAATATAAAAGTAAAATTACACAGAGCTAGAAAACGTTTGTTAAGTATAGTAGAACAAAAAGTAGAACCCGAATTAATCAATCATTATGGGAGAAAATAAACACATAGAAGAGTTAGATGCTTTTGCAAAAAAGTATGTACAAGAAATTAAAATAGAAAAACCATCTGTAAATTTTACAGCAAATATTATGGATGTTCTTTTGAAAAAAGAAAACTCAGCTATTTATAAACCTGTACCCTTGATTTCTAAAAAAGTGTGGTTCATTCTTGTAGGTATGGTTGTAGCTTTATTTGTTATTCCGTTTAAAAAATCGGAAAAAGGATTATTTGAACTACCAGAAGTTAACTTGTCATTTCTAGAAAAAGTTCAAGTGCCAAACTTGTTAGAAAATATTTCTTTTTCTAGTACAACAATTTATGCAGTATTCTTTTTGGCTATTATGTTGTTTGCTCAAATTCTTTTCTTAAAAGGACACTTTAATAGAAGAATTAATATGTAGTTAATTAGAGGAAACTAAGGCAAGTTTTGTTCCTTTTTTATTGACTAAAATTCTAGAAATAATCTTGTGAGTATTTTTTGAAAACGTGTGAAAAACACTCCAATCTGTATCTGTTTTAGGATTAAATTTCATCAACTTATTATTATTTGCTAGTAATAATGTTCCGTCTGGTAACCAACAGATATCTTCTTTTTTATCAATAGAATTAATAATTTTCTTAGTTTCTTTCGTTTTAGGATTTAATGATCTAATCTCCCACAAATCGTTTTGTTTACTAATATAACTTACTAATATAGAATTAGGGATTTTATGTAAAGAACGTCCAACTTTTTTCTGAATGGTGATGTTCTTTTTAGATTTTAGTTTGTTTATCATTAAGTCTAAATTATCATCTACAATAACAATAGAGATTACAGTTTTCTTTTTATACCACATTGGGTACGCTACTTTTAAATCGGCAATTAATTCTTTGCTTTTACCTGTTTTAATATCGTATTTATAAAAACGTTGTAAACCATCAGTATCTAAACGTACAGCAGAAAAATCTCTAGATTTAGGAATTCTTTGTGGCGAATATTCTCCACCATTAGGCGTGTTATTTATGAAGGCAGTTTTTCCGGTCTTTATATTATATTTTACTATATCATTTTGTTTATTTCTTGTTGAAGCAAACAAAACAGTATTGCTATTATAAAAATGTGGCTGATTATCATACCCAGGGTTCTTAGAAATGTTTTTACCATTTTTGAGTTTAAATTCACTTCCAGTTTTTTCAATATCAAAAAGATGAATTTCAGTATCTGTTTGAGCAAAAGAAATACTTGTAATAAAAATAAGAAGGTTTATTATAATTGCTTTTTTATATAAATACACGATTGATTATTACTAATTAACTAGGTAAAAATACTAAAAAAACATTTGGAAGAAGTGTACTAGCATAACTTGTCAATCAATTTTTTGTTTAATAAGTTCTACTACTTTTTTAGACCAAAGCATTTTAAAATGCCCAGTACCATCTATTTCTATAAATTTAGAATTCTTAATATAAGAACTAACTAATTTAGATTTTTCAATCGGTATTACTTTATCATTCTTATCATGAATAAACGTTACATTTTCCATTGTTATGTCTTTAACTAGATCAATAGCCTTAAGTTTTATAGGATCATAGGTTGTAGTTTTCTTTATTTTATCAATTAATAATTTTGTTGTGTTGGTTGACAAACCAAATTGAGTAACGGCAAGTCCAATAAATTCTAAGAAACGACTAGGGGTGGTTAATAAAATCATTTGATTTACTTTATATCTTAACGAACTCATAGCAGTAATTGCAAGAACGCTACCCATAGAATGCGTTATTATTATATCATAGTCATCTTTTTGTAAAAACAATTTTACTAAATCAGACATTTCAAAAAAATTAGTTTTTTTCTTAGTGCTGGCACCGTGGCTTGGTCCATCAAAACTTATTACTTGGTATCCTTTTTCTATTAATACTGGTATGATAGCTCCAAAATTTGAAGCTCTACCGCCCCAACCATGTACTAGAAATGCTTTCCTTTTTGCAGTTCCCCATGCATAAGTTTTTATTTTAAATTTTTTAAACTGGATAGTATTAGTTTTAGCAGTTTTTATAATAGCTTTTTCAAATGGTTTTATTTTATTGATTTTTGGTTTCGAAATAAAACCATAAGCAATGTTAGCAGCTAGTTTTGGAGATATTTTTTGTAAGATGTTAAATACTTTTTTCAAATTCATTTGTAGATAATTAATAACCTAACAAATTTCTATCATTTTAGTATTTAAGTCATGACACATTTGTGTCAATATTATGAAGTTGCTAAAACTTTTCTAATTCTAGTTAATGTTTGACGTTTAATTCCTAAAAACGAAGAAAGATGGGTTAAAGAAATACGATTTAATAGTTCTTTATTATGTGATATGAAGTTAAGATATCTTTGTTCGGCATTTTCAAATAAAAAACTTTCAATTCTATTTTGCCTGGCATTTAAATGCTTTTCAGCTATAAGTCTACCAAACTTCTCGAAACTTTTATATTTAGAATAAGATTCTTGAATTAAATGATAGGGGATATTTACTAATAAACATGGTTCTATTGTTTGAATATAATATTTAGAAGGTTTTTGTTCGATAAAGGCGCTATAATCTGCTGCGTAAAAATTCTCTTTAATAAAAGTAATCGTTATTTCTTCACCTGATTTATCAATATAAAAAATTCTTAACAAGCCTTTATAGACAAAGCCTAAACTCTTTTGGATTTCACCAGCGATTAAATAATTTTTCTTAGCTTCTAACTCAATAACCTTAACTTTATTAGTGTGAAAGTTTAATTCATTAGTGTTTAAATCGGGGCAAACCTTCTTTAAAGCATTAGAATACGCTTCTATAGGTTTTGATATATTGTAGTTACTCATTTTGTGTATGCTTTGTTCAATATGCAAACAACTAAATTAATGATTAATATTGGAAACTAACTACCAAACTTAAGTTAGTATGATACAATACAATAACTGTTTCAGTTAGTTTTTTTATTTAGAAAACAACCACAAAATACGATCATAAGAAATGATATAATGTGCCAAGATTATGATTCCAAAAATGAGACTTAGTTGTTTCCAACCCATATCATTTTGTGCCCAAACGGCAAAGCTAAAAATGGCAAGTTCTATGAATAAGCGGATAAAACCAGGCGTAATAATTGGTGCAGCTCCAGAACGACTAGGGTCATCTGGTACAGCAAATACACCCCAAATAATAGCTAAAATAATAGGAATGCCAAAAGCTAAAACAAATTTAAACGAAGTTTCACTTTGTTTCCAGCCCCAAATCCCCAAAGAAATGAGTGCAATGATTTCTAATAGAAATCTTAAGAATAAATTTGCTGGATGCGATCCGATAGTATTTATTTTTTAGTAAACTTATTGTTTCTGAGAAGCTATCCAATTATTAATTTTATTTTCTAATAATGCTAAGGGGATACAACCTGTTTCTAATACTTGGTTATGAAATTCTCTAATGTCAAAAGCATCGCCTAAATCAGATTTTGCTTTAGCACGTAATTCTCTTATTTTTAATTGTCCTATTTTATAAGACAAAGCCTGTCCTGGGTTTGCCATATAGCGTTCAATTTCTGATATAATGCTTCCTTCGCTTTCAGCTTCGTTATCTAAAGAATACTGTATTGCTTTCTCTCTAGTCCAACCTTTTGCGTGCATTCCTGTATCTACTACCAAACGGATGGCTCTGTGCATTTCCATACCTAACATCCCAAAATATTGATATGGGTCAGTATATAAACCTAGTTCTTTTCCTAAGTTTTCTGTGTATAACGCCCAACCTTCTCCATAGGCACTATACCAAAGTGTTTTTCTAAAATCGGGTAAGACTTTACTTTCTTGTGTCAAAGAAATTTGATAGTGATGCCCTGGGATAGCTTCGTGCAAAAACAAGGCTTCGTCAGAAAAAACATTATACCATTTTGCATCTGGAATTGGCGTATAAAAAACACCAGGTCTTGTGCCATCTAAAGAACCAGGATTGTATTCTGCACTTGCAGAAGCTTCTCGAAATTTTTCGGTTTGCTTAACTATAAAAGGTGTTTTTGGTTTGTTACCAAATAATTTTTCTAGTTGAGGTTTCATTTTTTCATGAATCGCGTTAAAATTATCGATGATTTCTTTTGGTGTAGTATACGGCATCAATTCTTTGTTGTTTCTCACAAAATTGAAAAACTCTTTCAAACTTCCTTTAAAACCAACTTGTGTTTTTACCTTTTCCATTTCCGATAAAATTCTAGCCACTTCACTTAAACCAAGTGTATGAATTTCATCAGCTGTCATGTTGGTAGTTGTATAGTTTTTTATAGCATGATTGTAATAGGCTTCGCCATTAGGGATTTCAGATATTCCGCTACTTGCTCTACCAGCTTTTAAATAACTAGTATTTAAAAAAGTGTACATTTCATTAAATACTGGTACTAATTTTTTATCTAAGGTTTCTGTATACGCTTTTGTTAATTCATTTTTATCATTGTTAGAAAAATCTGAAGGAAAATTATTGACAGGCGAATAATATAAGTGCTTCGTAAAATCTTTAATTCCTTCGGATGATGTTGGTACACTTGCTAACGATTTGTATTGCGGAATCACCTTTTTTATTAATGATGTTGGTAAAACATATCCAGTTTTAATACCTTCTTTCATTCTTTGAACAGCAGATTGCGTCCAATTATAGTATCCATCTAATCTACCCAACCAATTTTTATAATCTTGTACTGTTTTAAAAGGTTGTGCGCTACTTCCGCTTGCCAATTGACCCATGTTTAGATTTACCGTCCACATTTGGTTAACTGGGAAAAGTACATCATTTTTAAAACTTGCTTGCGCTAAAGCAATATCGCAATCCCATTCTAAAACAACTTTACTCATTTGCTCGCTTTCCGATAAATTTTCGTCTTTAAAATGCGTTAGTTTTTCTTTATAGCTTTTATAAAAATCGTTTAATCTTTGCTGATATTCATCTGTTAAAAAGTTAGGAAAAACATCATTAAATCTATTATCACCTGCAAAAGTTGCATTAAGCGGATTTAATTTTAATTTTCCTTCGTTATAATCTATTAAAAGCTGATTAAAGGTATTTTCAGATGTAGTAGCAGTGTCTTTTTTCTCTTGATTACAAGCAGTAAAAATGGTAGTAATTGCTAAAAAAACAAAAAGTATTTTTTTCATGATATTTGAAATGATTGATTGTAACCAAAAATAGTATTATTCTTTAGAATAAAGGCTTAATGAAAACTTAAAATAGAATTCTAAAGAAATTTTTCAGCAATAATTTTAAGGTTTTTTTCACTAAGACTTGACGTAGTTCTTAGAATGTTTATAAACTCTAGAACTTCATCTTTAGTACCAGGACACCCTAGATTCCTTCCATTTTTATTTAGTGAGTTTTTTATCATTTCTCCAGAATTATTTAAAATTGCCCAAAATGGTAAGCCAGATTTTTCTCCATTATGTATTTTTAACAATTCAAATGCGCCAGGGTTTTCTAAGTTTTTATTCTTTGGAGATTCCTTAGCTACTAAAGTGACCATAACATAATTAGAATCGAAAAGATCCTTGCAACTTCTACTTTTTATTTTTTTATCCATCACTCTACACCAGCCGCACCATGATGCGGAATATTTAATAAAAATATTTTTATTTTCTACTTTAGCTTGTGTAATGGCATCTTGCAAAACCCTTAAAGCAGTTTCTTGAGCTTTAACATGTGTTGTAAATATTGATGCGATAAAAAATAGAGTGATTAGTTTTAATTTCATTTACAGTAGTTTTTAAAGTAAATGTAATTAATCTTATAATAAGAATAACATGCATTACTCTTTTTTATCTTGTTGTTCTATTTGATAAGAACTCCCAAAAACAGATTTGTCTTCGTTGTTTATGGAGTTAGACAACCCCAGCATAAGAGCTGTAATAATTGTTAAAATCTTCTTTTTTAACCAGTATATTGGTCGTTTAGAATTGCGTAAACGCGTATTTTTTTTCTTTTTATACATGTAAATAATGATAAATGAAGAATTGTATGAATGATCATTTTTATACTTTTCAGTATATACCAAGAAACAGCTTGTGGTTCTAGGCTATGTATAAATTGGAAATAAAATTACTAGCAGTAACTTTATGAATTAAGAAAGTATGTTTAATGTTAAGTAAAGCAATTTTTTGGTAAACTTGCTTTTGTAGTTTGATAGCTAATTGAATTTGTTTTTGAAATTCACTTTTGATATCAATTATTGGAAAGAAAAAATTAAGAAAATATTTACTTGATAAAGTGTTTTGTTTAAAAACAATATGTTTGGTGTTTTTAGAACTAAACTTCTTTTTGTGAATGCTTTTTGATGATTGATAGTATTTAGAAGAATTATTTTGAGAATAAACAGGACAATCTGCAACAGAAATTAGTAGAACTATTAGAAAAACAAATAGATGTTTAAGCTGCATTGTAAGTTAGTTTCTTCTTTTAAAATATTAAATAAAACCTCTTTATGAAGACACAAAGAGGTTTTGGATTATGTTGTTGTCATAACGAAAGTGTTGAAGTTATCTGTTTAAAAGAGATTACTTAGCTAACACTCGTAATGACATTATTTAATTAATTCGTATGAACGTTTAATAAAATTAGTTAACTCTTCACCATGTAATAGGTTTTGAGATAATTTTGCCAAGTCAAAGGCTTGTGTAATTAAACGTTTTTGTTTCTTTTCAGTTTTTGTACCTAAAATTTCTGAAACTAATGGGCTATTTGTATTTACTACCAAATTATACATGTCTGGCATATTACCCATACCCATCATTCCGCCACCACCAGAAGCTTGCATTTCTTTCATTCTTCTAATAAATTCTGGAATGGTAATAATAAACGGAGACGCACTAGAATCCATTGCTTCTAATTGAACTGTGTACGTTTCTTTTGGCACAGCAGCTTCAATAATAGGCTTAAGAGTTTCTTTTTCTTCGTCAGTTAATTTAGAGATAACAGTATCGTCTTTCTTAATTAAATTGTCAATAAAGTCAGAATCTACTCTTGTAAACTTCACTTTAGCATCTCCACCTTCTAATTTCTGCATTAAGTGCGAAATAATAGGAGAATCTAATAATAAAACTTCGTATCCTTTTGCCTTCGCATCTTGAATATAACTGTGCTGTGCATCTTTGTTAGAAGCATATAACACAACGTGATTTCCGTCTTTATCAGTCTGTAAATCTTTTGTTTTTTCAATTAACTCATCAAAAGTGAAAAAAGCATCATCTACCGTTGGGTATAATGCAAATTTCTTAGCCTTGTCAAAGAATTTATCTTCAGACAACATTCCGTACTCGATGATTACTTTAATATCGTTCCATTTTTTCTCAAAATCTGTACGATCTTTTTTGAATAACGAAGCTAATTTATCACCTACTTTTTTAGTGATATATCCTGATATTTTCTTTACGGCGCCATCAGCCTGTAAATAAGAACGCGATACGTTTAATGGAATGTCTGGAGAATCGATAACACCTTTTAACATCTGTAAAAAGTCAGGAACAATTCCTTCAACATTATCCGTTACATACACTTGATTTTGATACAATTGGATTTTATCCTTTTGCATATCCATACTTGGACTTAACTTAGGGAAATATAAAATTCCTGTTAAATTAAATGGATAATCTACATTTAAATGTATTTGAAATAACGACTCTTCAAATTGCATTGGATACAATTCTCTGTAGAAATTATCGTAATCTTCTTTTTCTAAATCGGTAGGTTTTTTAGTCCACGCAGGGTTTGTATTGTTAATGATATCATCAACAGTAATTTGCTTGTGTGGCTCTGTAGTTTCTTTACCGTCTTTATCTTTAGTCGTTTTTGGTGTAAAATCTGGATCGTTAACTTCTTTAGTTCCAAACTTAATTGGTACTTGGTTAAAACGATTGTACTTAGTTAATAAGCCTCTAATTTTACCTTCTTCTAAAAATTCTTTAGAATCGTCTGCAACATGTAAAATAATCTCGGTTCCTCTATCTTTTTTCTTTTTGTTTTCTACTAAGGTATATTCTGGAGAACCATCACATGTCCAATGAGCAGCTGGCTCATCTTTAAAAGATTTTGTTATAATTTCTACTTTTTCTGCTACCATAAAAGCAGAGTAAAAACCTAATCCAAAATGACCAATAACGCCAGTGTCGTTTTTGTCATCTTTATATTTTTCTAAAAACTCTTCTGCACCAGAAAAAGCAATCTGATTGATGTATTTTTCTACTTCTTCAGCAGTCATACCCAATCCTTGATCTTTAATGGTAATGGTTTTTTTCTTTTCGTCGATACTGATTTCTATTTTAGCATCGCCTAATTCGGTTTTAGTTTCTCCAATAGAAATTAAGTGTTTTAGTTTTGTGGTAGCATCAGTACCATTTGATATTAGCTCACGTAAAAAGATTTCGTGATCAGAATACAAGAACTTTTTAATCAGCGGAAAAATATTTTCTACCGATACATTAATGTTTCCTTTACTCATAATTGTATATTTATTTTGATATTATTTTCTGTGTAGAGTATAGTCAAAAAAAATACCAAAGAAGTAATTGTGACAAGATGACAGAAATTAATTATGAATTACAAATGTTAGAAGTACGATTTTTTAATATTTGTTATTAAATATCTCTCAACATTTCTGTCTTATTTTTGTTTTTCCAAGTTCCTCCTGTAAAATCAGGTACTTTTATAGAAGAACTATTTTGTGCTACTGAAAGTTCAGAAAGTGGTGTAATTGCACTCCATAGAACACTATCATAGACATTAATATCTAAAGGTAATCCTTTATTTAAGCATCTAATTAATCTGTAAATCATCACAAAATCCATTCCGCCATGACCAACAGAGTTATCAGAAATTTGCTCTTTTAATTTCCCCCAAAGTGGGTGGTTGTATTTTTCTCTGTATTCGTTATATTTTTCTTTCTCTAACCAATTATGACCCCACCAAGCTAATTCTTCTTCATTAATATATAATTTTGATGGATAACCTTCATGCACTGCTTTTGTTCCAATAACCGTATTTAAACGATCATAAGGTCTTCCTGAATGGACATCAAATTGAAGCATAATCGTTTTACCTAATTTAGTTTTAATCATGGTTGTATTCATATCACCACATTTTACATTTTGAAATTGTGGTAAATTGGCTCTTTTTGCAGCATCACTCAAGCTTTTTTCACGAGAACTCATCGAAACAACATGATCAAAAGTATCTCCTCTTCCAATATCCATATACTGACTTATTGGCCCTAAGCCATGAGTGGTATAAAAATTACCATCTTTTTTTAGGTGATGTTTTATTCTCCATTGATCTTCATAATAGGTTTCATCCATTAAGTGTTTACGCAAATCATGAATATATGCACCTTCTGCATGTGTTAAATCTCCAAAAACACCTTGATTGATCATGTTTAATACCCATAATTCCTCATTATTAAAACAACAGTTTTCCATCATCATACAATGTTTCTGGGTTCTTTCCGCAGTTTCAACTAATTTCCAACAATCTTCTAAAGTATATCCAATCGGAACTTCAGAAGCTACATGCTTGCCTTTTTCCATTCCGTATAAAGCCATTGGTGTATGCATTTCCCATGGAGTAGCTATAATTAATAAATCAATGTCATCTCTATCTGCAACTTTTTTCCACTCATCTGGGTTTCCATAATATGCATCCGCAGTTTTACCATGTGTTTTTTGTAAATGTGCGTTTAATTTATCTGTTTTTTCTTTCCGTAAATCAGAAACAGCAACAATTTCTGCATTGTTGTTTTTGACTAACCAATCAAACATTTGTATGAGTGTATTCCCTCTATTTCCAGCGCCTAGAATTCCAACTCTTACTTTGTCAATTTTTGGAGCGGTTAATCCAAAGGCAGTTCCCTTAGCTGTTTTATTTAATAAAGCTGATGTTTTTTCTACAGTTTCTTCTTTGCAAGAAATGGCTGTAGAAATTCCTAAAAACATGGCAGCTTTTGTAGATAATGATAAAAAGTCTTTCCTATTCATAATTGGTTAATTATTGAGTTTAGATAAAATGTTATTGTAAAGGTATAAATTTATTAGTATGTTTGATAATAGAATTTATAGACTCAATAAAAAAACACTCCATATAATATGTATAATTCAAAAATCACCGGTTTAGGATATTTTGTTCCTGATAATATTGTTACCAATAACGATTTAAAAGAATTCATGGATACCAGTGATGAATGGATTCAAGAACGTACAGGAATTAAAGAACGTAGATGGATTGATCCAAAAACTGGTGAAAACACATCTTCTATGGGAGTAAAAGCTGCTAAAATTGCCATTGAAAGAGCAGGTTTAACTAAAGATGATATCGATTTTATTGTATTTGCTACCTTAAGTCCAGATATGTATTTTCCTGGTGGAGGTGTTAGAGTACAAGATATGTTAGATATGCCAACTATTGGTGCTTTAGATGTTCGGAATCAATGTTCTGGTTTTATTTATTCACTTTCAGTTGCAGATCAATTTATAAAAACTGGAATGTATAAAAATATTTTGGTGATTGGTTCTGAAAATCATTCAGGAGGTCTAGAACGTTCTACTAGAGGTAGAGGTGTTACTGTCATTTTTGGTGATGGGGCAGGAGCTGCTGTGTTGTCTAGAACTGAAGAAAAAGGAAAAGGAATATTATCATCTCATTTACATTCTGAAGGAAAGCATGCAAGAGAATTAATGTTAGATGGTCCAAGTACAGGTAGATGGGTTCCTGAAATTTTAGAAGCTAATGATCCAGAAGATCAATCTTATTATCCATATATGAATGGTCAGTTTGTTTTTAAACATGCAGTTACTCGTTTTTCTGAAGCTATTGTAGAAGGTTTACAAGCAAATAATTTAGAGAAAGAAGATATTGATATGTTAATTCCGCATCAAGCGAATTTGCGTATCGCACAGTTTATTCAGAAGAAATTTAGATTACCCGATGACAATGTGTATAATAATATTATGAATTATGGAAATACTACGGCTGCATCAGTAATTATTGCACTAACAGAAGCTTGGGAGAAAGGTAAAATAAAAGACAACGATTTGGTTGTTTTGGCTGCTTTTGGTAGTGGATTTACTTGGGGTTCTGTTATGATTAGATGGTAGTTAAATAACGCCACCTTGCGTTTCATTGTTTTTTCTATATTTTCTATCACGTTCACGGTTTTTACCGCTTCCAAAGTTGTAAGAAAAACCTAAATATATTGCGCTATATTCTAACGTAAATAACCCTCTCTGAGGAAAAGGATTTGTTGATGAGAAATCTAATTTAAAGCTATCAAAAATATCTGTTCCTCTTAATGTAATAGTTCCATTATCGTTTAAAACTGATAAACTTGCAGCAGCATTAATTAATAAATATGGTTTGATTTTAAACTGAATAGTTCTATTATTTCCTCGGTAAGAACTAGATAATTGAAATCGTAGATTTTTACTAGCTTTTATACTATTACTTATTCTTGCAGTAAATAAGGTGTTTTTTACAGTTACATTCTGATGATTTAAAACCCCATGATTTTCTTGAAAATAAACATTAGCACTAGGTCTAATTGTCCACCATTTTACTGGTTTATAACTTGAAGAAAATTCAAAACCAAAATTATCTGTAGTATCATAATTTCCATAGGATAAAAGCTGTCTATCAGAATTTACAGCATCTTGCATAAAAATTCTACCAATTCTGCCTGTGGTTCTTCTGTAAAAAGTACCTAATGTATAGTTTCCTTTGTCTAAAGTTCTGGTGTAATTTAATTCAAATGAATTAGTGAATTGTGGTTCTAAAGTACGATTTCCCACTGATATAGATAAAGGTGTAGTCCATTCTTGAATAGGAGTAACTTGATCTATTGCTGGTCTGTCAACTCTTCTGCTATAGCCTATTTGTAATTGATGTTTGTCTTTTGGTTTAAAAGTTAGGTAAGCCGAAGGGTAAACAGTGAAAAATTCTTTTGAGTAAGGTTCTGTTGCAGCTTGTTGAGTGTTAGAAAATAACCCATTAACAGAAAAATTTTCAAAGCGTAATCCAGTTTGTAAAGTTACCTTTTTATAATTTTTATTTAGGTTAATATAGGCTGAATAGGTGTTTCTATCATAGCTGAAAGTAGAATTTCCTCTTAGGACGCTAGGGGAAATTCCTTGACTTTCAACTACTTGATCAGTAATGATGTTGTGAAATGTATTTTGTATTCTCGCTTCAAGACCTAATTCTAATTTACCGGATGTTATAGGTTTTATATAATCTAAATTAGCTAAAAAAATTGAATTATCATTTAGTATTTCGTTCGTATAATTATAAACTTTAGAGGTAGGGTTTAGTAATTCTCTGTTAAGATCATTTTCAGGCTTTGTATTTTTTGAGTAATTAAATTCTAGCTCAATCTGTTCTCCTTTATCATTTATATCTAAAATATAATCAATATTATAAGCATGTTCTTTGTTATCAATCAAAAACAAGTTTTTATTATTTAATATTAAATTCTGATTTAAATAGGTGTTAGAGTTATTGGTGAAATTTATATCTGATAAATTATGTGTTGTAAAAAAAGACAAGGTATTTTTATCATTAATATAGTAATCGATACCAGCTTTTGCAAAATGTGAAGTTGTGTTATCAATAAAGAATACATCTTGAACCAAATCTTTGTCTTTTCGATTAAATTTGAAATAAGTTTCAAACTTACCTAAATCAACGCCGTAATTACCGTAAATATTTACTTTGCCAATTCTGTAATTTAAGTTTACAGAACCTGTTGGTCTTGTGTTTTTACTATGCTCAACACCAACGTCAAAAGAACCGTTAAATCCAATTTTAGTATTCTTTTTTAAGATGATATTTATAATTCCGCTCATACCTTCAGCACTGTATTTGGCAGAAGGGTTTGTAATAACTTCTACTTGTTTTACTGTTGATGAAGGAAGTTGTTTTAATAATTGTTGGGCAGATAAATTAGAAGGTTTTCCATCTATTAAAAGATTTACATTTCCATTACCTCTAAGTAATATTTGTCCAGATTGATGATTTACACTAATAGAAGGAATATTCTCTAACATTAAAAGAGAATTAGTTCCTGCTGCTGTTAAATCTTTTCCAATAGTATATACTTTTCGATCAATTTTTTGAATAACAGATGTAGTTTCTGATTCTATAATTACTTCATCTAATGAAGCTCTATCTTCTTTTAATAAAATGATACCTAAATCTTTATTAGGATTTTTTGCAGTTAGCACAATTTCTTTTTTTATGGTTTTATAACCAATAAATTGTATTTCAATAATAACTGTTTGTAACGCTAACTTTTCAATTTTGAAAACCCCAGATTCATCAGTAATAGCTCCAGAAAGAATTTTATCTTTATTAGATTTACAAACTATAGTAACATAGGGAATACTTTCTTTAGTTTTAGAATCGATAACTTTTCCAGTAATGTTTTGTGCAGTAATAGAAAATGATAGGAACAAGAGGAGTGTAGGTAAAATCTTTTTCATAGATAATACACCAGTTAGGGATAGGTATTTTCGTATTTGAATTAGTTATGTAAATATAAATAAAAATATAGATATAAATGAAAAAACCGTTGCTTTTGCAACGGTTTTCATGATTCTTTGTTAGAATATTTTATAAGTAATTAGTTTTGATTAATTACTCTAAATTCTGTTCTTCTGTTTTGTAAATGTTGTGCTTCTGTACAAGATACACCATCAGCACATCTGTTTTTTAATTTATTTTCTCCGTAACCTTTAGCCACTAACTGACTTGGATTAACTCCTTTAGAAATTAAATAGTTTGTTACAGCTTGAGCTCTTCTTTCAGATAAATCTTGGTTACTAGAACTAGTACCTCTAGAATCTGTGTGAGAAGCTAATTCTACACGAACACCATCTTTTAAAACAGGTAATAATCTAGTGTCTATTAATCTTTTAGCAGCACCAGTTAAAGTAGCACTTCCTAAGTTCCAGTTTATTGGTAATGGGTTGTAAGATAATAACTCACATTCTACTTCTTTCCAGGTAGTTAAACCACCTTTGTTTACTAAAACTTCTTTAGTTACAGTTTTATATCTAGCAGGAACTGTTACAGCTTCTTGCCATGCATCTTTAACTAAAACAGTCTTTTTAATTGTACTGTATACTGCAGGAATTTCTACAGATTTAGTTGATGGTGGAGTTATCATTACTCTTTTAGTATATGTTTTTTCATATCCAGGAACTGGAGAAGATTGTGTAGAAGCATCATTAGCTAATTTAGTTAATGGTACTGTTACATATTTTGCAGGAATTGGCTTATAACACCAGTATCTACAATCGTTAGGATCACTAGATTCACAATCTGGAGCTTTTTCACTCATTTCCCATTGTGCAGAAGCAGCTTTTGTTTCTATAGTTTGTGAGTCTGAAGCAAAACTTGCTTTTACAACTCTTAATCTACTTCCATCTTCTTTTGCAGTATAAGAAATAGTTTTTGTATCCCATACAGCAGGAACAACAACTAAACGTTGACCAGCTTCTTTTGTCATAACTCTTTCAGTAACTGTTTTGTATTCTGCAGGATGCGTAACAATTTTTTTGTAAGCAGGAGAAATTTCTAACGTTACGTCTTCGTTTTTCCATAATTCCGGAGTTTTACAGCGTACATAACATTTTCCTGGTTCTGGGTTTTGTGGTAAGTCTTGAGCAGATACGAACGCACCTCCTAGTAGGAACAAAGTTCCGAAAAATAATAATTTTTTCATGATTTATAAGTAATATTTGTTAATGTTATCTCTTAGTGAGACACTCTTTGTGGGGGACGGTCACACAAAAGTACAACTTTTTTTAAAAAAGTTAAATAAAAGTTAAAAAATAAATCATAACTTATTGTAATATAAGCTTTTAATTATTCCGTCTGAAAGCCCGATTTTTGGAACAAATATTTTTCTAGCACCACTCCACTTCATAGCAGATAAATAAATTTTTGTTGCGGGAACAATTACGTCGGCTCTATCAGGATTTAAGCTAAGTTCAGAAATTCGCTCTTTATAACTCATTTGTTTTAAGAACTGATATTGCGCATTTAAATATATATAAGAGATCGGTTTTCCTTGAGCTCTACCCGACATTTTAAAAAGCCTATTAATATTTCCACCAGAACCAATCAAAGAAATTCTTTTTAATCCTTTTGTACTAGATTCTACCCATTTCTGGACTTCTTTAAATAAAACTTTGTTTTCAGATTTTTTGTTATTTATTAACCTAACGGTACCAATTTTAAAAGATTTAGAATTGATGATTTTTCCTTTAGAAAAAACGGTGAGTTCTGTACTACCACCACCAACATCAACATATAAATAAGAAGCATCACTTTCAATTAATTGGTTTAAATCTGTAGATGAGATAATTGCGGCTTCTTTTTTTCCGTCAATAATATCTATTTCTACACCAGTTTTCTTTAAAATTTGATTTGCAACTTCTTGTCCGTTAGAAGCTTCTCGCATGGCTGAAGTTGCACAGGCTTTACATTTTTCCACCGAGTGTACTTTCATTAATAATTTAAATGCTTCCATAGCATCAATCATTCTTTGTGTATTTTCAGGACTTATCTTACCTAACACAAAAGCATCTGCACCCAAACGAATTGGTACTCTAACTAAAGAAGATTTTTTGAATTGAGGTTCTTTATCTTCTTCAATAACAATATTTGCTACCAACAATCTAATGGCGTTTGAACCTATATCAATTGCAGCATATTTTTTAATCTCTAACAACTTGTATTATTTATGATCACTAGGAAACTCAACCAAAACAGTTTCTCCTTTTTTAATATTCTTCCAATGTTTTCCTTTAAACTGAATTCCAACCACTCCACATGTAGGAACATGTGCAATAGGTTTATTTCCAAACTTATTTACAAATGTATTAATACCATGATCGTGACTAAATATAATAGCAGAATTAAATCCATCATCTAAAGCTTTTACTGTTTTTACCAAATATCCATCGCTAAAACTATAGAGTTGCCTTTTCATTTTTAAATTAGAAAGAGGGTAATCAAAATTTTCACAAAAAATCACCGATGTATGTAAGGCTCTATTTGCAGTACTTGATATAAAAACATCCGGTCTGTTAATTTTTTTTGCTAAGAATTTAGAGAGTAAATGGGCATCGTTTATTCCGCGCTCTTTTAGAGGTCTGTCAATATCTTTTATACTTTGGTATTTCCAAGAAGATTTTGCGTGACGAACTATATAAAGGGTTTTCATCTAACTTTTTAAAATAGAGTTGTAAATATAGAAAATTATGGAGCTAATCGTTCTTGTTTCCAAGAAAAATCTTTTTGTAATGTATAACGTATTCTATCATGCATTCTATTGGGTCTTCCTTGCCAAAACTCAATAGATATAGGTGTTACAAGATAACCACCCCAATGTTTTGGCTTCGTAATGTTTTTACCTTCAAATTGTTTAGTGAATTTTTCTAAGCTTTTATCTAGTTGATTTCTAGTAGTAATAACTTCACTTTGATTAGAAGCCCAAGCTCCTAATTTACTTCCATCTGGTCTTGAATTAAAATACTTATTAGAAGTTTCTTCCGATACTTTTTCTGCTTTTCCTTTGATGATTACTTGTTGTTCTAACCCTGGCCAGAAAAAAGATAAACAAACATGATTATTTTCTTCTAATGCTTTTCCTTTTTCAGATTGATAATTTGTATAAAAAATAAAACCTTCTTCTGTATATTTTTTAAGTAATACGATTCTGTTTTTTGGGAAACCATCTAATCCTATTGATGCAATATTCATAGCATTTGCTTCATCAACAGCATCAGAATTATCAGCATTTAAAAACCATTTGGTAAATAAATCGATTGGATTTTTAGGACAATTACTTTCTAATAATTCTTCTTTTTGATATGTTTTTCTATGATTACTTAAATCTTGAGGCATTTTTTATCTTTAATGAATTCAAAAGTACAATTTTACTTCTTTTTTAGTATTAAAAAATGATCATCCATTACATTTCCTGTTAAAATTATATTTCCAAAAGGAATTGCCACTGTTGAGGCTGACATCTTGCTTCCATCGCCAAAATAAATCTGATCTATTGTATAGTTTCCTTTCACTTTATAATTGATTTTAATAATTTCTGAAGGAGAAATTTCCTTATCACCTTTAGCATAAGCAGCAAACGTTAATAAACTTGGATGTGCACCTATCCATAAATTACTTGCTTCATCAAATTCAATATTATCAACTCCAGTTTTACAATCTATATCTTCAATAAAAGTTAAACTGCCATCATTATTTTTTTGATACACTTTTACCAGAAATTTTCTTGGTGATGCTACAAAAAGTAAGTTTCTTTTTTTGTCAAAATTAATTCCGTTTGCATAAGCAATTCCGTTTGCTACTTCTTTGTAATCTTTTCCATTAAAATAAATAACATTAGAAAGTGATAATCCTAAATAGTCTTCTGCCAAACGTGTAATTCCGTCTTTATATTTGTGATCATTCGTGAAATAAAATTCATTTTCATCTAATAAAACAATATCATTTGGACTAAAAATTAATGGATTGCTTAGTGTTTTTTTATGCGTAAGAGTTTTTCCATTTAAAGAGAAAATTTCGATATTTTCAGATTCTAAGGTATGATTAACGGCAGCAATGATATAAATGCTATCTTTTTTAATCATTGAGATACCATGTGGTGCAAAAGGTTTATTAAAATTTTTTGTTAAGTGAATTGGTTTGTAATCATCATTTTTTAAATCTAAAAAATATAAGCCTCCAATTTCTTGGTTAAAATTAGGGATGTTTTTTCTAGCTGTAGAAGAAATAATTGCAAAACTATCTTTTCTACTTATGGCAAAATCTTCCGCTCCTGGGATATTTATTTTTTGAAGAACTTCACCTTCAAACTTATTTTCAATCGTTCTAAAAAAACCTGTACTTATAAAAATGTTAGCTATAAAAAGAATAAGTAATAATAGGAATGCATAAAGAATTCTTTTTTTAAATTTCATAAGTGTAAAATTTTTATCAATCAAAAATACAACTTTCAACTATTTTATGTAGTTTTACACCATAATTAAAAAGATAAATGAGACAAGTCATTACATATATTACCAAGTTATCGTGGAAATCACGAAAAAGGCGGGCTATAAATATGTTTTGATAATATCAATATAAAATCAATCAATTATAAAAAGTCCGACTTCACAGTCGGACTTTTTATTTTTACACTAATTCCTAACCAAATGAATAAATTAATTAAAAATTACGTAGATACATTTAGAGGACTCTCTCCAGAAGTTTGGTGGTTATCACTAATAACGCTTATTAATAGAGCAGGAACCATGGTGATTCCGTTTTTGTCTTTGTACTTAACCAAAAGTTTAAATTTTTCCTTAAAAGATGTGGGTTGGATTTTAACCTGTTTTGGTCTAGGTTCTGTTATTGGTTCTTGGTTAGGAGGTAAACTAACTGATAAAATTGGGTATTTTAAAGTGATGAAATACAGTTTATTCTTAACAGGAATTCTATTTGTTGCATTACAATATATTACTTCTTTCTATGGATTTTGTTTAGGTATTTTTCTTGTAATGTTAGTGGCTGATACTTTTAGACCTGCTATGTTTGTTGCGTTAAATGCATATAGTAAACCAGAAAATAAAACACGTTCGGTTACTTTAATTCGTTTGGCAATTAATCTCGGATTTTCTGCAGGACCAGCAGTAGGTGGATTAATAATTACTTATTTAAGTTATAACGGACTTTTTTGGGTTGATGGAATTACTTGTTTGTTAGCAACTATTTTGTTGGTTAAAGTTTTAAATCCAAAGAAAACTAAGGAGCTTGATGTTATTGTAAATGAAAACCCAATATCAATAAAAAAAGATGCAGCTTTTTGGGTGTTTTTTATTGCTATGTTTTTATATGGATTTGTGTTTCTTCAGTATTTTTCTACAATTCCGTTATACTATAAAGACGCACATTTTTTGTCAGAATTTGAAATTGGCTTACTAATGGGAATGAATGGTTTTATCATTTTTGTATTAGAGATGCCACTGATTAAGTGGTTGGAAAGCAGTAAATATTCTACAGCATTTTTAATATTAGTAGGGATATTTTTAGTCGCTCTTAGTTTTTTTGTTTTAAACTTAACTTCTTGGACAGGAATATTGGTGATAGGAATGTTAATTATGACGATTGGAGAAATGATTGCTTTCCCGTTTTCAAATAAATTTGTTATCGATAGAGCCAAAAAAGGGAAACAAGGAGAGTATATGGCTTGGTATAGTATTGCCTTTTCTGCAGCACATATTTTTGGGCATAATTCGGGCATGCAATTAGTGGATGCGTTAGGGTTTGATAGAACTTGGACAATTATTACTGCACTTTCATTTGTAAGTGTTTTTGTTACTTATTTATTAATTAGAAAATTAAAAAGAGAATGAAATTAAATCAGATTACAATTCCATCTTTAGATGTACCAAAAGCAACTGAATTTTATAAAAAATTAGGATTGATTTTAATTGTTGATGCTTTACCAAGATATGTCCGTTTTGAATTGCCAGATGGCGATGCAACTTTCTCAATTCATGAAGTTGATAAATTACCAAAAGGAGAAGGTATAGCTATATATTTTCAAAATGAAAATTTAGATAAAGTTGTCGAAGAATTGCAGCAAAAAAGTTTTCAGTTCGATTTATTACCGACTGACCAACCTTGGTTGTGGCGTGAAGCTAGATTAAAAGATCTAGATGGAAATCAGCTTATTCTATATAAAGCTGGCGAAAACAGAAAAAATCCGCCATGGAGGGTTATTTAAACAGGTTTTCAAATGATTCCAAATCTTGCTAATATAAACCTAATAATAAAAGCTAGAATTCCTCCTATGATAATAAATATTATAGTAGTGATTATTAATACTAAAATGAATCTTATAAGTTTAGTAAATGATTTCCAAAACCTTAAACTATATAACTTCCCAAAAGAGTATAAATAGTAAAACATCAATAAAATCATACTGCCAGCAAAAATTTTAGGATGAATTAATAAACTAAGAAAGAAAAAAAATATAGAAAAATACATTGAGGTACCTTGTAAATAAGCATTTATTACAATATGTTCTCCATAATTATGAGGTTTTCTATAAGTCCATTTACTTAAAAATGCATAAAAAGGTATAAAAAGAAAAACAACAAAGTTGAAATTATGTAAGATAAAGTTTACATATTTTTCTAAAAAAACGATTGTTGTTTTAGCAGAATTTTGTTCAATTTGTAACTTTTTCAATTCTTTTTCAGAAAGGTTTTTTATTTTCGATAAATCTTTTTCAGCAGTCTCTTTCATTTTTTTTATTTGCCCTTCATTTAAAGAACTTTGTATTCTTTTATAATCTTCAGAGAAAAAATTAAAAACTAAAAGCGATAGTGCTGCACCTACAGCCAAATAAGCAAATGGATTAATATATTTTTTTCTAACTCCAATGATATATTCATTAATTACTATATGAGGAGCTGTAATCATTTTTTTTAATGTTAAAAAAAATTTACTATCTACTCCAAATACGTTGGTAAATAGTTCTATAATTAATAACTTAAAAGTTATTCTACTTTTAATCACTTTAGCGCCACAATTATCACAAAATTGAGCATTATCTTCTAGTGGGTCTTGGCAATTTTTACAATTCATAACCTTTTTATTTTAATATCGAAAATTGAATACTAGAATCAGTAAAAACAGTATGTGTTTGCGTTTTAAAATCCTCTTTATCGGCTTTAAAAATATTATCGACATAAGTTTGAGGATTCAAATCTATTAAAGGAAACCAAGTGCTTTGTACTTGAACTTGTAGTTTATGCCCTTTTTTAAATGTGTGAAAAACATCTTGTAATTTAATATTTACTTTCGTTTTTCTGTTTGGTGTAAACGGTTCTGGGGTTTCAAAACTATTTCTAAAACGACCTCGTAAAACTTCACTTCTTACCATTAAATGATAATTACTCATTTTTAAATGTCCTTGAAGTTTGTCGTTATTTTCTTCTGCATCTGCAGGATGTACATCAATTACTTTTACAATCCAATCTGCAGCCGTTCCTGTTGTTGCTACTTTTAGTTTGGCTAAAATATCACCCGCTAACGTGAAATCTTCTGTTAAAATATCAGTTTCAAAAACCAAAACATCTGGTCTTCTTGCTGCAAAACGTTGATCGTCTGTCATGTATTTTCTTGGTGTAAAAACGGTTTTAATATCTTCAGAATAAGGAACAGGACGTTTTACATCGCTTATAAAATTAATCTTAGAAGTATTTTTTTTATTTGAAGTTAGTTCTCCATTTTCAGATAAATACCAATCTTGTTTTACAATGTTTTTTGGCGGCCAAGAATCGTATGATTTCCAGTCTTTTCTTCCTGTATCATATACATAGGCTTCTGGTAAACCGGAGTTTTTATCACCTTTTCCTTTTAAGAAATGATTAAAGAATTTTGTTTCAATTTCTTTTTGAAATTTTATTGAAATAGAATCACCAAAATAATAGTTTCCTACTGCGTTTCTAACTCCTGAACTTGCCCAACGACCATGATCCCAAGGACCAAAAACCATGGTGTTGTAATTTTCTTTACCGTGTTTTTCTATTCCTTTATAAGTTTCTAATGGGCCGTATAAATCTTCAGCATCAAACCAACCACCAACAATCATTGTTGCTACTGATGAAGGAACTTTATTCATGTGTTGTATAATGCCTTTACTTTGCCAAACTGAATCATAATTTGGATGCTCAGAAATTTCTTTCCAAAAGAAATCGTCAATTCTATTTGGGTTTACAGGTTTGTTTCCATCAACAGTTTCATACTGAAAGTATTTGTTCAAGTTTTTTAAAGGGCCAGCATCTAAAAAGAATTGATATTGATCTTGTGTATTCATTTTAGGAAATGAATACCAAGCAGAATCTGTAGGTGTGTCTTTGTATTTTCCGAATAAAGAAATTGCTCTAAAATAACTTAATAAAAAAGCTCCGTTATGACGAAAATCATCAAAAAAGAAATCTCCAATACAGGCTTGTGGAGAAGCTGCTTTTAATGCAGGATGTGCGTCTATTGTAGAAACTGTAGCATAATGACCAGGATAAGAAATACCCCAAGTTCCTACTTTTCCGTTATTATTGTCAACATTTTTTATTAACCAATCGATAGTGTCATACGTGTCTGAAGCTTCATCAGATTGATTTTCTTTTTTATTAGGAATATATGCACGCATATTATCATAAACGCCTTCACTCATCCAACGTCCACGAACATCTTGATAGACAACAATATTTCCTTGTTTCATTAAATGCTTATTCGGACTGATTCTAGTCTTGTAAGAATCTTTTCCGTAAGGTCTACAACTATATGGTGTTCTTTGAAGTAGAATAGGATATGTCTTACTTTTATTTTTTGGAGAATAGACAACAGTATGAAGTCTTGTACCATCTCTCATGGTAATGTTCACTTCTTCTTTGTCATAATTTTCTTGAACGTAAGTGTCCTTCTTGTCAATTTTTTTTACAGTTTCTTTATTACAATTAAATAAAAAAATGATACAAATAAGGGATGAAAATGCTAATTGAATTGATTTTTTCATTTTAAATTCTAGTTAGTTTGCTATAAATCTACAAAAGAAAAATGAAAACTGTATATTTATAGAAATCTATTCTAAATGAAAAATTTCAAGGACAAAATAGTTGTAGTTACTGGAGCTGCTTCAGGAATGGGAAAAGCATATGCATTAGAATTTGCAAAATTAGGAGCTAAACTAGCATTATGTGATTTTAATTTTGAAGATTTACAAAAAGTTGCGTTAACAGTAGAATCAATAATTGGTAAAGAAAGCGTTTATACTCAAAACGTAGATGTTTCTGATAAAGATCAAGTTTTTGACTTTGCGGATAAAGTGAAATCAACTTTTGGTAATGCACATGTAGTAATTAATAATGCTGGAATAGAAGGAGCTGTGGTACAATTTAAAGATATAGATATATCCGACTATAAAAGGGTAATGGATATTAATTTTTATGGAGTTGTTTATGGGTCTAAAGCTTTTTTACCGCAATTAGAGGCGAACAATGAAGGTGCTTTAGTTAATGTAGCCAGTATATTTGGGTTAATAGGTGTTATAGCTAATACAGATTATTGTGCTTCAAAATTTGCTGTTACCGGTTTTACAGAATCATTAGTTTTAGAATATTATAAAAGTCCAATTTCTATCCATTGTTTACATCCAGGAGGTATCAATACTAATATTGCACATAAATCTGAGAATCAAGAATTTTCAAAAAAATATTTAATAACTCCTCCATCTGATATTGTAAAGTATGTTATTAAATCTATACAAGTTAATAGACCTAAAATAGTTTATGGTGAAGGTTCGTTTAAAGCGAGATTTGCAGCAAATTTTTTGCCTAAAAAACTCTACAACTTTTTAGCGTGGAAAGAATTTAAAAAAACATTAAAACATTAAAAGTTGAAAAACTTCAAAAATAAAATAGTAGTTGTTACAGGAGCTGCATCAGGCATGGGGAAATCGTATGCTATTGAATTTGCTAAATTGGGGGCTAAGTTAGCTTTATGTGATTTTAATTTTGACGGACTAAAAGAAGTTATTTTAGAAGTAGAGGCTATAATTGGTAAAGAAAATGTTTATATCCAAAAAGTAGATGTGTCTAATAAAGAACAGATATTTGACTTTGCCAATAATGTAAAAACAACTTTAGGAAATGCACATGTAGTAATTAACAATGCAGGAATTGAAGGTGATTTAAAACCTTTTTACAATATTGAAATTGATGATTTTAAAAGGTTAATGGATGTTAATTTTTACGGTGTTGTTTATGGTTCTAAAGCATTTTTACCACAATTAGTGGCAAATAAAGAAGGAGCTTTAGTAAATGTATCTAGTGTCTTTGGGTTAATTGCTCCTCCTATAAATTCTGATTATGCAGCATCTAAATTTGCTGTTCGAGGTTTTACAGAATCGTTAATGGCAGAATTTCATAAAAGCCCAATTTCTATCCATTGTTTACATCCAGGAGGAATTAAAACAAATATTTCCAAGAAAGAACATGTTGTAAAACATGTTGCTAAAAACTTAACAACTTCTCCAGAAAAAATTGTAAAACATGTTATAAAATCAATCGTTAAGAAACAACCAAAAATAGTTTATGGAAATGGTGCATTTAAGTTTTGGTTTATATCAAATTTTGTTCCTAAGAAATGGTTATTTTCATTTATGAGACGTGAATTAAAAAGTGATGTAAATACAGATTCATTTAAAACCTTTAATGCTAATTTTTAGTAAAAACTAAACGCTTTTCATTTATTTTATCAATCCTTAAAACTTTATAATCTAAAATAAAGTTTTGATACAATCTCCAAGGAAATCTATCACCTTGTTTAGGTAAAATGTCGATAGCTCTATGTATGTAACCAGAATCTAAATTGATTAAAGGGATTTGTCCTAAATTTTCTTCAATTACTTGTGATTTTACTGCGGAGTAATTATTTTTATCTAGGTATTTTAACATTCTAGAAATATACTCACTCGTTAAATCACTTTTTAAAGTCCAAGAAGCATTTGTATAGCCTGCAAAAACAAAAAAGTTTGGCAATTCACTTAGCATTAATCCTTTGTAAATAAATTGTTTTGTAATATCAAAAGGAACATTGTCCAAAGATATTTTTGCCCCACCAAAAGGTAAAAGGCTTAAACCTGTAGCGCTTACAATAATATCTGCTTCTACAATTTGACCTGAATTTAATTTGATGCCATTTTCTACAAAAGTATCAATTGTGTCTGTAATTACATCTGCTTTTCCAGCTTTTAAAGCCTTAAAAAAATCGCCATCTGGTACTAAACAAAAACGTTGATCCCAAGGTTTATAATTGGGTGTAAAATGAGGTTCTATAGGGAAATCGCCTAATTCTTTTTTTATTCCTTTGAAAATGAGTTTTTTCATTGTTTCAGGAAACTTTCTGCACAAATTAAAAAACAACATATCTGTTAAAATATTTTTAGTTCTCACTAAAGTATGTGCAATTTTACCTGGTAGTATTTTTTTTATAAAACCAGCAATTTTATCTTTGTTAGGAAGTGCTGCAATATAAGTAGGTGATCTTTGAAGCATGGTAACTTTTTGAACTTTATCAGCTATAGAAGGCACTATAGTTACTGCAGTTGCACCACTACCTATTACCACTACTTTTTTATTACTATAATCTAAATTAATATCCCATTTTTGCGGATGGATAAAAGTTCCTTTAAAATTTTCTAATCCTTTAAATTTAGGTGTGTAACCATGATCGTAATTATAGTAACCACTACAATTAAAAATATGATTTGAAGTATAGAAGGATTCTTCCTTGGTAATAGGATTGATCGTTTTTACAGTCCATAAATTGGTAGAAGTATCAAAATTACAAGAAATTACTTTTTGATTGAAAGTAATATTTTCTGTCACTTTAAATTCTTCTGAAGCCTCTTTTAAATATTTTAAGATTGAAGGTGCAGGTGCAAAAGATTTATCATCATCCCAAGTTTTAAAAGAATAACCAAATGTGTACATATCAGAATCTGAACGAATTCCTGGATATTTAAATAAACTCCAAGTACCCCCAATTTCTGTTCTTGCTTCTAAGATTTTGTATGTTTTGTTTTTGTTTTTTCTATGTAAATGGCAAGCAGCTCCAATGCCAGATAATCCTGCTCCTATAATAACGATGTCAAATTGATTTTTACTCATTTAATATTTTTAAAAGTGATTAAAAGTACGAAATAATTAATTGTAGAAAATTATCTTAAATTAATTGTAGAAAGAATTGTATTTTTAGATACTAAATTATTTAAATATGAAAAATATATTTTATGTTTTTTTGGTCGTTTTTTTAACTAGTTGCATGACTAAAGTTGATAAAGAAAATGTAGAACAAAGCGAAAAAAAGGTGTTTCCTAAACTAAAAAAAGATCGGTATAATGTTGCTTTTTTAATAATGGATGGAACCTATAATACAGAACTTACAGCTCCTTATGATATTTTTCAGCATACTATTTTTAGGAAAGGGATAAAACCAATGAATGTGTTTACGGTTGCAAATACAGATAAAGCAATAACTTCTTTTGAAGGAATGAGAATTCTTCCTGATTTCAATTATTTAAAAGATTCGTTACCTAAGATTGATATTTTAGTTGTGCCAAGTGCCGAACATCATTTAGATACAGATTTAGAAGATGAGAAATTAATAGCGTTTGTTCAAAAAGTTGATAAAGAAGCGCAATATATTACTTCTCATTGTGATGGTGCTTTTGTGCTAGCAAAGGCAGGAATTTTAGATGGTAAAGTATCTACTACTTTTCCTTCAGATATTGATAAAATGAGAATCATGTTTCCTGATTTAGACATAAGAAAAGAAGTTTTATTTGTTCATGATGGAAAATATATTACTTCAGCTGGTGGCGCAAAATCTTTTGAAGCAGCATTATATTTATGCGAATATTTATACGGACCAGAAATTGCTAGAAGTTTAGCAGGTGGATTAGTAATAGATTGGGATTTAGAAAAAGTGCCACATTTTATTATTAATGATTAAGAGTCTGGAATGATTTTTGATAAATTTTAACTATCTTTAAATCAGTATTCTAAAAAAAAAATATTATGAAAAAAACTACTTCTTTATTATTGGTTATGTTGTTTTTAGGATTGTCTGTACAATCTCAAACTACAAAAAATTCACTTCGTACAATTGCTGGAACTATCTCAAATGGGGAAAAAATAGTATCAAATGTTACTATTCTCAATAAGAATTCATTAAAAGGGACAGTAACAAATACTTACGGAAATTATGAAATTTCAGCAAAAACAAATGATGTTTTAGAATTTAGTTATGTAGGGTATAAAAAAGTAACTATTCAAATTGAAGACGTTACTAAAACGCTAAATATTACGTTGACTCAAGTACGAAATGAGTTAGATGAAGTAGTCGTAACAACCAAAAAAAGAGATAAAAGAACTCCCATAGAAAAAGCAATGACTATGGAGTTTACTAGTTTTGATGGGAGAAAAATTAAACCAGGAAGAAGTTCAGGTGCCGTATTTTATTATGATAATAAAGATTTGAAAGTATTTAACACGCAATTTTTAGATCAAGTATTAGCAAGTAGGTTTTTTAATGTTAGAAACTTGGATTATGATGGTGTTTTTTATAAAATTGCACAAGCACCACCAATAGAGTTTTCTGAAGTAGAGCATATGTTTGTTATGAAAAAAGCAAATTTAGTAATTATAAGAACAAAGAACCATCCAGATGTACGAAAAGCTAAGATAGCGGAAATAACTGCTAAAAACCAAAATCAATATTATTATGAAAAAGATGCATTGGCTATAAAAAAACTAAGTAAAGTAAAAGGAGAGTTAAAAAATATTACTGGTAGTGTTTCACACTTAGAAAATTCGTTAGAAGGTGTTCATGTTGTTAATAGAACTAGAAATTTAGGAGTAAAAACAGATGAAAATGGTCGTTATAGAATAGCAGTTAATACAGGTGATATTTTAAAATATTCTTATGTTGGGTTTAATTCAGTTCAGATAATTGTTGAAGATATTACTTCTGTATTAAATATAAAAATATCCCCAAAAGTTAGTCAATTAGATGAAGTAACTGTAGCAACTAAAAAAAGAGTTAAAAGAACGCCAATAGAAAAGGCAATGAAAATGGAGATTTCTGGTTTTGGGAAAGTTGCTAAAAGTTATGGAGCAGTATCTTATTTTGATAATGAAGCCATGAAAGTATTTGCACCAGGTCTCCCATTAGAAGAAGTGCTTAATGGTCGATTATCTTTAAGGAAAGAAAAAAATGATTTTGGTGAAGATGTTCTTAAGTTTAGAACTGTTTTTGGAGATTTAATAGAAGCTACTATAGATTATGATGGGGATTATTATAAAATAGCACCGCCAATAGATTTTTCTGAAGTGGAGCATATGTTTGTAATGAAAAAAGAGGCATTAATAATTATTAGAACAAAAAATCATCCAGATGTAAGAAAAGCCAAGATTGCTGAGGTAACTGCTCAGAATCAAAATCAAAATTATTATGAAGAAGATGCATTGGTTTTAAAAAAACCAAGTAAAGTTAAGGGAGGGTTAAAAAATATTACTGGTAGTGTTTCACACTTAGAAAATGCATTAGAAGGTGTTCATGTTGTTAATAGAACTAGAAATTTAGGAGTAAAAACAGATAAAAATGGTCATTATACAATAGCTGTTAATACAGGCGATATTTTAAAATATTCTTATGTTGGGTTTAATTCAGTTCAAATAGTTGTTGAAGATATTACTTCTGTATTAAATATAAAGATATCTCCAAAAGTTAACCAACTAGATAATGTAATAGTAACTAGTAAAAAGAAACAATTAAATAAAGTAGCATTGTATGGTCAAAAAGAAATAGCTACAATAAGTACTTCAGCTGGTAAATTAAATCTTAAAGGATCTGGTTTTGACGTTGATTATTTATCAGGAAAAGACCTACCATCTTACTGTGATGCAGCTCCAAAAGGAGCAAATCCATTAAAGTGTGCAGCTGAGAATAAATTTCCTTTTTTAGTTCGTTTACATGAGACTGATTCAGAACCAGTTTGGGATATAGATGGAGTTAAATATGATACTAATCAATTACCTCAATTTTCTGTTTCTGAAGTTACGGACATGTGGCTATTAAAAAATGCATCTGCAAGATTTGGCGCTAAAAAAGTGATTATTGTAAAAACGGTAAGAAACCTTGAAAATTTAAAAGCAGAAAAAGAGAAAGTTGCAGAAAAACATAAAAATCAACAATTTTATAAAGAGGATGCTTTTGTTGCCAAAAATAATATTTCTAATGAAAATAGTAAAAGGCAAAAAAGAAAAAATACTATAAGAATAATAATAGAAGGAAAAGTAGTTTCAAACAATGTACCCATAAGAGATGTAAATATTAGAGTAGAAGGAAGTGCTGTTGGTGTTTTTTCTAATGCTAATGGAGAATTTAAATTAGAAACCTATACTGGAGATATCTTACGTTTTAGTCATATTTCTTACGAAAATTTAGCTGTTGTTATAGAGAATGATACAAAAGTTTTAAACATTACTCTAACACCATTAATAAATGAGTTGGACGAAGTAACAGCTATAAATTTAAAATCGAAAGGCAGAGCCACTATTAAAGCTAAAAAAGCAAATAAAAAATTTGTTACTGCACGTGGTAATATCGATCCAAAAAGAACAGGTTTTGCAATGTCTTTTGTAGATGGAGAAGATATCTACAGTATATATCCATCAATAACTGATGCATTAGTTGGTAAAGTGCCCGGTGTTAGGAAAGATTTTATTACTGGAAAATTAATTATTAGAGAAAGTACTTCTATTAATACACCTTATTATGCTATTTGGGATGTAGATGGTTATATTTTTGAAGATGAACCTCCAATTGATTTAAATAATATTAAAAGTGTACGTATTTTAAAAACCTTAGCGGGTACAAATAAATACGGAACTAGAGGTGTTGGTGGGGTTGCAGTTGTAAAAACTAAATCAGGTAATTTTAACCCAAAAAATGCAGCACAAAATAAAATTAATGATAAATATACTAATAAAGAATTTTATAGAGATGATGCAGAAATTTTTGATCCTAATTCAAGTGATAATTCAATATTTGCAAATCTCTTAGAGAAGTTTAAAAGTAAGAAAGATGCATATGTTTACTATACACAAAATTTAAAAAATAAAGCTAAAAATTATTCAAATAATATTGATGTAGCACTTAAATTTATTAATCATTTTAAAGATCAAAACCTTGGAGTTTCAATATTTAAAGAAATTGCAATAAAGAATGATGAAAACCCTGAAATTTTAAAATCGATAGCCTACTATTATCAAGTTTTAAATGAAAGAAAAGAAGCTATTAAATTATATGAAAAGATTTATAGACTAAGACCAAAATATGCTCAATCCACAAGAGATTTGGGTAATGCGTATTTAGAAAATGATTTGTATAATAAAAGTTGGAAGCTTTACATGGGTTATTTATTAAAAGGGAATAATGTTAGTAAAGAAGGTATTGGTCAATTAATTTATAATGATATGGAGTGGCTGTATTTTCAAAGAGATAATCAGACTAAAATAACTCAAAAGTTCACACCTGTTAATAAGGATATTGATGAATTTAAAAATGATACAAGATTGGTTTTTGAGTGGAATACTTCGGAAGCAGAATTTGAATTAGAATTTGTGAATCCAGAATTAAGATCTTATGTTTTTGACCATAGTTTAGATGCAAATCCTGAACTAATCAAAGAAGAAAAAGCAATTGGTTATTCAAGTAAATACTTTTTCATTGATAACCTTCAAAATGGAGAATGGTTGGTGAATTTAAAATATAAAGGAAATAAAAAACCAGAACCTACATTTTTTAAAATAACAGCACATTATAATTGGGGTAAGCCTACAGAATATAAAAAAACCTATGTGTATAAAATGGAGAATCAAAGGAATAAAATCCAATTACTTAAAATTAATAAACAGCATTTAACGGTTGCAAATAATTAATTACTATTTTTAGGTTTAATTACTTAAAATCAGATTAATGAAACTTTTAAAAATAGTTTTTGCTATATTACTTTTTATAGCGAGTTCGATACATGCTCAAGATTCATATTTAGGAGAAGGTCCCTTTAAACAATTAATCATACGAGGAGTAACGCTTATAAACGGTGATGGATCACCTCCAAGAGGCCCAATAGATATTGTTGTAGAAAATAATAAAATTGTTAATATACAAGTTGTTGGTTATCCAGGGGTAAAAATTAATGAAGAGAAAAGACCAAAATTAAAATCAGGAGGAAAAGAATTAGATGCAGCTGGAATGTATTTGTTACCAGGTTTTGTAGATATGCATGGCCATATAGGTGGCGTTCATCAAGGAGCAGAACCAGAATATGTTTTTAAACTTTGGATGGCACATGGAATCACCACAGTTAGAGAACCAAGTGGAAGAGGTGTTGATTTTACTCTTAATTTAAAAAAATTAAGTAAAGAAAATAAAATCGTTGCACCAAGAATATTTAATTATACAGGCTTTGGTCAAACTTCAAAATCATTTAATCCATTAAATGATATTCCGATTAGCACTCCAGAACAGGCAAGGAAATGGGTGAGAGCAAATGCGAGTAAAGGCTCAGATGGAATTAAGTTTTTTGGTGCAGAGCCAGAAATAATGGCAGCTGCTTTAGATGAAAACAGAAAGCTTGGTTTAGGTTCAGCTTGTCATCATGCGCAATTAAGTGTAGCTAGATGGAATGTTTTACATTCAGCTAGAGCAGGTTTAACTACAATGGAACATTGGTATGGTTTGCCAGAGGCTTTATTTGATGATAAAACCGTGCAAGATTATCCTTTAGATTATAATTATCAAAATGAACAACATCGTTTTGAAGAAGCAGGAAAATTATGGAGTCAAGCAGCAAAGCCTTATTCAAAACATTGGAATAAAGTAATGGACGAATTATTGTCCTTAGATTTCACGTTAGATCCAACATTTAATATTTACGAAGCAAGTAGAGATTTACAAAGAGCTAGAAGGGCAGAATGGCACGAGGATTATACACTTCCATCTCTTTGGAAATTTTATGAGCCAAGTAAAATAAGTCATGGTAGTTATTGGCATTTTTGGGGGACAGAACAAGAAGTTGCCTGGAAAAAGAACTTTCAGTTATGGATGACATTTATTAATGAATATAAAAATAGAGGAGGTAGAGTAACCACAGGGTCGGATTCTGGATTTATCTATCAGTTATATGGATTTGCTTATATAAGAGAATTAGAATTATTAAGAGAAGCAGGTTTTCATCCACTAGAAGTAATTAGAGCTGCAACATTAAATGGTGCAGAAGCTTTAAAAATGGATGATAAAATAGGTTCAATTCAAATTGGAAAGTTAGCGGATTTTGTTATTGTTGATGAAAACCCATTAGTAAATTTGAAGGTTTTATATGGTACAGGAGCAATTAAATTAACGGAAGATAATAAAGTGATAAGAGCAGGAGGAGTTAAGTATACCATTAAAGATGGGGTAATTTATGATGCTAAAAGATTACTTTCTGATGTTAAGAAAATGGTAGATAAAGAGAAAGCTAAAACCAATTGGAAGTTATTACAGCCAGGTATTAAGAATTAAATAAAAACTTCAAGTAAAATTCTTGTATTTTTGCAAAATATGCAGGAAACTAAAAGACATCAATTAACAGATTGGTTACCAACTACAAACAAAGAAGTTAAAATTCGTGGTTGGGAACAATTAGATGTTATCCTTTTTAGTGGTGATGCGTATGTAGATCACCCATCTTTTGGTCCAGCAGTAATTGGGCGAATTTTAGAAAGTTATGGTTTACGAGTTGCTATTGTTCCGCAACCCAGTGTTACCGATAATCTCCAAGATTTTGAAAAATTAGGAAAACCTCGTTTGTTTTTTGGAGCAACTGGAGGCTGTATGGATCCAATGGTTTCTAATTACACAGCCAGTAAAAAACGAAGAGATAAAGATGCTTATACACCAAATGGAGATAAAGGGTTTAGACCAGATTATGCAACATCTGTGTATTCAAAAATATTAAAAGAAAAATTCCCAGATGTACCTGTTTTAATTGGTGGAATAGAAGCTTCGCTAAGACGTGTAACTCATTATGATTACTGGTCTGATAAACTATTACCAACTATTTTAGAAACTTCTAAAGCAGATATGTTGGTCTATGGAATGGGGGAACAACCCTTACGAGAAATTGTAGAATTATTACAAAAAGGCGTTCCATTTTCTAGTTTAAAAAACATCAAACAAACAGCGGTTTTAATCAATCAGAAAGAAGAAAAAATTCCTGTAATTAATGATTGGGAAGATGTTACTATCAATTCTCATGAAGCTTGTTTAAAAGATAAAAAAACATTTGCTTCCAATTTTAAAACAATTGAGCAAGAATCAAATAAATTAAAAGCAAGACGTATTTTTCAAGAAGTAGGAGAGAAGACGTTGGTTATTAATCCACCTTTTCCAACAATGACTTCAACCGAAATTGATGGTTCTTTTGATTTGCCTTATACACGACTACCACATCCAAAATATAACAAACGTGGTCCTATACCTGCGTTTGAAATGATAAAGTTTTCTATCAATATTCACAGAGGATGTTTTGGTGGATGTAGTTTTTGTACAATATCAGCACATCAAGGAAAATTTATTGCTAGTAGGAGTCAAGAATCAGTTTTAAAAGAAGTGGATAAAGTGGCAAATATGCCAGATTTTAAAGGCTATTTATCTGATATTGGTGGGCCTTCTGCAAACATGTATCAGATGAAAGGGAAAGTACAATCTATCTGTGACAAATGTGTTGCGCCAAGTTGTATTTCACCAGTGATTTGTTCTAATTTAGATACGTCTCATAAGCCGTTAACTGAATTATATCAGGCTGTAGATAAACACCCAAAGATTAAAAAATCATTTATTGGAAGTGGAATTCGACATGATATGTTAGTTCCAGAATTCAATAAAAATGCAGATCCAAAAGAGTTGGATGCGTATACAGAAGAGGTAATGACGAAACATGTTTCTGGTCGATTAAAAGTAGCGCCAGAACATACTTCAGATCCTGTTTTAAAGTTGATGCGTAAACCTTCTTTTACGTATTTCCATAAGTTTAAAGAGCGTTTTGATAGGATAAATATCAAGAAAAAGTTGAACTTACAATTGATTCCGTATTTTATTTCTAGTCACCCAGCAAGTGAGGTTGAGGATATGGCAAACTTGGCTGCAGAAACTAAGAATATGGGGTTTCAGTTAGAACAAGTTCAAGGTTTTACGCCAACACCAATGACAGTTGCTACGGTTATCTATTATTCTGGATTTCATCCGTATACAATGAAACCGACTAAAACTCCTAAGACTAAAAAGGAGAAAGAAGATCAACACAAGTTTTTCTTTTGGTATAAAAAAGAAAATAAAGATTGGATTAGAAACACCTTGAATAAAGTTGGTAGACAAGATTTATTAAAAGTGTTATTACCAGGGAACGATTCTTGGAAAAAGAATAAAAAAGCAAAAGAAACAAAAAATACGTTTGATGATGCTGTCCCTTTTAATCGAAGGAAAAAGAAAGCAACAAGATCAAAATCTAAAAAAAGAAGAAGGTAATTTGTTTTTAGTCCCAATAAATACTATTCTAACTTTTTAAATGGGTGTTAAAAAAATCAATTGTTCTTTTCCAAGATAAATCTGCAGATTCTTTGTCAAAACGCGGAGTTGTATTGTTGTGAAATCCATGGTTTGCATTTGGGTAAAAATGTGCTGTATGTTCAATTTTATTTGTCTTTAAGACTTTTTCGAAAGCTGGCCAACCTTTATTAACTCTTTTATCTAATTCACCATATTGTAATAATAAAGGTGATTTAATTTGAGCTGCCATTTCATCTGAAGGTTGCCTTCCATAGTAAGGAACAGCTGCACCTAAATCAGCTACTTGAACAGCCATCATATTCGAAATCCAACCACCAAAACAAAAACCTACAACACCAACTTTACCAGTACAGTTTTTATGGTTTTTTACAAAATTATAGGCAGCAATAAAATCTTCGAGCATTTCTAAACGATCTCTTTTTCTTTGCATTGTTCTTCCTTCGTCATCATTTCCAGGATAGCCTCCTAATGGTGTTAATGCATCTGGTGCTAAAGAAATAAAACCCTCTAAAGCGGCTCTTTTACCAACGTCTTTTATATAAGGGTTTAACCCTCTGTTTTCGTGTACTACAATAACTCCCGGTAACTTTCCTTTTGCGCCTTTTGGTAATGACAATAAACCATCAATTTTTAATCCACCTTTTGGAGAATCATAAGTAATCATTTGCGAATTTAATCGAGGGTCATCATCTTGAACAGTAATAGAATCGATATAATTTGGAGAAACAAAGCTTAAAAGAGCGGGTAAAGTAATTGCACCTACTGCATATAAAGATAGTTTGGCTAAAAATTCTTTTCTTGTAAGTTTATTATGAGCATAATCATCGTATAAATCGAATACTTCTTGGCTAATATCTTCTTTTTTAAGATCTATCATTTCGTTGAAATTTAAGTTGAGGTAAAATTTCATCTAATATAAATAAAAAAAAGAAGTACATTAACTACAAATTTTACAATCTTCTTTTTCTTGAATTTCACCAATTAGGTTTCCGTCAGAATTCATTACAAACCCACAACAATCCATAAACCCTTTTGCTATTAATTTACGAGCGCGTTGAATTTGAGATTTTGTAGTTGGTAAAGTTTGTTTTAGTTGAATTGCTACTTCTTGTTGTTTTAATCCTTTTATATCTGATAAAAATAAAGGGTCTCTGTATTTTTTTGGTAAGTTTTTTAAGATACCACGTAAACAATCTTTTTCCGTATGAACGTTTTCTGTAATTTCTGTTTCAGACTCAAAATTTGCTATTTCGAATGTTTGATTTGTAGTTTTCCAATAGTCTAAAATTGAGTTCCTAGCAATAGTAAAACACCATGGTTTCAATTTTTTGATATCTTGTAATTTATGAAGATTAGTATGAATCTTAAGAAAAGTATCCTGCAAAATATCATCAGCAATAGCAATATTTTTCACTTTGCTGATGATAAATCTTTTTAGATCTTCAGAATACTGTGTCCAAACTTGTTTTGTTGTCATTTAATTTAACAATTACAATTGTTACAAGAACAACTTTCACAAGTACAATTTGCACACTGTCCGTCTTTACATTGTTGACAATTACAAGTGCATTCGTTTTTATGTTTCATAATTTATCGTTTTAAAATTCATATAATAGACTAACAAATTACGAAAAAGATGCAGTTTTTTTATGAAATTATTTTTTTAATGTTTCAATTTCACTAATAATCATATCTAATTTGTTTAAATGTGTTGCATACAAAACTTTTGTTGATATACTAAATACAGTAAATGCTATTATTGAAGTTATTAATACAATTAATGAACCAATACCTAATATTTCAATAAATTTAGTTTCATTTGATATAAACTTATTTAAAAAACTTTTTTCTTTCACATAAAAAGTAATAACAAAAATTGATAATATAGCTATTGGAATAATAAATACTACAAGTTTTTTTGAAGATTTTGTGATTGAATTGATAACATTTTTATAGTTTTTTAAATAAGTGAGATTATCTGACTTTATATCTATATTATTAAAATTATTTAAAAGATTTCTATTATAAAAATATAAAAGAACCATTAAAAAAGAAGCATATATTCCTATAATGGCATTAGAAAATACAGACATTACGATTGCAAAAACAAGTGCTAAAGGTAGTAAGCTTTTATTGTCAATTTCATAAGTTCGTTTTATTTTATCAATTATTGATTTTGATTTTTGGTTATATAAATCATTTACTTTTGGTATTACTAATGAGTCTTCTTTAATAAAGGATTCATTCCAAATTTTTTCAATTGATTTTTCCATCTAATATTATTTTTAATTGTTTTTTTATTCTATTAATTCGAACAGCAATGTTATTAGAGCTTGTTCCTAATATATTTGCTATTTCTTGATAAGGATTTTCTTCTAAGTGCAATAAAATTATAGCTCTGTCAACATTAGATAATTTTTTAATTGCTTCATACAATAAATTTAAGTTTTCATTCTCAAAAGCTAGATTAGATTCAGATTTTTCTTTAATAAGTTCTTCTCTTTTAATTTTTCTATTCTTTTTCTTAGAAAGTGTTAAACAAATATTTAATGTAATTCTATATATCCATGTACTCCATTTAGATTTTTCTTGAAAAGCATTTCTACTTTTCCAAATTTGTAAGCAAACCTCTTGATAAAAATCTTCAAAATCTTCTTGAGTATCTGTATAGGCTCTGCAGATTTTAATTATAATACCTGAATATGGTAAAATTGATGATGTGTAAAAATCGTTACTCAAATTGTTTTTATTGTTTAGTATTCTTCAAATTAAAAATATTACAAGAAATTATATTTATTTTTTTGAAATAAAAAAATCCACACAAAATATGTGCGGATTTTCTTATTAAAATTAAGTGTTAGCTGTAAATTTATTTTGTTCTAACACCTACAAAATTATCAGACTTCAATTTAAATAATACATTAAAAGTGGTTAAGCTTCCATAGATTCTAGTAATGTACTGTTGTAAATCAATTTTATCTTGATCGTCTAACGTTTTACTTGAATTTATTTTTTGTTCCATCACTCTAATTCTATCTCTAACCATCACAATTTTATGGAAAAAAGTATCGATAGGGATTTCTTTCTCTGATAAATTAGAATCTTGTGGACGTAAAATAAGTGTTCCTTTTTTCCATCTATCTGCAATAGGAGCAATCTCTGTAACATCAGACCATTTTTGCAAAATGTCTTTTAAAGATTTTTCAACTTCGTAAAAACTAACAGTATCAACTTCATCTTCAACAGCATCAATCACTTCAAATTCACTTTCGATATCAATTGTTTCTAATCCATTTTTAATAAATGTTACCCAATAATGTTTACTTGTAACATTAGTTACAACACCAGAACCAAATTCTGAATGCTCAATTCTTGAGCCTATTCCTAATAATTTCATGTACTTTTTAATTTTTATTTAAAGATAATGATTTTAATAATTATCTGAAGGCATTACCTTCTACATATTCCTTCTATATTGTCCACCAACTTTAAATAAAGCTTCAGTAATTTGACCTAAAGAACAAACTTTTGTAGCTTCCATAAGTTTGTCAAATAAATTTTCATTCTGAATTGCTGCTTCTTGTAAAATTGCAATTTGCTCAACAACTTTAGTAGGATTTGCTTTATTAAGACTTTCTTTTGTATTAATTTGAAATTTCTTTTCATCTTCAGTAGCTCTAATAACTTCAGCAGGTTGAACTGTTGGCGATCCTTTAGAACTCAAAAAAGTGTTCACTCCAATAATTGGGAAATCACCATTATGTTTTAGCGTCTCATAATACAAACTTTCTTCCTGAATTTTAGAACGCTGATACATCGTTTCCATCGCTCCTAAAACACCACCACGTTCGGTAATTCTATCAAATTCTTCTAAAACAGCAGCTTCTACTAAATCAGTTAATTCTTCAATAATATAAGCACCTTGAATCGGATTTTCGTTTTTTGTCAATCCTAATTCTTTATTAATAATTAACTGAATTGCCATTGCTCTTCTCACAGAATCTTCTGTAGGTGTTGTTATCGCTTCATCGTAAGCGTTTGTATGTAAAGAATTGCAATTGTCGTAAATAGCATATAAAGCTTGAAGCGTAGTTCTAATGTCGTTAAAATCAATTTCTTGCGCGTGTAAAGAACGTCCAGAAGTTTGAATATGATACTTTAACATTTGCGCTCTTGGATTAGCGCCATATTTAAGTTTCATTGCTTTTGCCCAAATTTTACGAGCAACTCTACCTATAACAGCATATTCTGGATCAATTCCGTTTGAGAAGAAAAATGATAAGTTTGGACCAAATTTATTAATGTCCATTCCTCGACTTAAATAATATTCTACATAAGTAAAACCATTAGATAAAGTCAGTGCTAATTGAGTTATAGGATTTGCGCCAGCTTCTGCAATATGATAGCCAGAAATAGAAACTGAATAAAAATTACGAACTTGTTTTTCAATGAAATATTCCTGAACATCACCCATTAAACGTAAGGCAAATTCAGTTGAAAAAATACAGGTGTTTTGTGCTTGATCTTCTTTTAAAATATCAGCTTGAACCGTTCCTCTAACTTGCGCTAACGTATCTTTTTTTATTTGTTGATATACTTCTGATGGTAATACTAAATCACCAGTTAAACCTAAAAGAAGTAACCCTAAACCATTATTTCCTTCTGGTAATTTCCCTTGATATATTGGTCTTTCTAATCCTTTATAATCATAAACTTCTTTGAATTTTTCTTCAACATTTTTTTCAAGTTGATGTTCTTTGATGTATTTCTCACAATTTTGATCGATTGCCGCATTCATAAAGAATCCCAATAGCATTGGTGCTGGACCGTTAATCGTCATAGAAACTGATGTCATTTGGTGACTCAAATCGAAGCCAGAATATAATTTTTTAGCATCATCTAAACAGCAAATTGAAACGCCTGCATTCCCAATTTTACCGTAAATATCTGGTCTATGACCAGGATCGTTTCCGTATAAAGTAACAGAATCAAAAGCTGTAGAAAGTCTTTTAGCATCCATTCCTAAACTCACATAATGAAAACGTCTGTTAGTTCTTTCTGGACCACCTTCGCCAGCAAACATACGAGTTGGATCTTCACCAGTTCTTTTAAACGGATATAATCCAGCAGTATAAGGGAATTCTCCAGGAACATTTTCTTGTAAATTCCAACGTAATAAATCTCCCCAAGCTTTATATTTTGGCAAGCTTACTTTTGGTATTTTGGTGTGCGATAAAGACTCACTATGCGTTTCTATATTAATTTCTTTATCACGAACTTTAAACGAATAAATTAGATTTTTATATTTCTGAACTTTTTCATTCCAGTTTAAAATGATTTCCCAATTATAGGGATCAAGATTTAGTTTTACCTTTTCAAATTGAGCTAATAAAAGCTTCAAAAACTCTTTGTCATCTTGAGCACAGTCGAAAGACAGAATCTCATCAGTATTTAAACCAGTTTTTGTTAAAAAAGACTTCTCGACTGTGCTCGAAGTGACATCTGTTAACGATAATATTGTCTGATAAATACCATACAATTTTTGAGCAATGATAACTTGCTTATCAACTTTTTCATCATAATTCCTATTAGAATCAGCTATCTCTGATAAATAACGAACACGTTTAGGTGGAATTACAAATATCTTTTCAGACATTTTTTTGGTAATTTCTATATTCGATTTTAAATCTGTGCCAGTCTTTTCAACCAGTTTATCCATAATACGTTTGTATAACGTATTCATTCCTGGGTCGTTAAATTGTGAAGCAATAGTTCCAAAAACAGGCATGTCATCCATATGAACATCCCATAAATTATTGTTACGCATGTATTGTTTTTTTACATCACGTATCGCATCTAAAGCACCACGTTTATCAAATTTATTAATGGCTACTAAATCTGCAAAATCTAGCATGTCAATCTTCTCTAACTGAGTTGCAGCACCAAATTCTGGAGTCATCACATATAAAGAAGTATCTGAATGTTCAATAATTTCGGTATCTGATTGCCCAATTCCAGAAGTCTCTAAAATGATCAAATCAAACTCGGCAGCTTTTAAAACTTCGATAGCTTCATTCACATATTTAGACAATGCTAAATTAGATTGACGTGTTGCTAATGAACGCATATAAACTCGAGAATTATTGATTGCATTCATTCTAATTCTATCTCCTAAAAGTGCGCCACCCGTTTTTCTTTTTGATGGATCAACAGAAATTAAGCCTATTGTTTTATCAGGAAAATCAATTAAAAAACGACGAACTAATTCATCAACTAAAGAAGATTTTCCTGCGCCACCAGTTCCTGTAATTCCGAGAACTGGGGTGGAAGCCCCTTTTAATTTTCCCAAATGGGAAAAAAGCCTATCGAATTCTGTATGTTGATTTTCTGCAAAAGAAATTAATCTTGCTATTGTATTTGTATTTTTTTCTTTTAAAAAGTCTGCTATTTCCATCCCTTTGGGAAGGATTAAGGATGGGCTTTTGAAGTCTGATTTTTTAACCAAATCATTTATCATTCCTTGTAAACCCAATTCACGACCATCATCTGGAGAATAAATTCTTGTAATTCCATATTCCATTAATTCTTTAATCTCTTCAGGAAGAATTACACCGCCACCTCCGCCAAAAATTTTGATATGACCTGCACCTTTTTCTTGCAACAAATCATACATGTATTTAAAATACTCATTATGACCACCTTGATAAGATGTCATTGCAATAGCATTTACATCTTCTTGAATGGCACAGTTTACCACTTCTTCAACAGATCTATCATGTCCTAAATGAATGACTTCTACACCTGTAGATTGTATAATTCTTCGCATAATATTGATGGCTGCATCGTGTCCGTCAAATAATGAAGCTGCTGTTACAATACGAACTTTATGTGTAGGTTTATAAGGTTGAATTTGTTTCATTCGTAATAAATCAAGTGTTTTGAGGTTGCAATTTACGAAATTATCAATAAAAAAACGATTTTACTGATAATTATAAATAAGAAAAAAATGCCCAAGTTTTTCTTTTTTTAACATATTCGAGATTTTTTTCATGTTGATACGCTTCTCTTTCAAAACTTAAATTTTTATACGCAATATATCCGTTTTGATATTTCATATATTTTATAATCCATTCGATTCCGTAAAAAAGATAAAAGAAGATGATTAATAATTCGAGTTGTTGTTTTAAATGAATTTTTTCATGGTTGATTAGAATTATATCTTCTTTTAAATCTTTTCGTTTTAAAAAGATAAAAGGGAAAATTGTGATTCCAGTAAATCCTTTTGGAACCATAAATTTAGAAATAAATATCATCAGTATAAAAATAGACAAATATCAGTCCAATTTAAATATATTTGTAGAAACTTCATTAAAATGGATTTTATAACATTAAAATATAAAAAAAGGATTGAAGCTCAATATCACAGAGCAGATATCCGCTATCCATAGTTTTTGTCATTGATAGTGATTTTTTAATCAGTTTTTAATTTAATAAAATTAAAATTTAATAAAATGACATTTAAAGAACAAATACAAGAAGGAATTCCAACAGTTTTACCCGCTATAAAAAAGTATGATTTAGAAATTAATCATGCGCCGAAAAGAAAAGATATTTTAACTTCTGAAGAGAAGAAATTAGCATTAAAAAACGCGTTGCGTTATTTTGATAAAGAACATCATCAAGTGTTATTATCAGAATTTACTGAAGAATTAGAAAAATATGGTCGAATCTATATGTACAGATTTAGACCAGATTATAAAATGTTTGCAAGAGATATTTCTGAATACCCAGGTAAGTCTGAGCAAGCAAAGTCTATCATGCTCATGATTCAGAATAATTTGGATTATGCTGTGGCACAACATCCTCATGAATTAATTACTTATGGTGGAAATGGTGCTGTTTTTTCTAATTGGGCACAATATTTATTGACTATGAAATATTTATCAGAAATGACTGATAAACAAACATTAACAATGTATTCTGGTCATCCAATGGGGTTATTCCCTTCTAATAAAAATGCGCCAAGAGTTGTGGTTACTAATGGAATGATGATTCCTAATTATTCCAAACCAGATGATTGGGAGAAATTTAATGCATTAGGGGTTACCCAATATGGACAAATGACGGCAGGAAGTTACATGTATATTGGTCCTCAGGGAATTGTGCATGGAACAACAATTACTGTGTTAAATGGATTTAGAAAAATAAAAAAAGAACCTAAAGGAAATCTTTTTGTTACTTCTGGTTTAGGCGGAATGTCTGGTGCACAACCCAAAGCTGGTAATATTGCTGGTTGTATTACTGTTTGTGCAGAGGTAAACCCAAAAATTACTCAAGTTCGTTTAGACCAAGGTTGGATTGATGAAAAAATCACTGATTTAGACGAATTAGTTGCTCGCGTAAAAAAAGCAAAGTCAATTAAAGAAAGAGTTTCAATCGCTTATTTAGGTAATATTGTTGATGTCTGGGAAAAGTTTGATGTAGAAAATATTCATATCGATTTAGGATCAGACCAAACTTCTTTGCACAATCCTTGGGCAGGAGGTTATTATCCTGCTGATATTTCTTTTGAAGCTGCCAACGAAATGATGGCGAATCAACCAGAACTTTTTAAAGAAAAAGTACAAGAAACGTTAAGAAGACATGCGAAAGCAATAAATAAACATACAGAAAAAGGGACTTACTTTTTCGATTATGGAAATGCTTTTTTATTAGAAGCAAGTAGGGCAGGAGCAGATGTTATGAATCCGAATCCTACAATTGGAAGAGAATTTAAATATCCTAGTTATGTTCAGGATATTATGGGACCTATGTGTTTCGATTATGGTTTTGGACCTTTTAGATGGGTTTGCACTTCTGGAAAACCAGAAGATTTAGCAATAACTGATGCGATTGCTTGTAACGTGTTAGAAAAGATAAAAGAAAATTCACCGATTGAAATTCAGCAACAAATGGCTGATAATATCAAATGGATACAAGGTGCACAAGAGAATAAATTAGTAGTTGGATCACAAGCACGTATTTTATATGCTGATGCTGAAGGACGAATGAAAATTGCAAAAGCGTTTAATAAAGCGATTAAAAAAGGTGAGATTGGTGCTGTTGTGTTAGGAAGAGATCATCATGATGTTTCTGGTACAGATTCACCATATAGAGAAACATCAAATATCTATGATGGTTCTAGGTTTACAGCTGATATGGCGATCCAAAATGTGATTGGTGATAGTTTTAGAGGAGCTACTTGGGTTTCTATTCATAATGGAGGTGGAGTAGGCTGGGGAGAAGTGATAAATGGTGGTTTTGGCATGCTTCTTGATGGTTCTAAGCAGGCATCAAAGCGATTAAAATCAATGCTTTTCTGGGATGTTAATAACGGAATAGCAAGGCGTAGTTGGGCAAGAAATAATGAAGCTGTTTTTGCAATTAAACGCGCAATGGAAACAGAGAAAAAATTAAAGGTTACGCTACCTAATATTGTGGATGATGCATTGTTTAACAATAATTAAAATCCAAAGAAATGAAACGTAAACATTTACTTTTTTTACCCATACTAAGTTTGTTGGTAGCTTCTTGTAGTACTGTAAAAGTTGCTACAGATTATGATACCAAAGCAGATTTTACAAAACATAAAACATTCGCTTTTTATAAAAAAGGCATTGATAAAGCAAAAATTTCTGATTTAGATAAACGTAGAGTAATGCGTGCAGTTGAATCGGAATTAATTGCAAAAGGATTGCAAAAATCTGAAAATCCAGATATTTTGGTAAATATTTTTACAAAATCGAGAGATAGAGTAAATGTCAGGCAAAATAATTTTGGATATGGTTTTGGCTGGGGATGGAATCCATGGATGTGGAACGGAATGAATAATAATGTTAATGTTTCTCAATACACAGAAGGAACTTTATTTATCGATTTAATTGATAAAGAAAAGAAACAACTTGTATGGCAAGGTATTGGTACCGGTGCTTTATTAATGAGAAGCGCAGAGAAAAAAGAAATAAGAATAAAACAATTTGTTGGTGAGATTATGAAGAAATATCCACCAGAAAAACATAAAGATTAATTGTTGATTTATTAAAATCAGATTGGAAACGTCAAACAACTCATACTAGTTTAGTTTGACGTTTCTTTTTTTATGATATTTGTAGTATGTTTAAACCGCGGATTGAATTAGAGGATGGTGATTATTATCTTAATGATGATGGTTACAAGGTCTTTACAGAAAAATACCACCTAAAAAGAGGGCATTGCTGTAAAAGTGGATGTAAGCATTGTCCGTATGGATACGATAAAAAAACAGATAGTTTTAATAATTAATAAGTAAATAATGATAAAAAGAATTTTAGTTTTAGCAGTGGCAATTACATTTTCTGGATGTGCTGAATTACAAAAAGTGGTAAATACAGTATCACAAAGTGGTGTATTAAGTCAGGCACAAATTGGTAATGGATTGCGTCAAGCATTAGATAATGGAATTAAAAATCAGGTTTCTAAATTAACCGCAGCGGATGGTTTTTACAAAAATGAATTAGTAAAAATCTTATTGCCTAAAGAATTACAAGCTGTAAACGATGGTTTACGTAAAATTGGATTGGGTTCTGTTGCTAATGAAGGTATTAAAGCATTGAACAGAGCAGCAGAAGATGCGGTAAAAACGGCGACACCAATTTTTGTAAATGCGGTAAAAGATATTACGTTTGCTGATGCTAAAAATATATTATTAGGAGAACAAAATGCTGCTACTTCTTATTTATTGTCAAAAACTAATTCAGCTTTATACAATAAGTTTAATCCAGTAATTAAGAATTCTTTTGGTAAAGTAGGAGCAGATAAAATTTGGTCTGATTTAATTAATAAATATAATCGCATACCTTTTGTAAATAAAGTAAATCCAGACTTAACTGATTATGTAACTACCCAAGCATTAAAAGGTGTTTTTACTATGATAGAAGTAGAAGAAAAAGGGATTAGACAGAAAGTAGGTTTACGTAACACTGCATTGTTAAAACAAGTTTTTGCACTTCAAGATAATCGTTAAAATAATTAACATAATTAAGTTAAAATTCACTTAAATAAGAGTAAACTATTATCGGGAGATACCTAGTTAACGCTATTTTAACAAAAAATAACGTAAATTAGTAATTGGAATTTAAGTTTAACCAAGCTTATGAAGTCAATTAAAGTTTCCTTACTATTTTTATTAATATGCTGTTTTTTTAACAGTAAGAATTTTTATGCCTTCAATTTTGAAGAACGTAATCCAATAGCTACAGATAGTTTATTTATTGATAATCCTAATTTAAAAAAAGCAGCTTCCATTATAAAATGGCAAAAAGAGAATAGTTCTAAAAACTATACCGAAAACGAATTAAAAAACATTTCAATCTCTTATGCGCTTTTAAATAATAAAACTGAATCATTATTTTATTTAGAAAAATATATAAAGCAATATTATGATGTTTCAATCTTAGAAGAAAGTAATTTAAAAAATATAAAATCTTCAGAAGGGTATATCAACTTAGAAAAAAAATATAAGCCAGGAATTAATGGTTGGATTTTGTTTTTCTTCTCAACAGGTTTAATAGGATTGTTTTTGTCAGTGCTCATAAATCTTAGAAAGAAAGGAGATGTAATTGGAAACCTATTAATTAGTGTTTTTGTATTATTTCACTCTATTTTTATTATTCATCTATGTTTGTTCTTATCAAATTATAGTTTTAATTTCCCCCACACACTATATATATCTACTTCTTTTTCTTTTTTATATGGGCCACTATTATATTTTTACTTTATAAGAATATCTAGAAAGCACAAATTTAGACTGATAGATGGTTTGCATTTAATACCTTCTTTGCTATTGTTTTTATATTTCTTACCAATCTACTTATTGCCAGGTAGCGAAAAATTACACTTACTTTATAATAGAGATGAAGTGTTACATACTACTTTAATTTCTGTAGTTATTTTAAAATGTATTTCATTAATTGGTTATGCTTTTTTAATATTTAAAGTATATAGAAAAGTAAAAAGTAAAGAACAAAAACCTCATCAGAATATATTGAACTGGCAAAGAAATATGATGAGTCTTAACTTCTTATATGTGCTATTTTACATTATTTATGGTGCTGCTTTAATGAAGATTGTTACCTCTAATACGTTAATTTATCCTCAGATTTTTGCCATGTCTTTCATTATTTTATATGTTGGGTATACCGCGTATGTTCAGCCAAAAGTATTTAGCAAAAAATATCTTTTTAATAATTTTACGATTACTAAGTATAAAAAATCAGGATTAACAACAACTTTTTCTAATGAATTAAAAGAAGAATTAATAAGATTGTTGGAAGAAGAAAAGGTTTTTAGGCAAAGTAATTTAAACTTAGAATTATTAGCAGAGAAATTGGGAACTACAAGACATAATATCTCGCAAGTTATTAATGAGCATTTTCATGTTAATTATTTTAATTTAATTAATAAGTATAGAGTTAATGAAGCCATTGAAATATTAAAAAATGATTATAATAATAATCTAAATATTATTGATGTTGCCTACGATGTAGGATTTAATAACAAAGTAACTTTTAATAAAGCTTTTAAAGCTGAGAAAAACACGACTCCAAGTAACTACTTAAAAAACCTTGACAATCTAAGGCTTTCTAGAGCGTAAAAATTAAGTAAATATTTATCGGAAAAGGTAGTTATTATGGGATTTAACCCTATAAACTAATTAAAGCGGTTGATTTGAATTGTATTTGAATCAATTAAGCTGGTTATTATTTTAATTCACTTTATATTCCATTAAACTTTGACTTCATTCATAAGGCGTTTTTTATAATGCCAGCTTTTATTCAATTACACAACTTAATTCAAATGTTTAATTAAAAAAGTAATTTATGAAAGTAAAATTTTTTCTATTACTGATGATTTTGTTTATAAATGCATCAGTATTAGCGCAAGAAAAGACTATATCTGGAACCGTAACAGATAAGTCAGAACCTTTACCTGGTGTTAGTGTACTAATTAAAGGTACTAATCAAGGAACAGAAACAGATTTTGATGGAAAATATCAGATCAACGCAAAAAATGGCGATATCCTTGTTTTTAGATATCTAAGTTTTAATACCGTAGAAAGAACTGTAGGGTTATCAAGTAGTATTAATGTTTCAATGACTGAAAATAATACAGTTCTAGACGAAATTGTTGTTGTAGGATATGGTACACAAAGCAAAAGAAAATTAACCGATAATGTAGTTAAATTAAGTTCTAAAGATATTGATGGCATTCCTACACCCAATGTTTTTAACACAATTTCTGGTAAAGCTGCAGGTGTACAAGTGAATCAAACTAATGGTAAAGTAGAAGGAGGGCTTAATTTTAGAATTAGAGGTCAATCAAGTATTTCTGCAGGTACAAATCCTTTATTTGTGCTAGATGGTATTCCTTTAATTAGTGACGATGAATCTAATAATGGTGCACCAACAAATCCATTATTAACTTTAAGTCCAAATGAAATTGAATCTATAGATATTTTAAAAGATGCATCATCTGCAGCAATTTATGGAGCAAGAGGTGCAAATGGTGTTGTAATAATTACAACTAAACAGGGTAAATCTGGAAAAGCAAAACTTAATGTTAATTTATCTAATGGTTTTAGTTCTCCAGCAGGTAGTAGAGATTGGTTAAATGCAGATCAATATATAGAATTGTTTACAGAAGCAGCTGCAAATGGCTTGGCTTTTGGTGGTTGGCCTGGACCAGGTTTTGTTGAAGGCAGGTTTGATAGGTATTCTAATGGAACATGGAAAGAAAGAACCTACGACACAGATTGGGAAAGTCTAGCGTTGGTTAAAGGACATACTAGAGACTATGATTTTTCATTATCTGGAGGTAATGCAAAAACTACTTATTTTTTCTCTGGAGCATACAATGATACTAAAGGTATAGTAAGAGGTAATGAATTAAATAGAGTAAATGCTCGTTTAAACATTAAACATCAACTTTCTAAAAGGTTATCTACAGGAATGAATATGTCATTCTCAATAACAAATATTGATAGAATTGCTAATGATAATGCATTTGTTACACCATTACAAGCAATTGCACAATCGCCAATATCTCCGGCATTTGTAGATGGAGAGCCATTTGCAGGAACTGTGTATGCAAATTTCCTATTACAAGATAAACACTCATTTTTTAATACAAAAATTAGAAGAGTGACAGGTAAAGTATTTGGAAAACTAGAAATTCTACCAGAATTATCTTTTAATTCTGATTTAGCATATGATTTATATGATCAAACTGAAAATAGTTTTACTGGTAGATTAGCACCATTCCAATCAACAAATGGACAAGCTTTTGCTTCTGATGTTTTAACAGAGAACTTTATCTATAGTAACTATTTTACTTTTAATAAAGAATTTGGTGTTGATAATGATTTAAGTGTTGTAGGAGGAATGGAATTAACAAAAAGTAGAAGGCGTTTTAGTAGTGTTACTGGAACTCAATTCCCAACAGATGATTTTCAAACAATTAATAGTGCGGCAGAAATTACTGTAGGTCAAGGTAGTTTAACAGCCTATTCTTTTGTTGGATATTTCTTAAGAGCAACTTTTTCGTTAAAAGATCGATATTTCTTAAAAGCAAGTATAAGAAGAGATGGTTCTTCTAGGTTTGGTAAGGATAGTAGATTTGGAACTTTCCCCGCGGTTTCTGCTGGTTGGATTGTTTCTAATGAAGATTTTTTAGCTAATAATGATATTGTGTCATTTTTAAAATTAAGAGCAAGTTGGGGTAGAGTTGGAAATGCAGAAATTGGAAACTTTCCATCAAGAGGACTTTTTCAAGGAGTATCATATAATCAAAAGCCAGGTTTAGCGCCAACACAACCTTCTAATAAAGAATTAAGTTGGGAGTCTTCAGAACAAACTGATGTTGCATTAGAGTTTGGTTTTTTAGATGGAAGAATATCTGGGGAAGTTGCATATTATGAAAAAAATACAGATGATTTATTACTAAATGTGCCATTACCAGGAAGTTCTGGTGTACCAGATGTTTTGGGATTGCCAGGAGGAATAAATAAAAATATTGGAGAAATAACAAACAAAGGTTTAGAATTTACCTTACAGACTAAGAATATTCAAACAGAAAATTTTAGTTGGTCAACTAATTTAAATTTAGGACAGAATAATAATAAAATAAAATCTCTACCTAATAAAAATGACATTATAGCAGGGCAAAATATTTTAAGAGAAGGAGAAGTAATTAATGCATTTTATTTAATAGAATATGCAGGAGTTGATTCTACTAATGGAGATGCTTTGTATTATAAAAATACAGATACTAATGGTGTGTTAGATAAATCTACCACAAATGACCCGAATTTGGCAAGTAGAATTGTTACAGGTAACCCTTTCCCTACATTAGTAGGAGGGTTAACTAATACATTAACGTATAAGAAATTTGATTTAAATTTCACTTTACAAGGAGAATGGGGTGCAAGTATTTATAATGGAGCAGGTCGTTTTCAATCTACAAGTGCTTCTTGGTTTGATAATCAGACAGTAGATCAATTAAATAGATGGCAAAAACCTGGAGATATCACAGATGTGCCTCAAGCTAGATTAGGATATACAAATGGTGCAGGTCATTCAACAAGATTTTTGCAAGAGTCCGATTTTATTAGGCTTAGAAATGTCACTTTAGGATATAATATTCCTAAAAGTTTAACACAGAAATCAGGTATACAAAACATCAGATTATATTTAAGTGGATTTAATTTATTGACAATTACAGATTATGATGGTTATGATCCAGAAACAAGAAGTGATGCAGGTGGAGTTGGACAGATATTTTATTCTGCACCAGCCGCAAAGACTTATTCTGTAGGTGTAAATATCACATTTTAACTATAAAATTTAAAAGAAATGAAAACATTAAAATATATTTTACTAATTGTTTTAACAGCTATAGGAATTAGTTGTGAAAATGACTTAAATATTGAGCCAGCTCAGAGTATTTCAACAGAAACAGCTTTATCTTCAGAAGATAATATCATTAATATTCTAATTGGAGCTTATGATGAAGCAGGACAAGGACCTACATTTGGAGGTCAAACTCAAATCATAGCAGATTTATTAGGTAATTCTGGACAAGTGGGTTGGGGAGGATCATTTATAGATCCTAGACAATTAAACAACAAAAGCATTTTAACAAATAATGTATTTGTTAGAGATCTTTGGTATAATTCTTACGAAATTATTAATCAATCAAATTTAGTGATTGATAATATTAGTTTAGTAACTAGTGGGAAAGCGAATCAAGTAGAAGGGGAGGCTAAATTTTTAAGAGCCTTGTCTTATTTTGATTTAGTTCGTTTGTTTGGTAAGCAATATACAGCAGGAGGAGCAAATAGTCAGTTAGGAGTTCCTTTGCAATTAAAAGGGATTATAGAGTATGCAGAAGATTTGTCTATCGCAAGAAATACGGTAGAAGAGGTGTATACGCAAATTATTAATGATTTAAATGAAGCCTATAATAAATTGCCTGCTTCAAACAGTTATTTTGTCGATAAATATGCTGCAAAAGCACTTTTATCAAGAGTATATTTACAACAAGGAGCTTATGCGAATGCAAGAGATGCAGCACATGATGTTTTACAAAGTAGTGGTCATAGTTTAACTCCTACTTTTGCAGGTGCATTTAATAATAATGTTGATAGTTCTGAAGATATTTTTGCTTTTCAAGTTACCAGTCAGACTGGCGCGCAGCAATTAATTAATTTTTATGCTTCGCAAGCTAACGGAGGAAGACAAGGAGATATTACTATTCAGCCAGGTTATTTAGCTCTTTTTGATGATGTAGCTAATGATATTAGAGATAATTTTAACTATGTGAGTCCAGATAATGGCGAAGATTTGACGTCAAAATATACAAACCAATTTGCTAATATTTCTATGTTTAGAATTGCAGAAATGCACCTCATAAGAGCAGAAGCTAACTTTAGAGAAGGAAGTTCATTAGGTTTAGCACCTTTAGTAGAAATAAACACATTAAGAGCAAGATCATCAGCATCTCCTTTGGGAGCAGTCACTTTGGCGTTAATACTTAATGAAAGAGAACTAGAATTAGCTTTTGAAGGCTTCTTTTTACATGATTATAAGAGAACGCAACGTACAGTTGCTGGAATTTCTTTTGATAGCGATAGTTTAGTGCTTCCGATTCCAGATTTAGAAATGGATACCAATTCTAAAATGGTACAAAACCCCGGGTATACAAATTAAATTGCTTTTTTGAATTAACATTTAAAAGATCAGAAGATATTTTCTTCTGGTCTTTTTTTTATAAAAGAGCGCTCATTTGTTTTTGCAATTCTTCAGCTTTCTTTGCAGCTGCATCTGCAAAATCAGTATCTTTTGAAGCATAAATAATTCCTCTAGAAGAATTAATCAATAATCCAACAGTATCGGTCATTCCATATTTACAAACATCTTGTAAACTTCCTCCTTGTGCGCCCACACCAGGAACTAATAAAAAAGAATCTGGAATAATTTTTCTGATATCTGCTAAATATTCTGCTTTAGTAGCGCCAACAACATACATTAGGTTTTCTGAGTTTTTCCAACTTTTAGAAGTCTCTAAAACCTGTTTGTACAATTCTGTATTGTCAAGTTGTTTTGTTTGAAAATCGTAAGCACCTTGATTTGATGTTAGTGCTAATAAAATAGTGTGTTTATTTTCAAAAGCTAGAAAAGGTTCAACAGAATCTTTACCCATATAAGGTGCAACGGTAACAGAATCGAATGCTAAATCTTCAAAAAAAGCTTTTGCATACATGGTAGAGGTATTTCCAATATCTCCACGCTTTGCATCTGCAATTGTAAAAATCTCTGGATGCTTTTCATTTAAATACCTAATGGTTTTTTCTAAGGCTTTCCATCCTTTAATTCCATAGGCTTCATAAAAAGCCGTGTTAGGTTTGTAAGCAACACATAAATGATGCGTAGCATCAATAATTGCTTTGTTAAATTCAAATATTGGGTCTTCTAAGGCTAATAAATGCGGTGGAATTTTATCTAAATCAACATCTAAACCAATGCTTAGAAAAGATTTTTTCTTTCTAATTTCGGTAACCAATTGCTGTGTTGTCATGTCAAGAATTAAAAGTTATGCAAAGGTAAGTATTTTTAAGACTTTCGGTTATCTTTGTTTTAAATGATTCAGTATTTTCTTAACAAAATTTTCTACGGATTTTTAACGCTGTTTGGTGTGATAACGGTAATTTTCTTTCTATTTAATATTTTACCAGGAGATCCAGCACGTATGATGTTAGATCAACGAGAAGATGCAGCGCAATTAGAAATCATTAGAAAAAAATATGGTTTCGATCAGCCAGTTTTTACACAATACTTGTATTATTTAAATGATGTTTCACCAATTTCATTTCATTCTAATACAAGTGATAATTACACTTATTTATCAGAAAATAAATATACCTACACTAAACTATTTTCAATAGGCAATAGAACCACGGTTATTAAATACCCGTATTTGCGACAATCGTTTCAGAAAAGTGGAAAAAAAGTATCTGAAGTAATTTCAGAAACATTACCCAATACAGCAGTTTTAGCATTGTTTTCAATACTAATTGCGATTGTATTAGGAATCTTTTTCGGCATTATCTCAGCCTTAAAAAAAGATACGGTCTTCGATAGCGTTATTGCTGTAATTAGCACGTTTGGAATGAGTGTTCCGTCCTTTTTCTCGGCTATTTTATTCGCTTGGTTCTTTGGATTTGTTTTGCATGAATATACCCATTTAGAAATGACAGGGAGTTTGTATGTAGTCGATAATTTTGGAGAAGGAAGTTATATTCAATGGAAAAACTTATTGCTTCCAGCAGTTGTTTTAGGTATTAGGCCCTTAGCAGTTGTTATACAATTAACTCGTAATTCTTTGCTCGAAATTTTAACGCAAGATTATGTAAGAACCGCAAAGGCAAAAGGACTAAGTATGTATAATGTTGTAAAAAGACATGCGTTAAAAAATGCCTTGAATCCAGTAGTTACAGCAATTTCTGGTTGGTTTGCATCGATGTTAGCAGGGGCAGTTTTTGTTGAATATATTTTTAACTGGAACGGTTTGGGTAAAGAAATTGTAAACGCATTAAATACGCTAGATTTACCTGTAATCATGGGAAGTGTTTTGGTAATAGCAACATTGTTTATATTAATTAATATTCTAGTTGATGTTATCTATAGTTGGTTAGATCCTAGAATTCGTTTAGAATAAAAAATGAAAAAAATACTTTTACTACTGCTTGTTGTTTTTGCAAGCTGCGAAACGCCTACTCAATTTTCTGACATTGCTTTACAAGATACCGTGGTTACATTGCAAGATGAAACGGTAACCTTTATAGAAGTGCTTCATAAATATAAAGGGAAAAAAATATTGATTGATGTTTGGGCTTCTTGGTGTGGTGATTGTATAAAATCGTTACCAAGAACTAAAGAATTACAGCAAGAATTTCCAGAAGCTGTGTTTTTATTTTTATCGGTTGATAAAAACAATAAAGCTTGGAAAAACGGAATTAAAAGATTTCGAATATCTGGTGAGCATTATAATTTACCTAAAGGAATGAAAAAAGGTGATTTAGTAGATTTTTTAGGATTAAGATGGATCCCTAGATATCTTGTAATCAATGAAAACGGTTTCGTAGATTTATTTAAAGCAACCAAAGCTAGCGACTCAAATATAGTGGAAGCCTTAAAAAAATAACTTATTTTTGTGCTTTAAATATTGATATAAAAAACAACTAAAGTACTTTATAATGAGACAAAAAATAGTAGCTGGTAACTGGAAAATGAATAATGATAAAGATGCCACTAAAAAGTTGATCAAACAACTAAGAAAATCAACCAAGAAATTATCACTTAAAAATACTAGAGTTATTGTAGCTCCTACTTTTGTTAATCTTTCTGCTGCTATAAAAAGAGCAAAAAAATCTAAAATAGAAGTTGTAGCACAAAATATGCATCAAGCTAAAAATGGTGCTTTTACTGGAGAAATTTCTGCTGAGATGTTAAAATCTATCGGTGTAAAAACAGTTATTTTAGGACATTCTGAAAGAAGAACATACTTTGGTGAAACAGATGCTTTACTTGCAGAAAAAGTAAATGCAGTTTTAGAAAACAAGTTAGAAACTATTTTTTGTTTCGGTGAATTATTAGAAGATAGAAAGTCTGAAAATCATTTTGCTGTTGTAGAAAGTCAATTAAAAAATGGATTATTTCATTTAGAAGCATCTGCTTGGAAACATATTGTTTTAGCGTACGAACCAGTTTGGGCTATTGGTACTGGAGAAACTGCAAGTCCAGAACAAGCACAAGAAATGCACGCTTTTATAAGAAGTATTATAGAAAAGCAATACAATAAAGATGTTGCCGATAATGTATCTATCTTATATGGTGGAAGTGTAAAACCAGCTAATGCAGAAGAGATTTTTTCTAAGCCAGATGTAGATGGAGGTTTAATTGGTGGTGCAGCATTAAAAGCAGAAGATTTTACCGCAATTATAAAAGCAATATAAAGGAAGTTAAATTGTATTAATTCCTTAGAAAACTAATAAATTTGCATCAAGATTTTAAAAATCTTGATGCATTTTTTTATGGATAATATTTATATAGAATATAATTTTACAGTGACACCTAAAGAACCAGCTACTGAAATTCTAATTGCAGAATTAGGAGCTGTTGGTTTTGAAAGTTTTGTTGAAAACGATAATGGAGTAACTGCTTTCATTCAGAAAAATGATTGGAACTCAACTATTTTAAACGATTTATTTATTTTAAATTCAGAAGATTTTACCATAGAATATAATCATAATGAGGTAGCGCAGACTAATTGGAATGAAGAATGGGAAAAGAATTTTTCTCCAATTCAGGTTGACGATTTAGTGAGTATTCGCGCACCATTTCATGAAAATCCTAATCTGAAATACGATATTGTTATTGAACCAAAAATGAGTTTTGGTACGGGACATCATGAAACTACACACATGATGGTACAACATTTATTGCAAATAGATGTAACTGATAAGAAGGTATTAGATATGGGTTGCGGAACGGGTATTCTGGCAATTTTTGCAGAAATGAGAGGTGCAAATCCTATCGATGCCATAGATATAGATACTTGGTGCTATGAGAACTCGATAGAAAATGTTGCTCGAAATAAGTGTAAATATATTTTGGTGTACGAAGGAGACTCATCGTTATTAATCAATAAGAAATACGATCTAATCATAGCAAACATCAATAGGAATATCTTATTGATGGATATGAAAATATATACCAACTGTTTAAATGATAAAGGCGTTTTATTATTAAGTGGGTTCTATCAAGAAGATATTCCACTTATAGATGAAGAAGTTTCTAAATACGATTTGGAATTAGAAACCGTTATTGAAAGAAATAACTGGGTAGCGTTAAAATTTAATAAGAAGTAAAAAAATATTTTTACATTAGCAAGATGAGTACAAAAGAAAAAATACAAGAAGAAGTTGATGTTTTAGAAAAAGAAGTCTTTCAACACGAAATTGTTTTACACAATGATGAAGTAAATACTTTTGATTTTGTTATTGATTCTTTAATGGATGTTTGCGAGCATACTTTAGAGCAAGCAGAGCAATGTACCATATTAGTTCATTATAAAGGTAAATGCACGGTTAAATCTGGTGAGTATAAAGATTTAGAGCCAAGATGCTCTAAGTTATTACAGCTTGGTTTATCTGCAGAACTCGTTTAAATGGAGAACGTATTTAAATATTACGAGTTTTCCGACTTCAAAAAAGACGAATCTGATTCGTTTTCTAATAATGAAATAAGTTTTACTGAATTAAATTCGACTCATTTTTTAATTTTTGAAAAAAATAATGATACTTATACATTATATGTTTCAAAATATTCTTCTAAAAACGATATTGGCGTTAAATCACCAGAAATACTAGAGTTGTTAGTAGAAAACTACGATAAGAGTATTCCCGAACATCGTGTAATTTTAAGGCGATATCTTGAATAAAGTGTAGTTCGTCGAAAACCTTCCCAACCTTTTTTAAGTTTTTTTTTAATTTGTAGTGACTTTAAGAAATAATTAGGGTCATATAAATAGAAAGAAACAAAAAATGTTTAAAAATAATAAGATAAACATAATCTTAACATTTTTATTTCTGCTATCCTCAACACTATTAAGTGGTCAAATAGTACCACCGCCTGTGCCGCCGCCGCCGCCGCCAGGAATACCGATTAGTGGAGGAGTAGAAATACTTTTTGTAGGTGGATTGTTATACGGATTAATAAAAAAATATAAAGATAGTAGTAGTTAGTTTTTATACTAAGTTTGGTTAGATGAAAGGGCCTTGAATTTTATTCAAGGTCTTTTCTATTTTTAGGAAAGTTTACACAAAAGAAAAAGCGCATCTAGTAAGATGCGCTTTTTTGTTGTGACCATGGCAGGATTCAAACCTGCAACCTCTTGAGCCGTAATCAAGTGCGCTATTCAGTTGCGCCACATGGCCTTTTGCGGCTGCAAATATACTTGTAATTTCTAAATACAGAAATATTATTCAGTAATTTCTTTCCTATAATTTTCTATTATTGGTGTTGCTTTTTCTAAATCTTCATTTAAAATATATAATTCAACACTGTCTGGTAAGCTACCAAAACCACCTAAAACAGCAGAATGCACTTTGTCTTTTACAATGCTTACTATTTTAGTATCTTCTAAAAGATCTTTTAACCTGTTAACAATAATGTTACTGTTCGTAAATACTTTAATGTACTTGCTCATAATATTTGGTTTTTAATCTAACGACTTTTTAGTGATAAAAGCTCTCCAACCAATAATAGCTAATTGAAATTTGGAAGCTTTAGTTACGTCCAATCTTTTTTTTGTAAAAGAAGGTAAAATTGCTTTATTAAGTTTGGCAATAGTTTTATAAAGTTGTTTTTTCATTAAAGTTTGATTCTGAATCAAAAATAAGGAAAATTTCGTAGCAAAATAATAGGTATATTCTATTTTAGAATAGAATTAGAGAAATTATTTCTAATAGTTTTGCGATTAAGTTTAAGATAATTGAGATCATAGTTAGTTTGTTTTAGGTAATTTTTATAGCAATTTTTTATATGTCTTAACAATATATAACCAATCAAATAGTAGTTCCAAATTTTTTATAATCAATTAATTAATTTGAATTTATAATTATAGGTAATAAGATTGTTTTAGTTTTAATATGAAATGCATGTGCTTATGATTTAATTTGTAATGATAAGTCAAAAATGAATAATCAGTTTTAAAGTGTAATAAAGTAAAGGCGTTTTTTTTATGCTTTTAAAAAAGCAAAGGGAATTTCATCTTTTTTTAAGGTGTTTTTAGCCTTTTCATCTTTTTAGTAATTGGTAAACTGATAAAAATGTATCTTCGCAAAAAACAAATTAATGAGTGTTGTTTATATACTTTTAGGATTGGTATTATTGGTTTTTGGAGGTGATTTCTTAGTAAAAGCTTCTGTAGGTTTATCCTTTAAATTAAGTATTTCTAAAATGGTAATAGGTATGACGGTTGTTTCTTTTGCAACGTCAGCACCCGAGTTATTGGTGAGTTTACAAGCTGCTTTAGATGGTTTGCCTGCAATTGCAATAAATAATGTTATTGGCTCTAATATTGCCAATATTGGATTAGTTTTGGGTATAACCGCTTTAATTGGACCAATTGTTGTGAGTAAAGATTTTTATAAACTAAACTGGCCAGCAATGATGTTTTTTTCATTGCTTATTTATAGTTTTTTGAAAAACGATTCTCTTTTATCTCAAAATGAAGGCTTCATACTTGTTTCTGTTTTAATTCTTTTTTTAGTTTATTTAATAAAAACAGCTAAAAATACAGCTGCAAATGATGAAGTTGATGATGCACTTGCTGAGGTTGGTTATGCAAAAATTAGCCTTTGGTTATTATTAGGAGGTTTAGCTTTGTATTTTGGGTCTAAATGGTTAGTAGAAGGCGCAACAGAATTGGCAGAAAAAGTAGGTGTTAGTGAAGGAGTTATTTCGATAACTATGATTGCTATTGGAACCAGTGTTCCCGAATTATCGGCATCAGTCATTGCAGCCTTAAAAGGGGAGAAAGCAATTTCTTTAGGTAATTTAATTGGATCTAATATTTTTAATATTGCTTCTGTTTTAGGATTAACAGCAATTATTAAAGAAATTCCAGTTACAGAACCTCAAATATTGACGAATGATATTTTTTGGATGTTAGGATTTACGGCAATTATTTTACCGTTAGTATTTGTACCAAAGAAATTTGTGTTTAGTAGATATAAAGGAGGACTTCTATTTTTAGGATATCTTACCTTTATATATTTAGTTCTTAGCTAAAACTTAGTAATTTTCTATTACAGATTGAAAAAATGGATAGTAATATTCAGTTAAAATCAACCCTTTTTTATAGGCAATCATTTTTCCTTTATGATTAGTGAAAACTAATGTAGGATACGATCTAACTTTGTATTTCCTAATTAAATCAAAATTTACATCTAACTTTTCTGGAGTCACTAAATCCTTGTTTCTAGGATTGTCGGCTTCATAAATAATAAAGTTTTCATCCGCTAAATCTTTAAATTTTTGCGTGTGAAATAATCTTTTATCTAACATTTTACATGGCCCACACCAGTCTGATCCTGTAAAATAAATTAAGACAGGTTTCTTTTCTTTTTTTGAAGCTTTTAAAGCGTCTTTAAATGAATCTTTCCAGTTTAAATGAATTTCTTCTGCTACGACATCATCTTGAGAAAAACCAGAAAAAGTAATTCCTATTACAAGTATTAAAAATAAAACTCTTTTCATTTGTTAAAGTATATGTGTCAAATTTATCAAAAATAATACCATTTCACTAATTTTATTTAAATAGTGACTTTTTAAAAAATAATGTGTCTTATAAAATAAGCAAGAATGATATTTCTGTTCTAACTTAAAATCAAAAAAAACCGATACAATTAGTATCGGTTTTATTTTTTTAGATAATTGAGTATGTGAGTGTTAAATTTACTGGTATTCTTATTTAAAAATTTTGTTTCAATAGGTAAATAATATAAGTTATCAATTTTGTTAGAAATCCTCATAAAATCTTTTTCTGTAGTTAGAATTATTTTTTTAGACGATTTTATTGATTTAAAAGCAGTTTCAATTTCTGCAATATCTTTGTTTTTAAAGCTATAATGATCTGGATATTCTAAATGGGTGAACTTTACATTTAAACCGCTTAGATGTCTTAACATAGGTTTGGGATTCGCAATTCCTGTTACTAAAACAGTTTCATATTCATGTAAGGTGGTATTATTAATATTTTCTTTTCCGATACTTTTATCAGCATAAGAAATAGTTGTAAAGTAAATTTTTTGTTGTGAAATAGGTTTTAATTTCTTTATAATTTCTTGCTGTTTCGTTTCAGAAAGGTTTTCAGGACATTTTGTAACAATAATAATAGTTGCTCTTTGTGCGCCTCTTTTACTTTCTCTTAAATTTCCAGTAGGCAATAAAAAATCATCAGTATATAAATCATCATATTTTGTCAATAAAATATAACAATCTGCAGTTACTTTTCTATGTTGAAAAGCATCATCTAAAAGAATTACATCAAGTTTTTTTGTAAGTAATTGATTGATTCCGTTCACCCTGTCTTCATCAACTGCAACAGTGCATTTAGTGAATTTTTTAAAATATTGCAAAGGCTCATCACCAACATCATCTGCAGTGTGATTATTATCTACTAATACAAAACCGTTGGTTTTACGTTTATAGCCCCTGCTTAAAATCGCTATATTAAAAGTATCTTGTAATAAACGGATTAAATATTCTATTTGAGGCGTTTTACCAGTTCCGCCTACATTTAAATTTCCAACAGCTATGATAGGTGTTTTAAACGTTGTTGATTTAAAAATTTTAGTGTCGTAAAAGTAATTACGGATACTTGTAATTAAATCATACAGAATAGCAAAAGGGAATAATATAAAACGAAGTAGCTTCATTAAGACGAAAATACATTAAATATCTTAACTTTGATTTTCAATTTAATAAAAATGACAATAAAAGAAGTTGCAGATTATATAGAAAAGTTAGCACCACTTTCTTATACGGAAGATTTTGACAATGTTGGATTGTTGGTGGGTAACTATGCTACAAAAGTTACAGGTGTTCTGGTAACATTAGATACGTTAGAACAAACTGTAGATGAGGCAATCGCTAATAATTGTAATTTAATTGTTAGTTTTCATCCTATTATTTTTAGCGGATTAAAAAAGTTGAACGGAACTAATTATGTAGAACGCGTTGTGTTAAAAGCGATAAAACATGATATTGCTATTTATGCGACACATACGGCGTTAGATAATTCTGATAAAGGAGTTTCTGCAAAAATGTGTGAAGTTTTGGGCTTAGAGTATACGCAGGTGTTATTGCCAAAAAAAGGAATCATAAAAAAGTTAGCTGCTTATGTGCCTACAGAAAAAGCTACTGAGTTAAGGGATGCATTATTTAATGCAGGTGCAGGAAATATTGGTAACTATAGTAACTGTAGTTTTAATTCGGAAGGAAAAGGAACGTATAAAGGGAATGAAAATTCGAACCCTTCTATTGGAGAAAAAGGGGTTTTATCTATTGAAAATGAAACACGTATCACCGCAGTTTTTGAAAGTTATTTAGAATCTAAAGTTTTAAAAGCATTGTTTACAAATCATCCGTATGAAGAAGTTGCGTATGAAATTGTTACCCTAGATAATATCAATCAAAATATTGGTATGGGAATGATAGGAACGCTTCCAAATGAAATGGATGAAAAATCATTTTTAAGTTTTATTAAAAAAACTTTTAAAACTGATTGCGTTCGATATTCAGAATTTACAGATAAAAAGATAAAAAAAGTTGCTGTTCTGGGAGGTTCAGGAAGTTTTGCAATTAATGCTGCAATCAATTCAAAAGCAGACGCCTACATAAGTGCAGATTTTAAATATCACGACTTTTTTAAGGCAGAAAAGCAGATTTTATTGGCAGATATTGGTCATTATGAAAGCGAACAGTTTACAAAAGACCTTTTGTTTGAGTATCTTACAAAAAAAATTACTAATTTTGCAGTCGTTTTATCAGAAAGAAGTACAAATCCAATTTATTATTTATAAACATGGCAAAAAAGAAAGAAATATCGGTAGAAGAGAAGTTAAGAGCACTATATGATTTACAATTAATTGATTCTAGAATTGATGAAATTAGAAATGTACGTGGTGAGTTACCTTTAGAAGTTGAAGACTTAGAGGATGAAGTTGCTGGATTAAATACTAGAGTTTCTAATTTAGGTGAAGATGTAACTAATTTGGAAACTGACATTAATAATAAAAAAATTACGATTAACGAATCTAAAGCTTTGATGAAGAAATATGACGAGCAGCAAAAAAAGGTTCGTAATAATAGAGAGTTTGATTCTTTAACAAAAGAAATTGAATATCAAGATTTAGAAATTCAATTAGCTGAAAAAAGAATTAAAGAGTTTAAAGCTAAGATTGAGCAAAAAAATGAAGTAATTAATGCAACTAAAGAAAAGTTAGCAAAACAAGTAAATCATTTAGAGCATAAAAAATCTGAGTTAGACGCTATTTTAAAGGAAACAGAAAAAGAAGAAAAATTATTACATTCTAAATCTGAGGAGTATGCAGGATCTATAGAAGGTCATTTATTTACTGCCTATAGTAGAATTAGAAATAAAGTAAAAAATGGTTTAGCGGTTGTTGCAATTGAAAGAGGAGCTTCTGGAGGATCTTATTTTACAATTCCACCACAAGTACAATTAGAGATTGCTAATCGTAAAAAAATTATGATTGATGAGCACAGTGGTAGAATTTTAGTTGATGCTGCTTTAGCTGAAGAGGAGAAACAAAAAATTGATGCTATTTTTTCTTAAGAAAGAATACAAAATATTGATATAAAAAAAACGTCTAAATTTTATTTAGACGTTTTTTTATGCTCTTTATATGCGTTAGTATTTTAATCTTTTAAGATAATCTAACTTAACTTGCCAAACATCTAATTCGCTTTTAAATCCTTTAACGCGATCTCTTACATTTTTTACTAACGGATTATCTTCGGTAGCATTAGAAATAAAACCTAAATTATTTTCTAGTTGTTGCATCTCACGTACCGTTTCATCTATCTTTTTACGGATAAACATTTTTTCTGAATCTAATTTTCGTACATCGTTATTATTTACGAATCCATCAACAATATTGGTGAATTTCAACATAACAACTTCACTCTTATCTAAGTTTAATGATTCTAAAAGTTTATCTATTTGTTTGTTAAACTTCCCTTCTAAATGACGTGCATTTCTTGGTAAGCTACCAGCAGCATTCCAATTAGAAACCAATGCTAAAACTTCTTCTTTAGTAGTTGCTTTTGCATCTTTTAAATCTTCAATCAATTGTTTTTTAGTATCTACAATTTCTTGTTGTTCTGCATTTAGACTATTTCTGTTTTCATGAAATTTGTCGAAATAATGATTACAAGCTGCCTTAAAACGTTTCCAGATATCATCAGAAAATTTACGTGGTACATGCCCAATTCTTTTCCAATCGGCTTGTACTTTTTTCATTGCATTGGTAGTGTTTTCCCAATCATCACTATCTTTTAAGCTTTCTGCAAGCTCTATCAAAGCAATTTTCTTTTGTAAATTATCTTGTTGAGATGACTTTTCTTGTTTGTAAAAAACATTCTTAGCCTGATTGAATTTTTTAGTTGCTTCTTTAAATTTTTGCCAAACTTCTTCACTTTTAGAATACGGTAATTTACCTGCATTAAAATATTCTTGTCTTAATGATTCAATATCTTTTATACTTTTTTGCCAGTGATTATGTGTAGCGTTTTTAGAAGAATCGTATTGATCTATTTTTTCTATAACCAATAATTTAGCATCAATTATTTCTTGATATTTAGACTTCATTTCTCTAAAATAATCATGTCTTTTATCATGAATAGTTTTAGTTGCTAAGCTAAATCGTTGCCAAATTTCTTCTCTAGATTCTTTGGCAACAGGGCCAATATCTTCTTTCCAAAGTTTATGTAAATTTTGTAGCTCTTTAAAAGCTTCGTTAACATCTTTAGCTTCTGTAAGCTTTTCGGCTTTTTCTACAAGCTTAGTTTTTTCTACTAAGTTGTTTTTGAAATCTAAATCTCTTAAATCTTTACTTATATGTAATAAATCGTAAAAACGCTCTACATGATGATGGTAAATTTTCCAAGTATCGTTGTATTTTGTCTTAGGAATACCGCCAATACTTTTCCAGATGTTTTGTAAATCTCTAAATTTAGGATACATCGTTTGTGTATCTGCTTCTTCAATTAAAGCTTTTAAATCTGCTATAACTTGATTCCGTTTTTCTAAATTATCTTTGAGTTGTTTATCTAATTCAGCATAAAATTTATCACGTTGTGTTTTGTATTCTGAAAGTAAATTATTGTATTCTGTTTTAATCGGACTTGAAAATTGAAAATCAATAGAATTTCCTCCTTCTGCTAAAAACGCCTCTTTTTTCTCTTTTAATAAAGCACCAAATTGTTGATTGAAAGCACTTTTTATACCTTCAACTTGCGTCTTAATACGATTTATTGGATTGTTTTTGATGGTTTTTTTAAGTTCACTCACCAAAGCTTCGAAATCCATTTTATCATATTCTAAAACGGGTATTTCTACTTTTTCTTCTGTCTTTTCTTCTACTTTTTCTGCATCTTCAGCAACCTCATTTTCAACGCTTTCTACTGCGGCTTCTACTTCTTTAGCATTTGCGCTTTCTTCAGTTTCTACAACAGTTTCTGTTTTTTCTTCAGAAGTTACTTCCTCGGTATCTATAGTGGTTTCTTCTGCGTTAGTTGTGTTTTCTTCAGAAGTGTTATCTGTATTTTCAATATTTTCATCGCTTTGTTCTAACATATCTACAATGTTTAAGGTTCCAATTAATTAAGTCTATAAATATACAGATGTATTATAAAACAGCAAAAGAAAGCCGCGTTTAAGTATTTTTTAATTATTTATTCCAAATTTTCCAAGACGCCTCAGCTTGAAGTTCTAACATTTGAAATCCGTTTTTTATAGTTGCTCCTTTTTCTTTTCCTTTTGATAAAAAAGTAGTTTCTGTTGGATTGTAAATTAAGTCAAATAAAAGATGATTTTTTGTAAGATATTGATACGGAATATTTGGACTTTCATCAATATTTGGATGTGTTCCTAAGGGAGAGCAGTTCACAATAATTTGATATTTATTCAATACTTTTTCCGTTAACTCTTGGTAGGTAAATTGTTTCTTTTTTGAAGTTCTTGATACAAATTTTGATGGAATGTCTAATTGCTTAAAAGCATAAGCAATTGCTTTTGATGCACCACCAGTACCTAATATTAATGCTTTTTTATGATGCTTTTTTAATAAGGGAACTATCGAGTTTTTAAAACCAATAACATCGGTATTGTATCCTTTTAGTTTTCCTTTTTTAGTGAATTTAATGGTGTTTACAGCTCCAATTTCTTTAGCAACTTTATGTAAGCTATCAAGAAAAGGCATCACTTCTTGTTTATATGGAATGGTAACATTCATACCTTTTAGAGCTTGCTGATTTTTATGAATCTCTTCAGCTAAATCTTCTATTTGTTGAATATCAAAATTTATATATTGATGATTTTCTAAATTTAATTTTTTAAATTTTTCAGTAAAATATCCTTTAGAAAAAGAATAAGAGATATTCTTTCCTAATAATGCAAAGAGGTTTTTATTTTCGTTTTCTGTCATAAAAATCAATTAATAGTATGATGGCAACACCAATCAATATAAATAATAAAGCAATCCAAGTTTCATGTGTTGAAAAATTAGGGATGAAACGTTCATAATTCTCCACAATTTTATGTTGGTTTTTATCGAATAGAAAATCACCATTTTTTGTTTTAAAAATTGTTTTTTTCCATGGCCAAACAATTCCTAAAGATCCAGTTATAAAACCAATAATTACAGCGGTAACAATTTGTTTCCATCTTTTTAATACATAGCCTAAAACATGAGATATGGTTACAAGACCAAATGCAGAACCTGCAGTAAACATCCCCATTACTTTTAGGTAACGTATTTTTTCTGGATCTTGTAATATTGCCCAATTTCCAGCTATTAAGTTGGTAATTACACTAAATAAAGCATTTACAGAATCAACTAAAAGCAGTACATAGTTTCCTAATAGTATTAATATAAATGAGCCAGAAAGTCCTGGAAGCGTCATTCCAGAAACACCTATAATTCCACAAATAAAAACAAACCAAAGTGCATCATTTTCTGTTGCAGGTGTTAAAAAACTGATTCCAATTCCTATAGAAATTCCAATTAATAATGAAAAGATATTTTTAAAATTCCATTCACCAAAATCTTTTCCGATATAATAAATCGAGCCTAAAATCATTCCAAAAAACCAAGACCAAACAAAGAGTTCATAGTTTTTTAAAAAGTAATCTAACACTAGTGAAATACTAAAATAACTAAAAGCACTTCCAGTTAAGATTAGGGTTAAAAAACCGGCATTGGTATAGGTTAAGAATTGTTTGAATTTCCCTGTAAAAAGTAACTTAAATGCTTTTGCATTAATTTTTCTAAAGGAATTAATTAGTTCTTCGTAAAAACCTAAAACAAAAGCTACCGTACCGCCAGAAACCCCAGGAACTTTATTAGCAGCTCCCATGGTTAATCCTTTAAAAAATAATGCTATTTTATCTTTAGAAGTACGCACTTTGTTTTAGAATTATTCGTTTTTGTTGACGGCTAGTTTTTCTAATAAAAGGATTAATCCAAAACCTAGTATGGCAAATATAATAGCGTACATTAATTGTGGATTTCCATCAAAAGAAAAAGGAGATACACTTTTTTCTAAAAGTGGTTTTAATGCTCCATGTCTGTCTGTATAAGTTGTTAAGGTGGTTTTCCAAGGCCAAACTTTATTTAAAGAGCCTAACATAATTCCTGTTAAAACGACCAGCATTTGGTTCTTATAATTTGAAAATAAAAATTTTAAAAACTTAGAGAATGCAATTAGCCCAATCATAACTCCAATGGCAACAGCAGATAATACTTTTAAATCTTTGCTTGTTATGGCGGCCATTACTGTTGGGTAAACACCAATTAAAAGTAAAATATAGGAACCAGAAATTCCCGGTAAAATCATAGCGCAAGAAGCTATTGCACCAGCAACAACTAAAAATATGAAACTTGTTTCTTGCCCGTTAACAGAAGGAATAATGGTAATTATGTAACCAAAAGCAACTCCTAAAACTCCTAATACTATATTTTTATAATTCCAATTCGTAATTTGTTTTGCTATATAAATAATACTAGCTAAAACCAATCCAAAAAAGAAAGACCATAATAGTACAGGTTGGTTTTCTAATAACCATTTAATTGCCTTGGCTAATGAAACAATACTTGTGAAAATCCCAATAAAAAGGGCTAATAAAAAATTACCATTTGCTTGTTTCCAAGCTGCTTTAAAACCTTTATTTTTTAGGGTTTTTAATAGTGAAAGATTTATGTTACTGATGCTAGATAAAAGTTCTTCATAAATTCCAGAAATAAAAGCAATTGTTCCGCCAGAAACTCCAGGTACAACATCAGCAGCACCCATGCCTAAACCTTTTAATCCAATAATGATATAATCTTTTAATTTTCTACTCATTTTAAGTTTGATTTTTGGTGAAACGAAGATAGTGGAAAATGGTTAAAATTTAATAGTTTTAGATATACTAAACATAAGAATTAAAATTTATTATATTTATAGAAAAAATCACGATATGAAAAAAAGTAAATTAGGTTACATTATATTTTTTACGTTATTAATTTTAAGTTCTTGTTCAAAAGAGAGGAGTGATACTGAATTTATATCAACTGAGAACAAAATTAATAACGAAAATGAAAGCAAAATTGAAAGTAAAATTGATGAAAAAGGAAAAAATAAAAGTAATAACGATGTAGTTAGGTCGGAAATTATAGAAGGCGGATTTAATTCTTTAGTTGATAATCAATATCATAAGTATGTTTTATATGTGCCAGATAGTTATTACACTTCACAATCAACTCCTTTAATAATTTATTTGCATGGAGCAAGTAGTACAGCAAAAGATGATTTAAAAGTAAAAGGTCCTTTTAGAGCTATAAATAAAGGTATAGAGCTCGATTTCGTTGTAGCTTCACCTCATTCTAGAGGCTGGAACCCTAAAGTTGTAGATGAATTTTTAGAAAACATTGTTTTAAAACATTTTGAAAATATAGATAGCAAAAGAGTATACGTTACAGGGCACAGTATGGGGGGATTTGGAACTCTTGATTTTGCAGTTGAATATCCAGAAAAAGTAGCAGCTATAATACCAATAGCTGGTGCTAATTTAGAAAGTGGAAGAAAATGTAATTTAAGAGATATTCCTGCTTGGTTTTTCCATAGTAGAGATGACAAAGCTGTACCATTTAGTTTTTCAGAAAATGCAGTAAATTTAATTAATACATGTTGTCCATCTATACCTCCTAAGTTTACTATTTTTGAAACAAAAGGTCATGGTATTTCTTGGTTTATTTATAATAAATCAGTTGAAGAAATTGATATTTATTCTTGGATGCTGCAGTATTCTAAATAAAAAACAACTAGCTATGAGGACAAAAGGATTAAGTTATATTATATTTTTTATGTTATTAATTTTAAGTTCTTGTTCAAAAGAGAGAGTGCCATCTACAACCACAAAAGTAACTTACCAGCCAAATATTATAGAAGATGGATATGTTTCAAAAGTAGATAATTTGTATCATAAATATGCTGTATATCTACCTGATAATTATTATTCTTCAGAATCGACGCCTTTAATAATTTTTCTACACGGGGCAGGAGGAGGAAGGAACCCAGAAGATTTAACAAAAAAAGGGCCATATAGAGCTATTAATAAAGGTATAAAACTTGACTTTGTTGTAGCATCATTGTTAAACCCAGATATAATTTTACATGGTAGGGAAATGGTAAATCTTTGGAATTCTGAAGTTATTAATGAATTTTTAGAAAAAGAGATTAAAGTTTTATATAAAAATATTGATATTAAAAGAATTTATATAACAGGTCACAGTATGGGAGCAGGTGGGACTGTAAGATATGCTGCCGATTACCCAGAAAAAGTTGCAGCCATTGTACCAATATCTGGAGGACGTTTACCTGAAGAAAAAAAATGTAATTTAAAAGAAGTTCCAGCTTGGTTTTTTCATAGTAAAGATGATATAGCAGTGCCAATTAGTGTTTCGCAAAACACTGTGGATTTAATTAATTCTTGCTTACCTACGGTTATTCCTAAATTTACAGTTTTTAATAAGTTAGGACATGGTATCTCTTACTTTATTTATGATAAATCAGATGAAGAAATTGATATTTATTCTTGGATGCTCCAGTATTCAAAATAAAAAAAGCCAAAGCAAAGCTTTGACTTTTTATTCAATAAACTCCCTAAGCTTATGTTATCCCATCGCTTTTTTATAGTTGATGAGTAATTTTTTTACTTTAGTGTTTTCTGTTATGATTGGGAAAAGTTCATTCATAATTGTATGATAGTCATAATCTATTTTCATACCATTTATTAAATGATCAATTCCGTAATTTTCTTTATTTAAAATAATAAACAATCCAGCCAATCTATATTCTATTTCAGCAAAATATTTGTAGGTCTTTTGTGCTTTGAATAGTATTTTTAAAGCGTCATTAAAATCGCCTAAAAATAATAATACATCCGCTAAGGCAATATAAATTTCTATAGCAATATCATTTAACTCAATACATTTTTCAAAACCATTTACGGCTTCCTCAAAAAAGTTAAGTTTTATATTTATTTCAGAATATTTACGCCAATATAACGAATTGTCTTCATCAATTTTTAATGCTTTTGCAATGTAATATGCCGCTTTTTGATAGTCTTTTTGTTTGTAGTAAGCATTAGTTAATAGTAACCAACCTTTATCTAATAAAGGATCTTCATGTACCGCTTTTTTATAATAACTAACTGCAGTATCTTCTTGCTTAATTTTTTCGTAGCATTCACCAATTCTTACATACACAAAAGCTGTAGGATCATCTAATTCTAAAGTAATTAAATAATTTTCTATGGCTTCTTTATATTGACCAAGTTCTTCTAAAGTTTTGGCTTTTTCTAAATAACCGCCAATAAAACTTTCGTCAATTAAAACAGCATAATCAAAAGAAGTTAAGGCTTCTTTAAACATGTTTAGAACAAAGTATTGTCTCCCTAATTGATGCCAAGCAACTTCGCTATATGGGTTTCTATTGATGTATGAATTTAAAAAATGAATGGCATCTTCATGTTCTTTTTGCATATCAAAACAATACACAATATTATACAATGCAGAATAATCTTCATAATCTACATCAATACATTTTGCAAAACTTAAACGCGCATTTTCAAAATCGTCTAAAAATAAATATTCCATTCCCATTAAAGACCAAAGATCAACTTGCTCATCAGAAAAAGTTAATCCGATTTTTAAAGCTTCAATAGCTTTTTCATGTTGACCACCTTTTGATAAAATAGTTGCTTTTTGAATGTATACTTCATCATTTTCTGGTGCAATTTTTTCTAATCTTTTTACTGATTTTGCTGCATCATCAAACTTTCCTTCAAAAATTAACAACTCTACATGGAGTAATTTTAAATCGATAGAAGTAGGGTGTTGTTGTAAGCCTAATTTAACGGCTTTATTGGCTAAAGAGTGTTTTCCACAATCTAAATAATGGACGATAATTTCTTCAAATTCAACCAAATCAAAGAAATAAACACTGTTGGTTTTTAGCATTGATTCAAATTTTGATAGAGACATAGGCTATTGTATTTGAATTATTACTCTAAGGTACACTAAGTCTTAAAGAGCATTTAATTTCATTCGAATTGTTTTCAACAATTTAATTAACAGTTTGATTGTTTTTTGATAAAAAGAAAGAAATTTTGTCCATCGACATTTTTTGTAGTAGCTTTGCGCTTTGATAACTATTAGGAATAATTCTATTAGGTTTCAAAAACAATGAGCAGAAAAACATTACTTAACTCTAAAGAAATTGAAATAATTCTGCATCGATTAGCATGTCAGCTAATTGAAAATCACAACGATTTTTCTAATACCGTTTTAATTGGTCTACAACCTAGAGGTTCTTTCTTAGCTAATAGATTGGTAGATTTACTTAAAAATGAATACGGAATTAAAAATCTTGAGCTTGGTCTTTTAGACATCACTTTTTATAGAGATGATTTTAGAAGAAGAGACGAGCCTTTGGAAGCTACACCTACTGAAATTGATTTTTTAATTGAAGACAAGAAAGTAGTGATTATTGATGATGTGTTGTATTCTGGTAGAAGTGTAAGAGCTGCTTTAACTGCAATTCAATCGTACGGAAGACCCGATAATATTGAGTTATTGGTATTAATTGATAGACGATTTAGTAGACATTTACCAATTCAACCGAATTACAAAGGAAGACAGGTTGATGCAATTAACGAAGAAAAAGTAATTGTAAATTGGAAAGAAACGCATAAAAAAGATGTTATTTATTTAGATAATACGGTAGAATGAAGGAGCTAAGTGTAGAAAATTTATTAGGCATAAAATACCTCACTAAAAGTGATGTAAATCTTATTTTTGAAACTGCAGATCATTTTAAAGAAGTTTTAAATAGACCGATAAAGAAAGTTCCATCGCTTAGAGATATTACGATTGCCAATTTATTTTTTGAAAATAGTACACGAACAAAATTATCGTTCGAACTGGCAGAAAAAAGATTATCTGCAGATGTAATTAATTTTTCTGCAAGTCAATCTTCAGTAAAAAAAGGAGAAACTTTAATAGATACAGTAAACAATATTTTATCAATGAAAGTTGATATTGTTGTGATGCGTCATCCAAATGTTGGGGCAGGAGTTTTCTTATCTAAACATGTTGATGCTAAAATTATTAATGCAGGTGATGGAACCCATGAACATCCAACACAAGCTTTATTAGATTCGTACTCTATTAGAGAAAAACTTGGAACCGTAAAAGGAAAGAAAATTGTAATTGTAGGTGATGTTTTACATTCTAGAGTTGCACTATCAAATATTTTTGCATTAAAATTACAAGGAGCACAAGTAAAAGTTTGTGGCCCAACAACGTTAATTCCTAAGCATATTACAAGTTTAGGAGTAGAGGTAGAGACCAATCTCAAGAAAGCATTAGAATGGTGTGATGTTGCAAATGTTTTGCGTGTTCAACATGAACGTATGGATATTAAATATTTTCCTTCTACAAGAGAATACACACAGCTTTTCGGAATAAATAAACAGATTTTAGATAATCTTGGCAAGAAAATTGTAATCATGCATCCAGGGCCAATTAACCGTGGTGTAGAAATTACAAGTGACGTTGCAGATGCAGATCAATCTATAATTTTAAACCAAGTAGAAAATGGTGTTGCCGTTAGAATGGCAGTCATTTATTTATTGGCGCAACAAATTAAAAGATAAAGTTTATTCCCAATGAATATAGTACATAAAGAAGGATATCATCTTATAACTTCTGATGAAGATTCGTTTTCATCTTTTTTTAAAAACTTTTCTAAAGCGTTTTCTTCTTTAGAAAAAAATCATGTTATTATTCAACTTTCTGAGAATCTTAACGTTGTGAAAGACGAAATTTCATTATTTTTGGATTTTAGTTCTAGGTTACAACAAAATGGCATGTCCTTTGTAGTAATTATTAAGAATGTAAATGTTGATGATTTTCCAGAAGAATTTAACATAGTGCCTACTTTAGTAGAAGCAGAAGATGTAATTGATATGGAAAACATGCAACGAGAATTAGGGTTTTAAAGAATAATATGATTAAAAAGTTACTTTTTATTTCTTTTCTATTGATTGCTACTATTGGTTTTGCTCAGCAAAAATCAATTAGTAAGTTGGTTACTACACCAAATCCTTTTACAGAAAAAACCACAATTCATTTTAATGCTACTTCTACGCAAAAAATTACTCTAAGTGTTAGTAATATTTTAGGAAAGGTAGTTTACAAGAAAATACATAAAGTAAAAAAAGGAAAAAATTCAATTCCATTCTCTAGAAATAATTTACAAACAGGTATGTACATTTATGTACTACAAAACCATAAAGAAATTATTTCTAAACGTTTTGTAATTAAATGATTGCAAAACTCACTATTCTAGGCTGTCATTCTGCAACCCCGCGTGTAAACGCACACCCAACATCACAACATTTAGAGTTAAATAATCGTCATTTTTTAATAGATTGCGGAGAAGGTACACAGCGTCAAATGCGCAAGTATAAAGTTGGTTTTGCTAAAATCAATCAGATCTTTATTTCACATTTACATGGAGATCATTTTTTTGGATTAATCGGATTAATATCAACTTTCGGAATTTTAGGTAGAGAAAATCCATTGCATGTTTTTGGACCTAAAGGAATAAAGGAGATTATTACTTTGCAATTAAAATTGTCTAAATCGTATGCAAAATACGAGATGATTTTTCATGAACTTTCTTCAACTGAAAGTGAACTTATTTTTGAAGATGATAAAGTGACGGTGCATACAATTCCATTAGAACATCGCGTATATACAAATGGCTACTTATTTACAGAAAAAGAGAAGCCAATAAAATTACATATAGAAAATATAAGACAATATCCAGAAATAGAAGTTTGTGATTATCATGCAATTAAAGCAGGAAAAGATGTTACGTTACAATCTGGAGAAATTATTGCTAATAAAGAATTAACGTTACCTCCAGAAAAATCAAAAAGCTATGCTTTTTGTAGTGATACAGTTTATAAACCTTCCATAGCACCTATTATAAAAAATGCTGATTTGTTATATCATGAAGCTACTTTTTTAAATGATAGAGAAGATTTAGCAGAAAAAACAAAACATGCTACGGCACAACAAGCGGCACAAATAGCAAAAGATGCTGGAGTTCAAAAATTAATTATTGGCCACTATTCTAGTAGATATTCAGATATATCAAAATTTAAAAAAGAAGCATCAGTAGTTTTTGATAATACCATGTTAGCAGAAGCAGGAAAAGTGTTTACTTTTTAATACTGATTTGTTGCTAATAAAACTAAGGTACAAGCAACTTCTGAAATAATATTATTTTCTAACAACTGCTTTACAAATTTTTCGTTTTCTGTTCCTGGATTAAAAATGACTCTATTCGGTTTTAATGCAATAATATACTTGTAATATTCTTTTTGTCGCTTTGGGTTAAGATATAAAGTAACTGTATCTATATCTTCATAAAATATTTTTTGATTTTCGATTGTTACATCATCTACGATACCTTGCCTCAATCCAATTGCTTTTACTTGTTTATTATTACTTCTTAATCTTTTAATAGCCTTATTAGAATACCTTTCTTCTTTTAATGAAGCTCCTAAAACTAATGTTACATTTTTCATTTGTTAATAATACGTTAAACTCTGTTAAACACCGTAACAAAGATATCCAGTTATACGTCTATAAGACATCAATAAAAATATAATTAATCAAACACGATGAAAAAAATAATACTATTTTTTATGCTAACAATAACTATGAGTTCATTTGCTCAGTTAGCCAAAAGCGACTTACCTAAACCTGGAACTATCTCTGGTAAAGTTGTAGACGAAAAAACCAAAGAACCCTTACCGTATGTTAATATTGTTGTACGAGATATAGCAAAAAAAGTATTAACAGGAGGTATTACTAGTGAAAATGGAACTTTTAAAATTAAAGGAATTCCAGAAGGAAATAGTGTAGTAGAGGTACAATATATTGGATATGAAAAATTTACGCGTAACATAAGTGTAACTAATAAAAGACGTTCAATTAATTTAGGAACTATCGGATTAAAAGAGGATAGTGCACAATTAGATGAAGTTGTTGTACGTGCAGAAACATCTACAGTTGTACAGAAAGTTGACAGAAAAGTAATTAATGTTGGAAAGGATTTAACATCTGCTGGTGCAACTGCATCAGAATTACTAAATAACGTACAATCTGTTAGTGTAGATAGTCAAACTGGAAATATTAGTTTACGTGGAAACGAGAATGTAAGAGTTCTTGTAGACGGTAAACCAACCAATATGCCTGCTGCACAATTATTAAAACAAATTCCTTCAACATCTATAAAAAGCGTTGAGTTAATTACAAATCCATCAGCAAAATACAATCCAGAAGGAATGAGTGGAATTATAAATATTGTATTAAATAAAAGTGCAAATTTAGGATTCAATGGTTCTTTAAATACCGGAATAGAAGCTGGACATTATGTGCGTTATAACGCATCTACAAATATGAATTACAAAACCGGAAAAGTTAACTTTTTTGGTAATTATGGATATAGATCTGGAGAACGATATAATTTTGGCTATGTAAATAGACCTGGTGTTAATAATCAAGATTTTATTTTTGTAAATGATAATACATCACATTTATTAAAATTAGGAGCCGATATTTACTTAGATAAAAAGAATACTTTGTCTTTTTATACAACGCAGAATATGAATGATAATTTTGCAGATGGAACAGCAAAAATTACATTAGCTGGCGGAACTCTTTTCGAAAATTCACCTAACTCTCAAAAATCTGAGACTAAAAATCAAACATACAATGCTAACTTTAAGCATGATTTTGATGATAAAGGTCATAATATTGAAGTAGAAGCTACTTATTCTAAAAATAATACTCCAACTTTTCTTGAAAATCAATTTCAATTAGCAACTCAGCCAAATTATATTAATGATATCACTAATGATAGAACGAATACATTAATTAATTTAGATTATACCAATCCGGTATCTAAGAACGGAAAATTAGAGTTGGGACTTGAGTATCGAGTTAATAAAACAGAGAATACGAATAACACTACTCAACTAGGTTTTAATAATTCATCATTTACTTATGATAGAGATATCTATTCTGGATATGTAAATTATGGGCATAAATTTGGAAAAATAACCATGCAATTAGGTGCGAGGTTAGAACAATATGAAATTGAAGGTAACTTTAGCCAAGTTTCTTTACCTTCTGCAAAAGTTACTGATGAGATATTTTCTATATATCCATCTGCATTCTTTACTTTTAATCCATCTGATAAAAATCAATTTCAGTTAAGTTATAGTAAAAGAGTAGATAGACCAAGTATAGGACAAGTTAATCCTATTAGAGAATGGAGTACACCATTAATTACTTCTGTTGGTAATGAAAACCTTGTTCCACAGTTTACAAATTCTTTTGAGGTTAATTATACTAGAAAAATAAAAGGCGGTTCGTTAACTTTCGGAACTTTTTATAGAAATATTAATGATGCAATTAACAGAGTTACTTCTAGAGATCTATCAGATCCAAATAGACAAATTCTATCATTCGCAAATTTTGATGATACCAGTTCTTATGGTTTAGAGTTTTCTACCAATTATAAAGTTGCAAAATGGTGGAGAGCCAATGCAAGTTTAGATTTTTACTCTCAAAAGCAATTTGGTGTAACAGATTTAAGTAATCCAAATACTCCAAGAATAGAAGTTCAAAACGAAGTGTTTAATGCAAGATTAAGCAATAGTTTTACGGTAACTAAAAAGTTGCGTATGCAATTATTTGCTATGTATAGAGGTGCTAATAAAGATATTCAATGGGAAACACAGCCAATGAAAATGATAAATCTAGGTGCTAGTTATTCTGTTTTTAAAAGAAAGGGAACTATTTCATTTAGAGTTAATGATATTTTTAATTCCATGCGATTTGCTTTTAATTCAAACAGTCCTTTTGTACAAAATGGACAGTTTAAATGGGAAAGTAGAACAGCTTTCTTAGGATTTAATTACAGATTTGGTGGTGGGAAGAATAAAGCAAAAAGAAGAAGAAATAGAGATAATAACGAGAAGCAAGGTGGTGGAGGTTTCTTCTAAACCGAACTACTATAATTATTTGAAACAAAAAACCCGAAGCAGATGCTTCGGGTTTTTTAATATCTCTAAATTGCTAATTAAATCTTAGCAGATTTTACAGTCTTAATAATTCTTCCAGCAATCTTATATGGATCACCATTAGAAGCTGGTCTTCTATCTTCTAACCAACCTTTCCAGCCTTTCTCTACTGCGATAATTGGAATTCTAATTGAAGCTCCTCTATCAGAAACTCCCCAAGAGAAATCTGTAATAGCAGCAGTTTCATGATCACCAGTTAAACGTTGATCGTTAAATTCACCGTAAACAGCAATATGTTCTTTTACAACTGGTCTAAATGCTTCACAAATTTTTGCATACACATCTTTATCACCACAAGTTCTTAACGTTGTGTTAGAGAAGTTAGCGTGCATACCAGAACCATTCCAATCCATATCTTTACCTAATGGTTTTGGGTGATAATCGATATAGTAACCATGTCTTTCTGTTAATCTATCTAATAAGTAACGAGCAATCCAAATTTCATCACCTGCTTTTTTAGCTCCTTTAGCAAACAATTGGAATTCCCATTGTCCAGAAGCAACTTCTTGATTAATTCCTTCAAAGTTTAAACCAGCATCAATACATAAATCTGCATGTTCTTCAACTAAGTCTCTACCATGTGTGTTTTTACCACCAACAGAACAGTAATACATTCCTTGTGGAGCTGGATAACCACCAATAGGGAATCCTAAAGGTAATTGTGTTTTAGTATCCATGATAAAATATTCTTGCTCAAAACCAAACCAGAAATCATTATCATCATCTTCAATTGTAGATCTTCCGTTAGAAACGTGAGGCGTACCATCAGCATTTAAAACTTCAGTCATTACTAAATAACCATTCCTTCTTGAAGGATCTGGATAAATAGCAACTGGCTTAAGTAAACAGTCAGAAGCACCACCAGAAGCTTGTCTTGTAGACGATCCATCAAAAGACCAATTATCTAATTCTTCAATTGTTCCTTGAAAATTTTCATGTTCCTCAACTTTGGTTTTAGATCTCATATTCTGAGTTGGAAAATATCCATCTAACCAAATGTATTCTAATTTAATTTTAGCCATAATAAATAATTGTGTTGATGTTAATAAAGTACAAATATAGAGCAAAAACACATTTTTATTAAGGAAAATGTAAAGAAAAGCGCATTTTTATGAATTTATTATTATGACTTTAAATTTTTAAGGATGTGGTAATTTCTCATTTTAAATTTTGTCTAAATGACAATAAATAGAATATCTATTCACCAGAACCATTAAGTACAAATGGAGCCCACATATACACAGATTTAAAATTCTCTCCAACTTCACCTTTTAACATGGCTCTTTTAGCATTTGTTAAAGCAAGAGAAGCTGGTTGATTTTTTAAATACATATTTTGATACATTAATGTCATTAAAATCATGGTTCCTGCATCATTAACTGGCCATAAACTTAATAAGGTATTATTAGCACCTGCAACTAATAAAGAAGAATTTAATCCATTAATACCTTCTCCGCCATATATTTTACCTAGTGCTGTTTGACATGCACTTAAAACTACCATATCTGCATTTAAGTTTAGTTTTTCAATTTCATATGCTAATAAAAAGGTGTCTTCTCCTTTATTTTTTTCACTTTCATTTTGTGTCATCATTACACCAGAAAGTGCTGGATTATTATCTGAAGCAAAACCATGAGTTGCAATATGTACCCATTTATAATTAGCTAACTCTCCTGTGGTATTCATTTTTTTGATTCCAGATTCAGTCATGTAATTGCCAGTTAAAACTGTAGCATTTGTAATTATCTTTTTTAAATTATTTACTTCACGTAAAGTTCCGGGTAAATAGTTTGCTCCACCAAAACCAAAAGCACTTAATTCTTCAGAAAGGTTTTTTGTATTGGTTTTAATTTTACTAGATAAATCTTTTTTTACAGCATAATAGTCTTTTTTGCTTCTAGATTTCCCACCTTTATTAGCAGGAGGGTAGTAGGTTGCTCCTCCAAAGGCTAATAAACTTTTTCTTGAAGATGAATATTTTCTTTCCTTTAATTTAGACCAAACAGTAACAGAAGGTATATAAGTGATGTTATAGTTTTCTAATAAATATTTATTGCTGTTATTTTTAAAAGCTTCAAAAGGAAGGTAATTTAATTCTCCTTCTCCACTAATAATCAAGTTCTTTTTTCCGTTAATATCATTAGCAATAGGAGCAACTAAAAAAGAATACCAATGTTTTAAAAATTGATCTAAATAAGCTGCATTTTTTTTATCAGCAGTTTCCATTAACTGCCTGGTTAATGAAGTGAACACGTTAAAATCATCAGCAGAAAAAGCTTGTTTTTTGTCTTTGTATTTTATGAGTTGACCATCAATAATATCTTCATCCATTTTTATTAGATGATTATTAATAGTGTTAGGTTTTTTCTTTACAAGATTTACAAATCTTTTTTTCAGCTTTAACCAAGTATCTATTGGAAAGTTATATTTTATTGTTTTATTGTTTTTTGTTATTACAGTTGCAACCATTTCACCTGGTCCTAATAAAGAATAATAGATTAAAGCATCATCGTTAGTTAATTTATTTTGAACGTCAATTATATTTTTTCCAAATGCTTTTTGATGCAGTTTTTTACTTAATAATCTACTTCTGTTTGCATCTTGTACTTTAAATAATTCATGTACATTTCTAGTGTCTTTATAGGTCATAATTAAACCGCTGTATGCACTAGTATATTCATTCATTAAACCAAGTTGAGTGTCTGGGTCTGAATTTTCTAAATGCTTTTCTGATAAATTAATGGCTTTAGAAAACATTTTTGAAGCATTTGTATAATCTTTAGACATATAAGACATGAAGCCTATATTATTTGCTAATAATTGAGCGCCACTTACGTCTTTTAATTCTTCTTTTATATCAATCGCTTTTAAAGCAACTTCTTTGGCTTTTTGCTTCTGGTTTTTTTGCCACAATGAAATGGAATAATTACCAGAAATATCTGAAATTAAATTTTTATTATTTAATTCAACTGATTGATTATATGCTTTTTGTGTGTATTGGAAAGCTTTATTTCTGTCAGTTGATATAACACTATTTGAGTAATATTGACCTAAAGAATTATTTGCTAACGCCTGAAAATACGTATTGTTTTTTTCTTTCCCTTTTCTTAAGAGTGAATTGGCAGTAGCAACAATATCTTTTTTCTTTTGTAAACCTGTTAACGCTTTTAATTTATTATTTAAAAGAATTAATTCTAATTGATCTGTTTTAAATTTTTTTAGAATTTGTAATCCTTTGTTAGCTTCATTTAACATGTTTTCATAATCATAACTATAATAACTATTATCTGCTAAATAACTATAAGCCTGAGCAACTTGATATTGTAAATTTTCATTATTTCTTACTAATGGATTTTCAAGAAATTGATTGATTGCCTTTACTCCAAAATTGATTTTATTGTTATTATAAAATATAACGCCTTTTAAAAATTTATAAACAGATAATGCTGTTTTTCCATAATTTCCTTTAGAAGCTAAATAGTTTTCAATTTCTTTTTCATTTGCATAATTTTTTCCTTTTTGCCAGTCTGAAAAACTAGTAAATAATTTTTGAGCCTTTAGTATTGCTTGAGAATTATTTGTATTAGCAGATTTTGCATACTCTTTTAGTAAAGTACAGTCTTTACCTGTTTCTTTTTCTATCCAATTGATATCATCTAATGTTGTAGTTAAAGCATTTGGATAAGAAATTAAAGCGTAACTAAAATCCATTTGTTTTTTAGAAGCTTCTAATTCTCCATTTAAAAAAGAGATATAGGATAAAATTGCAAAATTAGAAGCATCTATATAATTAATGTTTAGTGATGTTCTTGCGTTTGTTGTAGCAGATACCACATCATTTTCTAAACAATTTACAAATGCTAGGTACAAATAACCCGCATAATTTTCTGGCGCTTTCTTTATTAATGAATTTGCGGTTACTTTAAGATTTGGAATGTTCTTATTTTTTACAGCTTCTGCAGCTTTTGTAAAAAGTGTGTTTAAATCTTGAGCGTTTAATGACATTGTAAAAAATATCACTATTAAAATAATTATTTTTTGTTTCATAATATTTAAATCATTTAAAAATAATATTTGCATGGTCTATCATTTTAATTTTAAACATTTAGACATATTTACTTTGTAGTTTCTATTTCTGTTCGATTTTATAGTAAAAATATCATCTTTCATAGACCAAGAAAATGCTACTGAAGCACCTAGATATCCAGAACTTTTATCACTAGAATTATTTTTATTAGTTTTAGTTAAATGTGTGTCTCTACCCAAAAACATTACTTTTTCATGCTGGTATTTCCCATTAATTATACTTACATAATATTCTGTATGATTCCATCTCATAAGATAATCTCCTCTAAATTTCTGATCGCTCTTAGTTGATTTAATGAAAACTACTTTTCTGTCTAAATCACAAGAAGAGATGATAGCAACACCTTCTGGAGTTCCATTATATGAACCTACATTTCCTAACTTATATTCTGTAGCATTCATATCTGTCATTTCAGCAGATAACGTTCTTAAACTTCCAGATTCTGGAAAAATAGACAAGCCATCTATGGTTTTTCTAATTACTTTGTTAGTAGCTTTAGATGAATAGTTCTTGGAATTGTTGTTATTAGAAGAATTGTTTTTAGTACTTTTATTATTAACAATTGAATAATTAATGTCTGATTTCCCTAACGATTGTATGTAAACACCATTATCCCAAATACCACATTGAGGTTTTGAGTTTTTGAAATAATAAGCACCTAACCCATGTAACTTATCTTCTTTCCATTCTCCAATATATACATCTCCATTACTGTAACTATAACTTCCAGTTCCAGTTTTTTTGTTGTCTTTCCATTCTCCAATATAGCTGGTTCCACTTTTAAAAGTTAATTTTCCAAAACCATCTCTTTTGTCGTTCTTAAAATTCCCAATATAAATCGCATCATTTTCATATTTATAGGCTACAATTCCGTTTTTACAATCGCCAGCTAAACATGCTTTGTTCTCATTAAAAGATAAGATAGTTTTCTCGTTGTTTTTATCTGTAATTTCAAGTTCTTTTTTGCTTTCATTATAATTCACTTGTAGATTTTTATTTAAATCCTTATAACTAAAATCACCTTTTAATCCTTCATTATAAACAAAATTTTTTGAACTTGAATAACTTCCAACGTAGTTAGAAAAGGTGCTTTTTCCATTATTGTAAGCTATTTTTATTGGACCATTTGGTACATCATTTTTAAAAAATCCTTTTGCTTTTCCGCCATCAGAATTGGTAACTTCTTTGTATTCAAAACTGTTCAATTTTTCAATTAAACTTTGTGTTTTAAAACTATCTTCATGAAGTTTTATTGGGTTTAGTGTATAAGGAACAACATTTTTAAAATGCTCAAGTAATAACGTGTTTTGTTCAAATTGCCCTCTATAAATTACATCAATTTTGTTCGTATCATATTTGTAAATTGAACTCTTTTTTATATAAACACCATTTTCATTATAAACATGCACGCCACCGCTTTTAGTTTTAAACCAAAAACCATTTTCAGTATTTATGTTGGCTAACTCTGCGTTATACTCTTTGTCATTTTCTTTATTTTTAAAGTCTTTACAAATGTAGAGTTGTTTTTTTGCTGGATAATAAACTAGTAAATCATTATTCATGTAACCGTTTTTACAATAATTTCCGATTTTACTATCGTTTAATAAAAAGTTGAAATTTTTCCCATTATTTATTTTTTTAAAAGTGACTTTATCATTTTGGGAGTTAGATAAAGTAGAAAATAAAAGAAAGAAAAGTAGTATAATTTTATATTTCATAATTTATTTTTAATTATTTGATATATACTCTTATTTTATCAACTCTATAAAATTTTACGTTTTTATACGAATCTTGACGAAAATAAAATGTTAATTCCTGTTTACGACCATCATAATAGTCATCCCATTTGTATATCATAAAACTAGAATAATCTTTATAAGGTTGCCCTAATTTTTTAATTACTTCCGCTCTAGTAGCATTATTAAAGAATTCTTCATATTTTTTTAATTTTTTATCTTGTTTTCTAATAAATCTTTTTTCGGCTTTAGTTTTTTCTCTAGAATATCTTTCTGGGGATTTATTAATGGTAACTTTAGGTTTTTCTATTTTATTTAATGCACCAATATTTTCTTTTTTGGCGTCATTCCATAAATTATCATACTTGATAATTAATTTATCTTGCTCTTTTTTAGAACGATACGTTTGTGTGATCTTTAAATCATCTACACTAACTTTTATACTATCTGGTACTTTTATATAAATAGTATTTCCAAAATCTTCTTTGATCAATTTGTTAACCACTTTATTATTTAAAATGAAATAGACATTATTTTCTATTTTTTTGATTCGTAAAGAATTGTTTTCATTTTCTTTTATAAGACTTGTTTTTTGCCATTCACTATGATTAGTCACTTTTTCATTTTTTTCAACTTTAGAAAACCAATATCCATTGTGTGCATATGCAAACTGTATTAAGTCTTCTTTATCTTTAATTAGTAAGCTAATTCCTTTATTTACTGTTCCAGACACTCTTTTTAAAGAAGTTGAAACATCAAAATCATGACTTGGATTCAATTTAATATCTGACCAAGTTTGATAATCGTATTTAGACGTGTTAACAATTTCTAAAGCGCTATTTGCAATTTCAAAAGTGTAATCCTTGGTTTTTCCTAAAGTAAAATTAAATTCGTTATCATTAAAAGAGGTGTATAATTCTTTGGTAGGTGTATTTTCTATGATAACATTTTTTTCTACTTTTTTTAAGGCTGTTATTTTTTGATATAAATCTTTAGCATATTGCTTTTTATCACTTTTACTCATCTTTAAATATCCAATTTTTAAATATTTAAAAACTACTTCAGAGTGTTGACAAATAGATAAACCAACTTGCTTAAATGACAAATCCATATTAGATTTTACTAAAACAGGTGTATTATTAATTAGGAAGAAAACTTTGTTATCAATTTTTTGAATAGTCAGTGTATTGAATTCACCTGTCTTTATAAAATCAATTTTAGACCAACCAGTTTTTTCAATATAGTTTTCATTTTTTAGCTGTTTAAATTTCCAATAACCATCATCAGAAATTCCAAAATCATTAAAATTTTTGTCATCATCACTTTTATTAAAAAACAGAGTTAGTAATTCATCCTTTCCAGAAATTTTCTTTACAGAGGTTTCTATAATAAAATCTTTCTTAAGATTAATATCTGTGTTTAGATATGCCCACTTGTCACTATCTGTTTTGTTGTTAAAGTATAATTTATTGTCTTTAATTTCAGAACTATAATCTTTGTCATTAAATAGTTCCCAAGAATTGCTGTTATCTTTAAAGTTTTCTTGTAAAATAGTTTCTATATTAACTTGTGCAGATATTATATTTATGAATAAAACGAAGGGTATTAAAATAGGTTTTTTCATTTTTTAATTTTTATAGTTGATTACTGCGTAGTTAACCATTTTGTACTTTATTTTCCCTTTTTGGTAGGGGATATAAAAGAATTCTAAATCTTGTGGTCTTCCATCATAAGAATCGTTATACCGATAAGAAATTGAAAAACTATTTGATTTATAAGGCTGTCCTAGTTTTTTTATAACATCTGATAAAGGGGCATTTTTAAACATTTTATTGTATTTTTTTCTTGCTTTATCCTGTTTTTTTTTAAATTTCTCCTTTGCCTTATCATGAACAATTTGTTGCTTTTCAGTTTTTCCTAAAGCGCCAACATTTTCGGTTTTAGCTTTGTCCCATAAATTGTCATATTGTGCAATTAATTTATCTTGCTCTTTTTTAGAACGGTACGTTTGAGTAAGTTTTAAATCATCTACACGAATTTTTATACTATCGGGTGCTTTTATATAAATAGTATTTCCAAATCCTTTTTCAACTACTTTGTTTACCACTTTATTATTTAAAATGAAATAGACAGTATTTTGAATTTTCTTAATTCTTAAAGAATTATTTTCTCTTTCTTTTACAAGGTTGGTTTTTTGCCACTTACTAAATTTTGTTGATTTATCATTTTTTTGAACATCAGAAAACCAGTATCCATTTTGTGCATATGCAAGCTGTAATTTGTTTATTTTATCTTTAATTACTAAACTAATTCCTTTATTTATTGTGCCAGACACTCTTTTTAAAGAAGTTGATATATCAAAATCTTGCATTGGATTTATTTTAATTTTGGACCAAGTATGATAATAGGATTTTGAAGTATTATTAATTTCTAAAGCACTATCTACAATTTTATAGGTGTAATCTTTTGTTTCATTTAAGTAAAAACCAAATTCATTCTTATCAAAAGAAGTATGTAATTCTTTAGTAATTGTGTCTTCAATTAATACGTTTTTACCTGTAGTTTTAGCGTCTATTAATTTTTGATATAATTGGTTAGCATATTTTTCTTTATCATTTTTACTCATCTTTAGATATCCAATTTTTAGATATTTAAAAGCTACTTCAGACTTGCTACAAACTGATAGCCCAACCTGATTAAATGATAAATCCATATTAGTTTTTACTAAAATTGGTGTATTATTAATTAAAAAGAAAACCTTCTCATTAATTTTTTGAATTGTTAGTGTATTATATTCACCAGCGTTTATATAATCAATTTTATACCAGTTTGTATCTCCAATAATGCTACTGTTGTTTTTTTGTTTAAACTTCCAATAACCATTATCGGATATTCCAAAGTCATTATAATTTTTAGCATCATCAGTTTTATTAAATATTAGTGATAACAGATTGTTATTCGTTCCCGAAACTAATTTTAATGATGTTTCTATGACAAAATCTTTTTTAAGATTGATTTTAGTATTTAGGTACGCCCATTTGTTTTTTTCAGACCTATTATTAAAGTATAATTGATTATCCTTTATTTCACAGCTATAGTTTTTATTATTAAACAGTTTCCAAGAATTGCTATTATCTTTAAAATCTTCTTGTATAATAGTTTCTATATTAACTTGTGCAGATACTATATTTATAAATAAAAAGAAGAGTATTAAAATAGATTTTTTCATTTTTTTAGTAAATGAAAAAGCAGCGAAAAAAATGAAGAAAACGAATAAAAGCCGTTTCATAAGTTGAATTTTTTGGTTACAAAACAAAAATAAAAAAAATATGATGTTGATAAAATACGTCATTTGCCGTATTTTTAAATGAAGATAAATTATTGTTTTTATCCTCAAAAAATTACCTTTGCAACCTTACAATACACAACATGAGTCAAGAAGTTTCTAAACGATACGCACAACGCGGAGTTTCTGCATCTAAAGAAGATGTACATAATGCTATTAAGAATATAGATAAAGGATTATTCCCAAAAGCGTTTTGTAAAATTGTTCCCGATTATTTAACAAATGATGAAGATTATTGTTTGATAATGCATGCAGATGGCGCTGGAACTAAATCTTCTTTGGCATATATGTATTGGAAAGAAACGGGTGATGTTTCTGTATGGAAAGGTATTGCGCAAGATGCGTTAATTATGAATATTGATGATTTGCTTTGTGTTGGAGCAACCGATAATATACTACTTTCTTCCACTATTGGACGTAATAAAAGTAAGATTCCTGGAGAAGTATTGTCAGCAATTATAAACGGAACAGAAGAACTTATTGAAGATCTAAAAGGTTTTGGTGTTACGATACATTCAACTGGAGGAGAAACCGCAGATGTTGGTGATTTAGTACGTACAATTATTGTAGACTCTACAGTTACAGCACGTATGAAACGTACGGATGTAATTGATAATGCGAATATAAAAGCAGGAGATGTAATTGTTGGTTTAGAATCTTTTGGACAAGCAACTTATGAAACTGAATATAATGGAGGAATGGGTTCTAATGGATTAACATCTGCAAGACACGATGTTTTTCATAAATATTTAGCCGATAAATATCCAGAAAGTTTCGATGCTGCAGTTCCAGAAGAATTAGTCTATTCTGGAAATACTAAGTTAACAGATTTAGTAGAAAACTCTCCAATTGATGCTGGTAAATTAGTCTTGTCTCCAACAAGAACATATGCACCTATTATAAAAGAAATTTTATCGAAGTTCAGTTCTGATACTGTTCATGGAATGATTCATTGTTCTGGTGGAGCGCAAACTAAAATTTTACACTTTGTAGATAATTTACATATTGTAAAAGATAATCTATTTCCAATTCCGCCTTTATTTAAATTGATACAAGAACAATCTAAAACTGATTGGAAAGAAATGTATCAAGTTTTTAATTGCGGACACAGAATGGAAATTTATGTTGCTAAAGAAGTAGCTCAAGACATTATTGCAATTTCTAAATCCTTTAATGTTGATGCGAAAATAGTTGGTAGAGTTGAGGCTTCAACAACAAAAAAACTCACTATTAAAAGTGAGTTTGGTGTTTTTGAGTATTAAATTACTTTTTTTTATAAGATGAATAAAAAACTGTTTTCCAGTCATCTTGGAAATCTGTAAAAATTAAATTATCACCAGAGATAGTAATTTTACCACTAAAATTTTCTGGATAAACTCCTCCAGATGTACCTCTTTTAATAACTGCTTTACCTTCAAACAAATTATTTTCTAGAGTAAAATAACCTGCAATAAAAATATCATTATATTCGTATTGAAAATTGGTATTTATAAATGTTAGTGTTTTATCACCTAATTTCCAAGTTCCAACTAATTGATCTCTTGAAATATTATCTTCATTACTGCAAGAAATCATTGATATAAAAACTATTAAATAAATTATCTTTTTCATTTTTTATTATTTTTTTTAAACTCAATCCACTCAGTTTCATTAGGAAATGAACGTAGCTCACTTAACAGCGTTGTTAATTCATTTTTATTCATTTGTCATATAAAAATCAGTTATTAATTATCTTTATTTCAGGTAATTAAGTGTTTGTTTAAAACGTTTAGTCACATAGTAATCACATAGACAAATGTATGAAAAAAAGATACTTTATTTAGAGAAAAATAAATATTCCTTTAATTTTTCAAAACAAAATCAATTTAAAAAAAAGACATTTTGTGTACTAACTATTCACTAAATCTTTAGTTTTGTCTTGGTTTAAACCTTTTTCATTTAATGTAATATTGTGTTCTAAATAGGCTTTAAGATTGGCAAGCCAAAAAGTCCAACCTGTAGAACAACCTACATAAAACTCCATTTTACTTTTATCATCTGTAGGAATATTATCTTGCGTTAAAACTACCTCTGTGCAATTCTGGGCTTCATTTAATTGCACATGTACATTGCCTGCACTACCAAAGCTAAACGAAAGAACATCTTTGTGGTTTGTAGTTAAAATCTCACCACTCTCTGTTGATTTCCAATTATACCACTTCCAAATAAATGTATCTCCTTTTTGAATTAATTCATTTAGATTTCTTGTCTTTAAGCCATCGCTATAATCAGCTTTTTCTAAAAGCCATTTTTCAATTCCTGCTTTTGTAGCCCAACATTTAAAAACATCTTCAACAGGTTTATTTATTGAAATCCTTTTTATAAATTTAGTCCAATCTTGCATAGTAAAGAAGTTTTAATTAGTGTTTAATTTATCAAATATAAAATCAATTTTAAAATCTGGATTAGCAACTTCTGCTTTTAATTGTTTCTTTTCTAACGAATAGGTTATCTTCTTAGGAAACTCATTTTTTGGATTTTCAGCAATAAAAGAAGAATCAGTTTGTTGAGTAAATTTAAATAGAGTAGGAGAATCATTAACATCTTCAACCTTTAAAAATAAAGTGTCTTTTAAATTAATGATACTCAGAATTTCTTTAAAAGTAGTGTCTTTTTCTTTTATGTTAATTCCTGAACCTGTAAAATTTTTATGCCAAGTTTCAAAGGTTGTCTTCCTTCTTTTCCATTAATTCGTATCCAATCACCAATTAAAAACGAAGGTTTTTTTATTTCAGGCTTTTTAGTTTTACAAGAAATTAAAATAAAAAAAACTCACTATTAAAAGTGAGTTTGGATTTTTGACTATTAAACTCTTAAAAACAATTTGTTGGTACATCAAAACAAGTTTTACTACCGTCAGGTCGATTGAAACAATTCTGTTTTGTTTCACAAGTATTTTCTTCTGGAGTACAAGATGAAATAATCACTAAGAACACTACTAATATTAAATATTTAATTTTCATATTATATTTTTTTAAGTTAATACCTCAAATATTTTACATTGAAATTGATAAGGTAAATGTAATTAGTTTTTTATTTTTTCAAAAACAAAATCAATTTTAAAATCTGGATTAGCAACTTCTGCTTTTAATTGTTTCTTTTCTAACCAATAGGTTATCTTTTTCGGAAATTCATTTTTTGGATTTTCAGCAATAAAAGAAGAATCAGTTTGTTGAGTAAATTTAAATAGAGTTGGAGATTCATTTACACCTTCAACTTTTAAAAATATGGTGTCTTTTAAATTAATGATACTCAGAATTTCTTTAAAAGTAGTGTCTTTTTCTTTTATAGTAATTCCTGAACCTGTAAAATTTTTATGCCAAGTTTCAAAGGTTGTACTTCCTTCTTTTCCATTAATTCGTATCCAATCACCAATTAAAAACGAAGGTTTTTTTATTTCAGGCTTTTTAGTTTTACAAGAAATTAATAGAAAAAAGGAGAAAATTATTAAGAGTGTGTTTTTCATAAATCGTTTATATAGTTATGCTGAATTAATTCTTTTTTAGATTTAATTAATCTACTCCAACCATCTTTTAATAAGTAAAGGTCATCCGAAACTTCTAAAATCTCTTTATATAAATGATCGGTAATTATAATTATTTTATGTTTCTTTTCTATATCTAAAATTTCTTTAATTTTATTAATATACAAGGGTGAAAGATGTGAAAAAGGTTCATCTAACATAACAATCTTAGCTTTAGATCTAAGAATTATATAAGTTTCAATTAATCTTCTTTCTCCACCAGAAAATTGATAAATAGCATTGTTTATTTGTGCTTTAAAACTCGGGAAATCAATTAAGAAATTTTCTAATGAAGTATTAAATAAAGCAAACCCTTTTTTTAGTGATAATGTTTTTTTTAAAATATGAAACTGTGGCAAAAACTTAATAATCCCTTTTTTATATAATGGTTTTAAAATAGGGGTGTTATTAATACGTGTTAGTTTATTTTTAGGTGTTAATTCACCAAAAATAATTCTTAATAAAGATGTTTTTCCGCATCCATTACTGCCTAGTACTCCTGTAACTTTACCTTCCTCAGCTTTAAAATAAATAGCTTTTAGAATTTCTATTTTTCCGAAATTTAATTCAATGTTATCAATTTCTAAAACATCCATTTAATATACATATTTACAATTGTTAAAATGATTATGTTTAGAAAAAAGGTAAAAGAATAAAGCTTAATTTGAGTAAGTCCTAAATTAAAATAGAGGTACAGATTTTTATTTTTTGGGTCGTTAATATATCGTTGATATAGCCAAAGCAATAATGTAGTAGAAATTAATATAAAAAAAGCTAAGGGCATCGCTTTAAACTTTAGTAAGGTAAAAAGGGCTAACCCCAAAGGAGGAAAAAACATGTTCTTATAAAAAAGAAAATAAAGTTTAAGCGTTTTCATAGAATTTGTTGCCTTTAAAATCAAATATACATCAAATCAATTATAAAAACTTTCCGATAAAAATTGTAAATTCGCATTCCAAGAAATGAATTCCCAATGTTAGATAAAATAAAAATTGTAAAGCAACGTTTTGATGAGGTTTCGGATTTAATTATCCAGCCAGATATTATTACAAATCAAAAACGTTACGTACAATTAAATAAAGAATATAAAGATTTAGGTAAGGTTGTAGAAAGAGGTAATGAGTATGAAACGTTACTAAATAATATTGCTGAAGCTAAAGAAATTATTTCTGACGGTTCTGACGCAGAAATGGTAGAAATGGCTAAGATGGAAATGGATGAAGCTAATGCTAGAATTCCAGTTTTAGAAGACGAAATTAAATTCTTGTTAATTCCTAAAGACCCAGAAGATTCTAAAAATGCAGTTGTAGAATTACGTGCCGGAACTGGAGGTGATGAGGCTAGTATTTTTGCTGGAGATTTGTTTAGAATGTATACTAAATATTGTGAAGGTAGAGGTTGGAAAGTTTCTACTGTAGATTATTCTGAAGGAACAAATGGGGGATTTAAAGAAATTCAGTTTGAAGTTACTGGTGATGATGTGTATGGAACGTTAAAATTTGAAGCGGGTGTTCACCGCGTACAACGTGTACCACAAACTGAAACACAAGGTAGAGTGCATACTTCTGCAGCAACTTGTATGGTTTTTCCAGAAGCAGAAGAGTTTGATGTAGAAATTAATCCAAAAGAGGTGAGAATCGATTTTTTCTGTTCATCAGGTCCAGGAGGTCAGTCTGTAAATACAACTTATTCTGCGGTGCGTTTAACACATATTCCAACAGGTTTGGTAGCACAATGTCAAGATCAAAAAAGTCAACATAAAAATAAAGAGAAAGCATTTAAAGTATTACGTTCTCGTTTATATGATTTAGAATTGGCGAAAAAGCAAGCAGAAGATGCTGCAAAAAGAGGTACTATGGTTACTTCTGGAGATAGATCAGCAAAAATTAGAACGTATAATTATCCACAAGGAAGAGTTACTGATCATAGAATTGGCTTAACTTTATATGATTTAGCTAATATTGTAAATGGTGATGTTCAGAAAATTATAGACGAACTAATGTTGGCAGAAAACACGTCAAAATTAAAAGAACTTAGTGACGGTTTTTAATTGTCATATTCCTGTGAAAGCAGGAATCTTATAAAATTAAAACCTTAATTATTTCTGATACCAATTTCTTAAACGGACTTCAATATTTTTATTTTTAGAATTTACTAATTCTTTAAATTTAGAGGTATCGCTAATCATTCCTTTTCCTCTATAATGATACGGATATACAATCTTTGGATTAAAATCTAACACGCCATCCGCAGCTTCATTTATGTCCATTGTGTAGGGTAAATTCATACAAACAAATGCAATATCAATATTTTGTAACATTCTCATTTCCTGAATTGCAGCGGTATCACCAGAGATATAAAGATCAAAGTCTCTGATAGAAACTACATACCCATTTCCTCGACCTTTTGTATGTTTTTTAGCATTTTCTGCTTCGGGACGATTATACATCGCAATAGCATTAATATAAAAGCCTAATCTGTGAACAGCTTGATCGTTTTTTAAAACAACAGTATTTGATTTATAAGGTTCAGGTAATTTTTCTGCTACTACATTCGGAGCAATAATAATCGCTTTTTTAGGAGATAATTCTTCAATGGTTTTTAGATTGAAATGATCTCCATGAATATCTGTGATTAAAATAATATCAGGACTTTTTAATCCAGTATAAGCAACTTTTCCACCTGTAGGATCAACATAAATAGTTTTGTTGTTGTAAGATAAAACTAAACTACCGTGTTTAATAGGTTGAATTTTAAGGCTACCATAACCAGTATTTATAATGTCTGATGGTGGTAACGTATTTTGTGAATTGGTAATACTAAAACTTAAAAAAGCTATACATGTAAAAAGTAACTTCATAATGGAATAAAATTTATAATAGTAATATTACAAATTTTATTCCAAAAAGTATTTTATTGACCAAATAAATGCAATTCAGTAAATTCTTTATCTATTGTGATGGTTTGATGTCCGTTAACCTTTAAATTATCTAAACTAATAGCAACATTATCTATTTGAACAGATGTAATTGTAAACGGTAAACTATGTAATACAATTTTGAATTTAGAATACTCTGCATCAAATTTACCTTGTTTATGTTGCTGTAAGATAAACTCGTTTGCTTTTCCAGTTACTTTAAAAGTACGTAAACTATAACGTCCTTTTTTATAATCGTATCCATCATGTGCATCATCATATAATTGAGAACGTTCTTTACCATCTTTATAATAAACATCTAAAGTAATTTCGTCAAATTTCTTTTCGCCAACATATTGTTGAACAGGATATTTAGGAATAACAGCACCTTCTTTAATAAATATAGGCATACTATCTAAATCTGCATCTACCCAAATTTCTTTTCTTCCTTCTACAACTTCATCCGTCCAGAAATTAAACCATTTTCCTCGAGGAATATACATTCTTCTTCCTTTAGCATTTGGCTCTTGAATTGGGCAAACTAAAATTTTATCACCATATACAAATTCATCACTTCTATAATGTGTTGCTGTATCTTCTTGATCAAATAAAACCAGAGATTTTAAAATTGGTGTACCGTTATTAATATGATTCCAAAAAGCAGTATATAAATATGGTAAAAGCTGATATCTTAACTCGACAAACTTTCTAACAATATCTGTAATTTCATCTCCAAAAACCCAAGGTTCTTGATCTCCATGATCTCCAGAAGAATGAACTCTACAAAACGCGTGAAAGATTCCTAATTGAATCCATCTTGCAAATAATTCTCCTTGTGGTTGTTCTGCAAATCCTCCAATATCAGATCCTGCAAAAGAGAAACCAGACATTGCCATTCTTTGCGCTTGATTGTTGGCAATTGCTAAATGTTCCCAAGTTGCAACATTATCGCCCATCCAAGTTGATGTATAACGTTGTGTACCAGAATAAGCAGCTCTAGTTATTACAAAAGGACGTTTTGGATATGCGTATTTTTTTAAACCATGATAGGTTGCACGCGCCATTTGCATTCCATAAACATTGTGTGCTTTTCTATGAGAACATCGGTTTCCATCATAATCATGACGTACATCATTTGGAAAAGATTTGTTAGGAACGTCCATTACAGCTGGCTCATTCATATCATTCCAAACACCTTTTACACCAATATCTTCAATGAGTTCTTTAAATAAACCAGACCACCATTCTCTAACTTCTGGTTTGGTGTAATCAGGAAAATAACATTCTCCAGGCCAAACTTTCCCTTTCATATAAGGACCATCTGCACGTTTACAGAAATAATCTTTATCCAATGCTTCTTTAAAAACATCGTATTCTAAATCTATTTTGATTCCTGGATCTATAATAACAACGGTTTTAAAGCCATCATCTTCTAATTCTTTTACCATCCTTTTAGGATCTGGAAAGTAGTTTTTATCCCAAGTAAAACATCTAAAACCATCCATATAATCGATGTCTAAATAAATTGCATCACATGGTATTTTTAAATCTCTAAAGGTTTTAGTTATTTCTTTTACATTACTTTCTGGATAATAGCTCCATTTACATTGATGAAATCCTAATGCCCATAAAGGAGGCATTGCATGTGGTTTACCTGTTAAGTCTGTATAATTTGCAACAACATCACCCATTTCTGGGCCATAGATAAAATAGTAATTCATTTCACCACCTTGTGCCCAAAAACTAGTTATATTTCTTCTTTCTTGTGCAAAATCGAAAAAAGTTTTAAAGGTGTTATCAAAGAAAATACCATAGGCTTTATTATTATGAATTGAGGTGTAAAAAGGAATTGCTTTATAAATAGGATCTGTGTCTTTACCAAAAGCATAAGAATCTGTAACCCAATTCTGGAAACGTTTTCCTTTTAAGTTTACATCAACAGGTTTATCACCTAAACCATAAAAGCTTTCAGATTTCTGACAAATCTTACTCATTTTTACGATATCGCCACCATATTCATAACTTTCTTCCCAGTGAAAACCAATTTCATCTTGGTTGATGAGTTTTAAATCTTTTGCATCGTAAATACTAACTTGTAAACTGTCTTTTTCTACTTTACAGATCAATTTTGATGTTGTGATGATATAATGAGTTTCGTCTTCAGAAACTTCTAAATGATTATATCCTCTACTAGCATATTTTGTAATTCCGTAAGAAAAATCATTTTCAAATTTTCCAGTGGTAGAATATCTAAAACGCAAAACACTATCTCTAACAACAGTAAGTTGTAAAACAACGCCGTTTTTTGTTGTGAAATGAAGGGTATCTACATCTTTTTTGTAGTTTGTTATATTGGATGGAAATAAATTTCCTTTTTGCTCAAGTTCTGTATTAACAATCATTATATCTTATTGATTTTAACTGATACAAAAAAACGCAAAAATCCTAGATTTTAAAAGGAATTACAGTCTTATATCTACGATAACGTTTTAGTAATCTGTAGTTTAATATTTTAGTGCAATCATGGCTAATGGTGGCAGATTTAATTCAATCGAATTTTCTCTAGCATTCCACTTTTTAGCTTCTGATTTTAATTTCTTGTTTGTGTAATTTCCAGTACCATTAAATGATGCATCATCACTATTAAAAACTTCTTTCAACGTTCCAGATTTTGGCAATCCTATTCTATAATTTTCTCTAGGAATAGGAGTGAGGTTACAGATAATAATTACTGAATCTTTTTCTGTTTTTCCTTTTCTGATGTAGGAAATAACTGAATTTTCATGATCTCCATGATCTATCCATTCAAAACCTTCGTAAGAGAATTGTTTTTGATGAAAAGCTTTCTCTTTTTTGTAAAAAGTATTTAATGCTTTTACTAAATTCTGTGCTCCTTTATGCACATCATATTCTAATAAATGCCAATCTAAACTTTGTTGAAAATTCCATTCAGCAACTTGCCCAAATTCAGAACCTTGAAACAATAATTTTGCTCCAGGATGCGTAAACATAAAGCTATATAACAAACGTAAATTTGCAAAACGTTGCCATTCATCACCAGGCATTTTATCTAAAATAGATTTCTTTCCGTACACCACTTCATCATGAGAAAGTGGTAGCATAAAGTTTTCTGTAAAAGCGTAATTTAAACTGAATGTTAATTCGTTTTGATGGTGTTTTCTATAGATTGGTTCTTTAGCAAAATAGTCTAAGGAATCGTGCATCCAGCCCATCATCCATTTCATCCCAAAACCTAATCCATCAGAAAAAACTGGACTAGAAACTTTTGGAAAAGAAGTTGATTCTTCTGCTATAGTTTGCACATCAGGAAAGTTTTCATAGACAGCAACATTCATTTCTTTGATAAACGAAATTGCGTCTAAATTTTCTCTTCCTCCATATTGATTTGGTTCCCATTCGCCATCTTCTCTAGAATAATCTAAAAATAACATAGAGGCTACAGCATCTACACGTAAACCATCAGCATGGTATTGATCTAACCAAAAAAGTGCATTACTAATTAAGAATGATTTTACTTCGTTTCTTCCGTAGTTAAAAATTAAACTTTTCCAATCTTGATGATATCCTTTTCTTGGATCTGGATGTTCGTATAAACTTGAACCGTCAAAATTACCCAAACCATGAGCATCTGATGGAAAATGTGAAGGAACCCAATCTAAGATAACTCCAATTCCTTTTTCGTGAAATTTATCAACTAAAAATTTAAATTCGTCTGGATAACCAAAACGTGAAGTAGGAGCGAAGTAGCCTGTTAACTGATATCCCCAACTTGGATCGTAAGGAAACTCCATAATTGGCATAAATTCTACGTGTGTAAAATTCATGTCAGCAACATAATCTACTAATTCAGTAGCTAATTCTGTATAGCTTAAAAACCTGTTTTCTTCAATTTTTTGTTTCCAAGAACCTAAATGAACTTCATAAACAGAATATGGCGCATCTAAAGCGTTATTCTTTTTACGAGATTTCATCCACTTTTTATCTTTCCAACTGTAATTATCTTCCCAGATTATAGAAGCTGTTTTTGGTGGATGTTCGCATCTACGAGCGTAGGGATCTGCTTTTTCGGTAACAATATCATTATTGCTACTTTTTATTTTGTATTTATAAACGTTTCCTTTTCCAATATGTGGAATAAATCCTTCCCAAATTCCACTAGAATCCCAACGTACATTTAGTTGATGCTCAGAATCGTTCCAAAAATTAAAATCTCCAATTACAGAAACTTCTTTTGCGCTTGGTGCCCAAACCGCAAAATAGGTTCCCTCAATACCTTTTACAGTAGTGATATGAGAGCCGAATTTTTCGTATAATTTATAGTGTTTTCCAGCTTTAAATAAGTGGATATCGAATTCTGAAAATAAACTATGTGCTATAACTTTAGGCATATATTGGATTTGGAAAATATGAAAATGTGATTACTTAATAACAGTTCCTTTCGGGATTGTGGCACCTTTTTTAATGACAACAATTCCGTCTTTTACTTGGTATGTTTCAGTTTCAATATCTTCTAAATGTTTGCCTCCATCAATTGTTACGTTATCTCCAATTCTACAGTTTTTGTCTACAATACAATTATTGATATTACAGTTATCACCTATTCCTAAAAGGTTTTCAATATTGTTGTTCTCTATATCTTCTAAAGATTCATAGACATCAGATCCCATCATATACGTATTAGAAACTACGGTGTTTTTACCAATTCTTGAACGAACACCGATAACACTTCTTTCAATTTTGTTAGCAAGAATAATACAACCATCAGAAATTACAGCTTTATTTAAAGTAGCACCTGCTATTTTTGAAGTAGGTAAAATTCTAGCTCTTGTATAAACTCTGTTTTCATCATATAAATTGAATTTAGGAATATCATCAGTTAAACCTAAATTAGCTTCAAAAAACGAATCTATTGTTCCAATATCAGTCCAATATCCTTCATATTGATAACTTACTGTTTTATGATTGTGTATAGATTGCGGAATGATTTCTTTCCCAAAATCAATGGTATCAGGATTCTCCATTAACTTCACTAATAAATTTCTATTAAAAATATAGATTCCCATAGAAGCTAGGTAATTTTTGCCTTCATTTTTCATTTCGCTACTTACATCCGAAGTCCAATCTTTTAATAAACTTGCGTCTGGTTTTTCTATAAAAGAAGTAATTGTATTCTCATTATCAGTCTTTAAAATCCCAAAACCAGTTGCGTCTTTTTCGTTTACAGGATACGTTGCAATAGATATTTCAGCATTACTTTCTTTATGCTTTTTTATCATATCCTTAAAATCCATATTATACAATTGATCTCCAGATAGAATTAAAGCATATTCAAAATCATTTTGTAAAAAGTGATGCATACTTTGTCTTACAGCATCCGCAGTTCCTTGAAACCATTTATCACTTTGCATGGTTTGTTCTGCTGCTAAAACATCTACAAAAGCTTTACTAAAAAAGCTAAAGTGATAGGTGTTTTTGATGTGTTTATTTAATGATGCAGAATTAAACTGAGTTAACACATACATTCTTTTAATATTGGAATTGATACAGTTAGAAATTGGGATATCTACCAATCTATATTTTCCTGCAATAGGTACAGCAGGTTTAGATCTGTCTGCGGTTAAAGGGTATAATCTAGAACCTTGTCCGCCACCTAATATTATTGATAAAACATCATCACTATTCATAACTTAATTTTTTAAAGATTGATATAATTTTACGTATTCTTGGGCAGAATTGTTCCAAGAATGATCTATTTCCATTATTTTTTTTGAGTTATTAGAAAACTCTTTTTTATTCTGATAAAAAGCTGTTGCTCTTGCAATAGCTTTTGTTGTTTCTTCTATATTAACACCATTATGACGAATCCCAAATCCATCATTTTTAATATCGATAATTGTATCTTTTAATCCGCCAATAGCATTTACAATTGGCACAGTTCCGTACCGTAACGAATACATTTGATTTAATCCACAAGGTTCTACTCTAGAAGGCATCAGTAAGAAATCTCCACCAGCATAAATAATATGTGATAGTTTTTCATCATATCCAATATGTGCATTAAAATTTGGTAACGTTAATAGAGGTTTTAAAGATTCTTCATTGGTTTTATCTCCAGAACCTAAAAGTAGGATTGAAATATCGTTTTCTGATAATGCTTTCTTGAATATTTCAGAAAATAGATCTGCACCCTTTTCATGAACTAATCGTCCTATAAATACAAAAAGTGGTTTTTTATTGTCTAAATTGTACTTTTTACAAAGCCAATCTTTGTTTGCTTTTTTACCAGAAACAATTGTCGATTTCTTATAGTTTTTTATAATGTGAGAATCAGTTTCAGGATTCCAAACCTTCCAATCAATTCCGTTTAAAATACCAACACACTTTGCACTTTCGTGGTTTAATAAATCTTCTAAACCATTTGCTTTTTGCTTGAGTTCTTCCATATAAGAAGGAGAAACTGTAGTTACTCTCCAAGAACATTTTATAGCTGCTGCTAGCGGATTTATATTTCCACCCCAATCTAATAAACCAACGTTATCAAAATTAAACTGTGGTATTAAATTCACTTTATTATGTGCAAACCAACCTTGATATTGTGCGTTATGTATTGTTAAAACGGTTGGTGTAAACTTTAAAGATTCATATTTAAAACACTGTGAAACCATAAAAGGAATTAACCCAGTATGATGATCATGTGTGTGAATTATATCTGGTTTCTTTTCTAAAGTTAAAACCCAATCTAAGGTAGCAATCTGAAAAGCTAAAAATCGATCTGTATCATCTACAGAATACACATAATCCTTATATAATAAACTTGGAACATCAACACAAAATAAATCAAAACCTAAAGCATCGTCTTCTATTTTTAAAATAGTGTAATTATGATTTTGATCGCCAAGTTTTAAAGTATTATTGTATACTTTTTCGAAGTTGTTATTTTGAGTAAATGTATTGTTGTAAAATGGCATTACAACATTACTATTCGTTTTTAGTTCGTTTTGATATTTTGGTAAAGCGCCAGCAACGTCAGCTAAACCACCAACTTTTGCAATAGGGTAACATTCTGCTGTTATGTGTAGTATATTCACGTTATATATTGCTATTAGAATTCTAAATTTACAAAATAAATTTACAGTAAAAGTCTATTTTAAAATTATTAAGAGAAACAAGATATTAATATGGTTTAATTATCAAATTGTTAATTTTAACACTATAAATAATTAAGTTTGTTAAGCGCCACGTTGTTTGTTTATTTCGTCTTGTAGTTGTCTACGAACTTTTTGTTCTCTTTCTAAAGCTTTTTTTCTATGTTGTTCAAATTCAAACTCAACGTCGGCTAAACTGTCTTTTGCTTGCCTTGTCAATACATTACTATTATTAAACCTATAAATAAAGAAAAGTAAACCTATTAATAAAGTAAATATTAATCCCCAAACAATAATATTATATAGCGATTTAGATAAATTTATGCCTAATATATTAACTGTGTTGTCTTTTGATATAGCGTTATCTAAATTTCCTTGAACTTGTTCTATTTCAGTTTTTAATTTATTTTTTTCTGCCGATGTAGTTAAAATTAGCTTTTCTTTTTCTTGAATAACGTTCTTTAGTTCCTTAATAGAATCTAAAACATCTGTTTTTAATTTCTGAAAACGTGTTTTTCGGATAACTTTATAGTCTTGATAAGAACTAGAGGTTCTGTAAATTGCATCAAATTGGACCTGTAATGTGTTTTGTTGATTAGTGTTTTCTTGTGCTATTATTGAACTAGTTGATAAAAGTAAAAACAATAAACGAATAAAAATTTTCATAGTTACGGGGTTTTGAATGCTAAAATTAATAAAAAAACCCCAAACAATAAAGTTTGGGGTTCTATATAAGCAAGGTTTATAATCTATTTTACTTTCTCTACAATTGCCTTAAAAGCCTCTGGGTTGTTCATCGCTAAATCTGCTAAAACCTTACGGTTTAATTCAATGTTGTTAGCTTTTACTTTCCCCATAAACTGCGAGTAAGACATTCCGTGTAAACGAGCTCCTGCGTTAATACGCATAATCCATAAAGCACGAAAGTTTCTCTTATTATTTTTACGGTCACGGTATGCATAAAGCATTGCTTTTTCTACCGCATTTTTTGCTACTGTGTAAACGTTTTTTCTACGTCCGAAGTAACCTTTTGCTGCCTTCAAGATTTTTTTTCTTCTTTTTCTTGAGGCTACTGAATTTACTGATCTTGGCATAATTCAAATTGTTTTTTGTAGTAGGCGATTCATTTAAGAATACTTTTATTTTTTGCCTAACTCCATGGTTAATAATTAAATTCCCTTTTTAAACTTATTTTAAGTTTAATTGTTGTTTGATGTTCGCTTCATCAGACTTATGTACTAATGTAGCGTGCGTCAATTTAAGCTTACGTTTCTTAGACTTCTTTGTTAAGATATGACTCTTAAACGCGTGCTTTCTTTTAATTTTTCCAGAACCAGTTAACTTAAAACGTTTCTTGGCACTAGATTTGGTTTTCATTTTAGGCATCTCCTTCGTTTTTATCTTGCTTATTATCTTTAAATTCTCAAATTACTCTTAAGAGTAATTTGAGAATTATTTTACTTTTTTGGGAGCAATAAACATAATCATACGTTTACCTTCTAATTTAGGCATTTGCTCAACTTTACCATATTCTTCAAGCTCTTGTGCTAGTTTTAATAAAAGAATTTGTCCTTGCTCTTTAAAGATGATTGAACGTCCTTTAAAGAAAACAAATGCTTTTAATTTAGCACCATCTTTTAAAAATTTAATGGCGTGTTTCTTTTTAAACTCATAGTCATGCTCATCTGTTTGAGGTCCAAAACGAATTTCTTTTACAATCACTTTAGTAGCCTTAGACTTTAAAGCTTTTTCTCGTTTCTTTTGTTCATACATGAACTTTTTGTAATCAATAATCTTACAAACTGGCGGCTTAGCTTTTGGAGAAATTTCTACCAAATCTAATTCTTGTTCTGCGGCTAACTCTTTTGCCTTCTCTAAAGAATAAACACCAACTTCAATGTTTTCACCAACTAAACGGACTTCATCAACATATTTGATTTTGTCGTTTATTCTGTGTTGATCTTCTTTGATTACTCTCAAAGGTCTTCTCGACCTACTTCTACGTATTGCTATGACTTATAAATTTAAATTAATATAATGTGCTGTTTTATCAGCTCTAAAATTCTTTTTTTGTTTTGTTAATTTCTTCATTGATTAATGATACAAATTCTTCTATTGTAAATGTACCTAAATCTCCTTCACCATGCTTTCTTACAGAAACTGTACCATTTTCTTCTTCCTTTTCGCCAACAATAACCATAAATGGTATTTTGCTAACTTCTGCATCCCTAATCTTTCTGCCTGTCTTCTCGTTTCTACTATCTACGAGGGCGCGAATTTCGGAATTTTCTAACGAATGTAAAACTTTTTCTGTATATTTTTGATATTTCTCACTGATTGGCAATAAGATAACTTGATCTGGTGTAAGCCAAAGCGGGAAATTTCCTCCTGTATGTTCTAATAACACTGCAATAAACCGTTCCATAGATCCAAAAGGAGCTCTATGAATCATCACAGGTCTGTGCAACTGATTATCGGCACCTTTATAGGTTAATTCAAAACGTTCTGGTAAATTATAGTCAACTTGTATGGTTCCAAGTTGCCAACTTCTGCCTAAAGCGTCTTTTACCATAAAGTCTAATTTAGGACCATAAAAAGCAGCTTCACCTTCTTCAATTACAAAATCTAGACCTTTATCTGTTGCGGCATTAATAATTGCTTGTTCAGCAATTTCCCAAGTTTCAACATCACCTATATATTTATCAAGGTTTTCCATATCACGTATAGAAACTTGAGCGGTAAAATTTTCAAACCCTAAAGAACCAAAAACGTATAAAACTAAATCGATTACATCTTTAAATTCTTGATCTAACTGTTCTGGTGTGCAGAATATATGTGCATCATCTTGTGTAAAACCTCTTACACGAGTTAATCCATGTAATTCACCACTTTGTTCATACCTATAGACAGTTCCGAATTCTGCAAAACGTTTTGGTAAGTCTTTATATGAATAAGGTTTAAAATTGTAAACCTCACAGTGGTGTGGACAATTCATGGGTTTTAATAAAAACTCCTCATCCATTTTAGGAGTCTTAATAGCTTGAAAGCTATCTTCTCCATATTTTTCATAATGACCAGAAGTTACATATAATTCTTTCTGACCAATATGAGGAGTCATTACCATTTCATATCCGGCTTTTTTCTGAGCAGCCTTTAAAAAGTCTTCCAGTCTTCCTCTTAATGCAGCGCCTTTTGGTAACCACAATGGTAAACCAGCACCAACTTTTTGAGAAAAAGTAAATAATTCTAACTCTCTTCCTAATTTTCTATGATCTCGTTTTTTTGCTTCCTCTAGTAATTCAAGGTATTCGGTCAACATTTTTTGTTTAGGGAACGAAATTCCATAAACCCTAGTAAGTTGATTGTTTTTTTCATCACCTCGCCAATAAGCTCCAGCAACATTCATAATCTTTATAGCTTTTATGATACCAGTGTTTGGTATATGTCCACCACGACATAAGTCTGTAAAGTTACTGTGATCACAAAAAGTAATATCACCATCAGTTAAATTTTCTATTAATTCAACTTTATATTGATTATTTTGTTCTTTATAATATGTTAATGCATCTGCTTTAGAAATAGACCTTAATTTAAAATCTGCCTTTTCTCTAGCTCTTTCTAAAAATTTCTTTTCAATTTGATTAAAGTCTTTTTCAGAAATAGTTTCATTGCCAAAATCTACATCATAATAAAACCCGTTCTCTATAGCAGGACCTATTGTTAGTTTAGCATTTGGATAAAAATCTAAAATAGTCTGCGCTAATACGTGTGCAGAAGAATGCCAAAAAGCTTTTTTACCATCAGTATCATTAAACGTATAAAGAATTAATGAGCCATCTGTGGTTAATGGAGTAGAGGTTTCTACTGTTGCTCCATTAAAATTCGCAGAAATAACATTTCTAGCAAAACCTTCACTAATATTCTTAGCAACGTCCATTGGTGTGCTATTCACTTCAAACTCTTTAACGTTTCCGTCTGGTAATGTAATTTTAATCATTTAGTATGTTTTATTATTTCCTTACAATTGGAAATTGCGATGGCAAAGATATTGTAAAAGCTTTTTTAATACAATTCATTAGTACATTATTACTATAGTATTT